>NZ_JAHUTH010000008.1:0-303161 GCF_025376855.1 Variovorax endophyticus
GCCGCCATCGCCACCGAGGACGCCACCCAGCAGACCACCGTCGCCCAGGACACCGCCGAGCAGGCCACCTTCGCCACCGAGCACACCTCCCAGCAGGCCGTCATCGCCGAGGATGCTGCCGAGCAGGCCACCGTCACCGCCGAGCACACCGCCCAGCAGGCCGTCGTCACCGAGGATGCCGCCGAGCAGGCCGCCATCGCCACCCAGCAGGCCGCCAAGCAGGCCACCGTCCGCGGCAGGCGCATCGGCCGCGACCATCAGGCTGGCCGAGGCGCCGGCATCGGCACCACCGCCGAGCAGGCCACCCAGCAGACCGCCGAGAAGGCCGTCGTCGCCAAGGATGCCGCCGAGCAGGCCGCCTTCGCCACCGAGGACGCCGCCCAGGAGGCCGTCGTCACCCAGCACGCCACCCAGCAGGCCACCGTCGCCGCCGAGCAGACCGCCCAGCAGACCGTCGTCACCCAGCACGCCGCCTAGGAGACCACCGTCGCCGCCGAGCAGACCGCCCAGCAGGCCGTCGTCACCCAGGACACCGCCCAGGAGGCCACCGTCGCCGCCGAGCAAGCCGCCCAGCAGGCCGTCATCACCCAGCACGCCACCCAGCAGCCCATCGCCGCCGATCAGATTCGCCACGCCATCGGTCAGGAAGTCGACCTGCGTGCCGACCGCGCCCAGCAGCGCGTCGGTGGTGCCGGCGCCCAGCAGTTGGTCGGTCAGCGGGCTCAGCAGGTCGCCGACACCGCCGGTGACCTGGCTCACGAGGTCGTCCACCGGATCCAGCACGTTCGGGTCGTTCGCCGTGAAGCTGTCGCCGAGCACCGGGGCCAGCAGTCCGCTCACGGTGTCGGTGAGGCTGTCCGTCAGGCCGACGACCGGGGCGAGCACGTCGCCCAGGCCGAGCTCGCCGAGCAGGCCGTCGTTGAGACCGTCGACCAGGCCGCCGACGATGGTGTCGGTCGGGTCGAGCAGTTGCGCGCCGGTGCCACCACCGCCGCCGCCAATGCCATCGACCAGGCCGCCCAGCAAGCCGCCGAGCAGGCCGTCCTCGCCGAGCAGGCCGCCCACGAGGCCGTCGCCACCCAGCAGGCCGCCGACCAGGCCGTCGTCGCCGAGCAGGCTCGGGACCAGGCCGTCTTCGCCCAGCACACCGCCGAGGATGCCGCCTTCGCCGAGCAGGCCACCCAGCAGACCGTCGTCGCCCAACAGGCCACCGACCAGGCCATCGCCGCCGAGCAGGCCGCCCACGAGGCCGTCGCCGCCGATCAGGCCACCGAGCAGGCCGTCGTCGGCCAGCACGCCGCCCAACAGGCCGTCGTCGCCGAGCAGACCGCCGACCAGGCCCTCATCGCCCAGCAGGCCACCCAGCAGGCCGTCGTCGCTCAACAGGCCGCCGAGCGGGCCGCCGGCGCCGAGGAGGCCGTCTTCGCCGAGCACACCGCCGAGCAGCCCGTCTTCGCCGAGCAGGCCACCGACCAGGCCGTCGTCGCCCAGCAGGCCGCCGAGCAGACCGTCTTCACCGCCGAGCAGGCCGCCCAGCGGACCGTCGGCCAGCAGGTTGCCGACCACGCCATCGGGGCCCAGCAGGCTGCCGACCAGGCCGTCCGGTCCGAGCAGCCCGCCGCTCAGGCCTTCGCTGCCGAGCAGGCCGCTGAGCACGCCGTCGCCGCCGAGCAGGCCGCCCACGAGGCCGTCCTCGCCGAGCAGGCCGCCGAGCGCACCGTCGTCGCCCAGCAGGCCTCCGAGCAGGCCGCCTTCGCCCAGGGCGGGGCCGAGCAGGCCGCCAAGCAGGCCGTCTTCGCCGCCGAGGCCGCCGAGCAGGCCGCCGTCACCCAGCAGGGTGTCGAGCAGGCTGCCGACCGCGGTGCCTTCGCCCAGCAGGCCGCCGAGCAGGCCATCGTCGCCCAGCAGACCGCCGACCAGGCCGTCCTCGCCGAGCAGGCCGCCCAGCAGGCTGTGTTCGCCGAGCAGGCCGTCGAGCACCTGGCCGACCACGCCGTCGTCGCCCAGCAGGCCGTCGACCAGGCCATCGATGCCCAGGCCGGTGGTCACGCCACCCAGCAGTCCGTCGCTGCCCAGCACGTTCTCGAGGATGTTGTTCAGTGCATCGGTCAGGTAGTCGACCTGGGTGTTGACCGTGTCGATGATCGCGCCGGTGGTGCCGCCACCCAGCAGGCCGTCGACCACGGGCGACAGCACGCCGCCGAGATTGGTGGTGACGTGGTCGACCACGTTGTCCACGGGATCGAATTCGTTGGGATCGTTGGGCGTGAACTCGTTGCCGGCGATCGGCGCGAGCACGTCGTCGATCACGTCGGTGACGCTGTTGACGATGGGCTTCACCGTCTGCAGCGCGCCGCCCAGGCCCAGGGTGTTGTCCACGGCATCGACCACGTGGCCGACGGCGCTGTCGCCCGGATCCAGCAGGTGGTCGGCATCGGCATCGGCGTCCGCATCGGCGTCAGCGTCAGCATCCGCGTCCGCGTCCGCATCGGCGTCTGCATCCGCATCGGCGTCTGCATCAGCGTCGGCATCCGCATCCGCATCCGCATCTGCGTCCGCATCGGCATCGGCATCACCGTCCGCATCGGCATCCGCATCCGCGTCCGCGTCGGCATCCGCGTCGGAGTCGCCGACGCCGGGAATGAAGAAGGGAATGGTCGAGTCGCCGCCGCCGCCGCCCAGGGCCGCGGCCAGCGCGATGCCACCGAGCGCGCCGAGCGCGAACTCGCCGAGGCCGAGGCCACCGCCGCTGGCGAGCTTCTTGGTGACGGCCAGCGCCGCCGCATCGGCGTCGGCGTCGGGCGGGGTGACCGCGAGGTCGCCCGAGGCCACGTCGACATTGACCTGCTCGAGGCCGCCCGGCAGCTTGGTCGACGTGACGGTGGCATCGGTGCCGCCCGCGAAGACGCCGGCCAGCGGCGCCTTGTTGGTGGCCGAGCCGGGGAACAGCACATTGGCCTGGCCGCCATCGGGAACGATCACGCGGTCGCCGGCGATCAGCGACTGGTTGCCGTCCACCGGGATGCTCACGCCATCGCGCACGATGGTCGTGCCCGGGGTCGCGTTCGACAGCGATCCGATGCTGGCGGGCGCGGCGGCCGCGGGTGCGGAGGGAGGCGCCATGGCGGTCGAGCCCATCGGTGCGATCGGCGTGGTGGTGGCTTGCGCGAGGACCACGGGCGCCCCACCGTTCACGGTGGTTTCCGGGGTCGTCGGGGTCGATGATTGAGTTGTAGTCATGGCGGCCTCTGTGACAAAGATGTGGCCTACAGGGGCAACATGCGTGCCGTCTTTGCGCTGCCGCCATGGCGGTCCTCTGTTACGGCACCTCGACCGCCTTATCTCGTTGATTCCAAAGGCTTTTCTCATCCGGGGTAACACGCGGCGGGAACATCCGTAACACGGCTTTTCGCCGCGCGTTACGTAACGTGAGCGATTTTTTTCCCGGAACGCCGGGCAGGTTCCGGGGGCCGTGGCGGTGTCGGCGAAGCGGCCGAAAGAAGGCCGGACGAGGCCTGCTCGCGTTCGGCGGCTTCAGCGCTCGAAGCCGTACGGCGCGAACCGGCTCTGGTTCTCGTCCACGTCCAGCGCCTCGCCGATGAACGGAAAGGCGCGCTGCGGACAGCGCTCGCGCTCGCAGACCTTGCAGCCCATGCCGATCGGCGTGGCGGCCTCGGGGTCCTGCAGGTCGAGTCCCTTCGCATACACCAGCCGCGGCGCATGGCGGATGTCGCAGCCCAGCCCGATCGAGAAGGTCTTGCGCGGCGAGCCCCAGCCGCGCTGGCCGCGCGAGACCGAGCGCGCGATCCACAGGTAGCGCCGCCCGTCGGGCATGCGCGCGAGCTGCGGCAGGATGCGCTCGGGCTGCGCGAAGGCCTCGTACACGTTCCACAGCGGGCAGGTGCCGCCGGTGCGGCTGAAGTGGAAGTGCGTGGCCGACTGGCGCTTGGAGATGTTGCCGGCCTTGTCCACGCGCACGAAGAAGAAGGGCACGCCGGGCGCGCCCAGCCGCTGCAGCGTGCTGAGCCGGTGGCACACGGTCTCGAAGCCGACGCCGAAGCGCTGGCCGAGCAGGTCGATGTCGTAGCGCAGCGATTCCGCGGCCTCGAGGAAGGCGCCGTAGGGCAGCAGCAGCGCGCCCGCGAAGTAGTTCGCCAGGCCGATGCGCGCCAGCTTGCGCGAGGCCGGGTCCTCGGTGAAGGGCGGCGCGTCGACCAGCGCGTCGATCGCCGCGCCGAGCTCGAGCAGCGCGAGCTGGGTGCCGAGCTGGAAGGCCTGCTGGCCCGGCTCGAGCGCGGGCGACAGCCGCAGGCTGCGCTGCGCGGCGTCATAGCGGCGCTTGCTGACCTCGGTGTCGTCGGTCAGCAGCACGCGCACGCCGTGGCGCTGCCGCAGCCGCTCGACCAGCCATTCGGCGAGATGGCCGCCGTGCTCGCGCGCGCCCGGCGCGGCCTGCGCCTGCTGCGCTTCCAGGGCCAGCACCTCGGCCGCGCGGTCGAGGGTGTCGAAGTGGTTCTGGTGCGCGAAGAAGAAGTCGCGCACCACCTCGAAGGGCATGGCGCGCGGCGCGGCCAGGCCCGAGCGCTCGTCGCCCAGGCGCAGCGCCATGGTCTCGAGCTGCTCCATCGCCTCGAGGTTGCGCCGGTGCAGCGCCAGCAGCGCGCGGCCCAGCGCGGGCATCTGCGCCGCCACCTCCTGCAGCTCGGGCAGCGCCACCGGCTCGGCGGCATCGGCCAGCGCCTCGCGCATGCCGGCCACCAGCCGCGCCTCCTCGTCTTCCGAGAACTGCTGGATGTCGACGCCGAGCGCGCGGCTGATCTTGAGCAGCACCGCCACCGTCAGCGGCCGCTGGTTCTGCTCGAGCTGGTTGAGGTAGCTGGGCGACAGCTCCAGCGCCTGGGCCAGCGCCACCTGCGACAGGCCGCGCTCCGCGCGCAGGCTGCGCAGGCGCACGCCCATGAATGTCTTCTTCATCGTTTCGCCTTCGCTGCGAATGCGGGGAAATTCGCAAAATTTGCAAATCAGAGGATTGGGGTTCGCAAGAATTTGCCTTTTCAGTCCTTCTGCAAACCGCATTCTCTGCGTAGATTGCGAAGCATGACAACACCCGCCGGAACGACCGAACTGCGCGAACTCGTGCTGCCGGTGCATGCCAACCACCGCGGCACGCTGTTCGCCGGGCAGGGCCTGCAACTGATGACCAAAGCCGCCTTCCTGGCCGCGCGCGGCCTGGCGCAGCACGAGGTGGTGATGGCCGGCGTGACCGGCGTCGACTTCCTCGCGCCGGTGCCGGTGGGCCACCAGTTGCTGCTGCGCGGCTGGGTCAGCCGCATCGGCCGCAGCTCGATGACCGTGTGCGTGACCGGCCTGGCCGACGTGCCGGGCGCACCGGCCGAAGAAGTCCTCAAGGGCGTGTTCGAGATGGTGGCGGTCGACGCCGCCGGTCGTCCCGCCGCCATCGATCGCGCCTACCTCAACGAAGAAACCGCATGAACCCCATGACCGACACCACCGCACCCGCGGGCTTCCGCCCCAAGAAATCCGTTGCCCTCTCGGGCGTGACCGCGGGCAACACCGCGCTGTGCACCGTGGGCCGCACCGGCAACGACCTGCACTACCGCGGCTACGACATCCTCGACATCGCCGAGGTCTGCGAGTTCGAGGAGATCGCCCACCTGCTGGTGCACGGCAAGCTGCCCACGCGCACCGAGCTCAAGGCCTACAAGGCACGGCTCAAGGCGATGCGCGGCCTGCCCGCGAGCGTGAAGGAAGCGCTCGAAAGCCTGCCGGCCGGCGCCCACCCGATGGACGTGATGCGCACCGGCGTCTCGGCGCTGGGCTGCGTGCTGCCCGAGAAGGACGACCACAACCTGCCGGGCGCGCGCGACATCGCCGACCGCCTGATGGCCTCGCTGGGCTCGATGCTGCTGTACTGGTACCACTGGAGCACGCAGGGCAAGCGCATCGACGTGGAGACCGACGACGACTCGATCGGCGGCCACTTCCTGCACCTGCTGCATGGCGAGAAGCCCTCCGAGGCCTGGGTGCGCGCGATGCACACCTCGCTCAACCTCTACGCCGAGCACGAGTTCAACGCCAGCACCTTCACCGCCCGCGTGATCGCGGGCACCGGCAGCGACATGCACTCGGCCATCGCCGGCGCGATCGGCGCGCTGCGCGGTCCCAAGCACGGCGGCGCCAACGAGGTCGCGTTCGAGATCCAGAAGCGCTACGACAGCCCGGCCGAGGCCGAGGCCGACATCCGCCGCCGCGTGGAGGCCAGGGAAGTGGTGATCGGCTTCGGCCACCCGGTCTACACCGTGAGCGATCCGCGCAACGTGGTGATCAAGGGCGTGGCCCGGCGCCTGTCGCAGGAGGCCGGCTCGACCAAGATGTACGACATCGCCGAGCGGCTCGAGTCCGTGATGTGGGAGGTCAAGAAGATGTTCCCCAACCTCGACTGGTTCAGCGCCGTGAGCTACCACATGATGGGCGTGCCCACCGCCATGTTCACGCCGCTGTTCGTGATCGCGCGCACCAGCGGCTGGGCCGCGCACGTCATCGAGCAGCGCGTGGACAACAAGATCATCCGCCCGAGCGCGAACTACACCGGCCCCGAGGACCTGGCGTTCGTGCCGATCGAGGCGCGCGCCTGAGGCGGGGGGGCAGCGGCGCGGTGAAGTCCTTCCAGGTCGATGTCGCTCGGAGCACACTCCGCGGTGCCGCCTCCCGCGGGCGGCACGCTCCCACATCGAACGACAACACTGGAGACAAGACCATGACGCTGAACCGCCGCGCCTTCTCGACCGCCGCCCTGGCGGGACTGACGCTGCCCGCCGCCACCCTGAGCCGCGCCCAGGAGGCCTTCCCGAACAAGCCGCTGCGCATCGTCTGCCCCTTCGCGCCGGGCGGCGGCTCCGACTTCATCGCCCGCGTGGCGGCCAACGTGCTGACCCAGCAGCTGGGTCAGTCGGTGGTGGTGGACAACCGGCCCGGCGCCGGCGGCACCATCGGCACCGAGTACGCGCTGCACACGCCGGCCGACGGCTACACGCTGCTGCTGATCGCGGGCAGCTACACGGTCAATCCCTCGCTCTACAAGCTGCGCTTCGATCCGGTGGCCGAGATGACGCCGGTGATCCAGCTCTCCAGGGGCGCCTACGTGCTGTGCGTCAACCCGTCGAAGGTGCCCGCGAAGAACCTGCAGGAGCTGCTGGCCTTCGCGCGCCAGAACCCCGGCAAGCTGACCTTCGCCTCGGCCGGCAACGGCAGCCACCTGCACATCGTGAGCGAGTACCTGTTCGGCATGGCGAAGGTCAAGGCCACGCACGTGCCCTACCGCGGCACCGGGCCGGCCGTCACCGACCTGGTGGCGGGCAACGTCGACATGCTGATCGCGGGCACCGAGGCGCTGATGCCGCACGTGCAGTCGGGCCGGCTGCGCGCCTTCGCCGTCACCACGGCGAAGCGGCTGCAGGCCTATCCCGACATTCCCTCGATCGCCGAGAGCGGCGGCCTGCCCGACTACGACGTGGTGGCCTGGCACGGCCTGATCGCGCCCCGGGGCGTGCCGCCGTCCGTGCTCGCGAAGCTCAACGGCGCGCTCGACGCCGGGCTCAAGGCGCCCGAACTGGTCGCGAAGCTCGATCCCACCGGCGTGTCGCCGGCCGGCGGCAGCGCCGAGCAGTTCGGCGCGCTGATCCGCACCGAGATCCCGCGCTATGCCAAGGTCGTGAAGGACAACGACATCCGCTCCGAATGAACCCCGCGCGGCCCCTCGCAGCGGGGCCGCATCGCTTTCCTGCCCGCTTCCCCACGATGACTTCAAGCCACAGAAAGAAACTCCCCGGCACCGCGCTCGACTACATCGACGCGCGCGCCGCCATCGAAGCGCTGCGCCCCGGTGCCTGGGACACGCTGTCCTACACCGCGCGCGTGCATGCCGAGAACCTCGTGCGCCGCTGCGATCCCGCGATCCTCGACGAATGCCTGCTGCAGATCGCCGAGCGCCGGCGCGATCGCGACTTCCCGTGGTTCCCGGTGCGCGTGGTCTGCCACGACATCCTGGGCCAGACCGCGCTGGTCGACCTCGCGGGCCTGCGCGATGCGATCGCGGCCGAGGGCGGCGATCCGGCGCAGGTGAATCCGGTGGTGCCGGTGCAGCTGATCGTCGACCACTCGCTGGCCGTGGAGTGCGGCGGCTTCGACCCGCGGGCCTTCGAGAAGAACCGCGAGATCGAGGACCGGCGCAACGAGGACCGCTTCCATTTCATCGAATGGACCAAGCGCGCCTTCGCCAACATGGAGGTGATCCCCGCGGGGAACGGGATCATGCATCAGATCAACCTCGAGAAGATGTCGCCCGTGGTCTACGTGCAGGACGGCCTGGCCTTCCCCGACACCTGCGTGGGCACCGACAGCCACACGCCGCACGTCGACGCGCTGGGCGTGATCGCGGTCGGCGTGGGCGGGCTCGAGGCCGAGAACGTGATGCTCGGCCGCGCCTCGTGGATGCGGCTGCCCGAGATCGTCGGCGTGGAGCTCACGGGCCGCCGCCAGCCGGGCATCACCGCCACCGACATCGTGCTGGCGCTGACCGAGTTCCTGCGCCGCGAAAAGGTGGTCGGCGCCTACCTCGAGTTTTACGGCGAGGGCGCGCGCAGCCTCACCATCGGCGACCGCGCGACCATCTCCAACATGTGCCCCGAATATGGCGCCACCGCCGCGCTGTTCCACATCGACGAACAGACGCTGGCCTACCTGCGGCTCACCGGCCGCGAGGACGCGCAGGTCGCGCTGGTCGAGACCTACGCGAAGACCGCGGGCTTCTGGGCCGACGCACTGGCATCCGCCACTTACGAGCGCGTGCTGCGCTTCGACCTCTCCAGCGTGGTGCGCAACATGGCGGGCCCGTCGAACCCGCACCGCCGCCTGCCGACCTCGCAGCTGGCCGAGCGCGAGATCGCCGTCGGCCTGCACGAGGCGCGCCAGCAGGAGGCCGCGGGCCTGATGCCCGACGGCGCCGTGATCATCGCGGCCATCACCTCGTGCACCAACACCTCGAACCCGCGCAACGTGATCGCGGCCGGGCTGCTGGCGCGCAACGCCAACCGGCTGGGGCTGGTGCGCAAGCCCTGGGTCAAGTCCTCGCTGGCGCCGGGCTCGAAGGCCGTCGAGCTCTACCTGCGCGACGCCGGCCTTCTCGCCGAGCTCGAGCAGCTTGGCTTCGGCATCGTCGCCTTCGCCTGCACCACCTGCAACGGCATGTCGGGCGCGCTCGATCCGAAGATCCAGCAGGAGATCGTCGAGCGCGACCTCTACGCCACCGCCGTGCTCTCGGGCAACCGCAACTTCGACGGCCGCATCCATCCCTACGCCAAGCAGGCCTTCCTGGCTTCGCCGCCGCTGGTGGTGGCCTATGCGATCGCGGGCACGATGCGCTTCGACATCGAGCGCGACATCCTCGACGTGGTCGACGGCAAGGAGATCCGCCTGGCCGACCTCTGGCCCAGCGACGAGGAGATCGATGCGATCGTCGCCGCCTCGGTGCGGCCCGAGATGTTCCGCCAGGTCTACGAGCCGATGTTCGCGATCCATGCCGACCACGGCGAGAAGGCCAGCCCGCAGTACGACTGGCGCCCGCAGTCCACCTACATCCGCCGCCCGCCCTACTGGGACAGCGAGGGCGTGGGCGCGCTCGCGGCCAACCCGCGCACCCTGCGCGGCATGCGGCCGCTGGCGCTCCTGCCCGACAACATCACGACCGACCACCTCTCGCCGTCGAACGCGATCCTGCGCGACAGCGCCGCCGGCGAGTACCTCGCGAAGATGGGCCTGCCGGAAGAGGACTTCAATTCCTACGCCACGCACCGCGGCGACCACCTGACGGCGATGCGCGCCACCTTCGCCAATCCGCAGCTCGTGAACGAGATGGCGGTGGTCGACGGCGTGCAGCAGAAGGGCTCGCTCGCGCGCATCGAGCCCGAGGGCCGCGTGGTGCGCATGTGGGAGGCGATCGAGACCTACCTGAACCGCCGCCAGCCGCTGATCGTCGTGGCCGGTGCCGACTACGGCCAGGGCTCCTCGCGCGACTGGGCCGCCAAGGGCGTGCGCCTGGCCGGCGTCGAGACCGTGGTGGCCGAGGGCTTCGAGCGCATCCACCGCACCAACCTGCTCGGCATGGGCGTGCTGCCGCTCGAGTTCAAGCCCGGCACCACGCGGCTCACGCTGGGGCTGGACGGCACCGAGACCTACGACGTGGCCGGCCAGCCGGCCCCGCGCGCCGACCTCGCGCTGATCGTGCATCGGCGTAATGGCGAGGAGCTTCGCGTGCCGGTCACCTGCCGCCTCGACACCGCCGAGGAAGTGTCCATCTACGAGGCCGGCGGCGTGCTGCAGCGTTTTGCGCAAGACTTCCTGGCCGCGAACACCGCGGCCGCTTGAGAAACCCATCGCCATGGCATCCATTCCCCAGATCAAGATTCCCGCCGTCTACATGCGCGGCGGCACCAGCAAGGGCGTGTTCTTCCGCCTGCAGGACCTGCCGCAGGCCGCGCAACAGCCGGGCCCGGCGCGCGACGCGCTGCTGCTGCGCGTGATCGGCAGCCCCGACCCCTATGCCAAGCAGATCGACGGCATGGGCGGCGCCACCTCGTCGACCTCGAAGACCGTGATCCTCTCGCGCTCGACGCGGCCCGATCACGACGTCGACTACCTGTTCGGCCAGGTCTCCATCGACAGCGCTTTCGTCGACTGGTCGGGCAACTGCGGCAACCTGTCGGCCGCCGTGGGTCCGTTCGCGATCGCGCAGGGCCTGATCGACCCGGCCCGCGTGCCGGCCGACGGCGTGTGCACCTTGCGCATCTGGCAGGCCAACATCGGCAAGACCATCGTGGCCCATGTGCCGATCTCGCTCGGCCAGGTGCAGGAGACCGGCGACTTCGAGCTCGATGGCGTGACCTTCGCGGCGGCGGAGGTGCCGCTGGAGTTCATCGATCCGGCCGACGAAGGGGAGGGCGAGGGCGGCGGCGCGATGTTCCCCACGGGGAGGCTCGTCGACGACCTCGAGGTGCCCGGCGTCGGCACCTTCAAGGCCACGCTGATCAACGCCGGCATCCCCACCATCTTCGTCAACGCCGCCGACATCGGCTACAGCGGCACCGAGCTGCAGGACGCGATCAACGGCGACCCGAAGGCGCTCGCGATGTTCGAGACCATCCGCGCGCACGGCGCCGTGAAGATGGGCCTGATCCAGGACTTCGCCGAGGCCTCGAAGCGCCAGCACACGCCCAAGGTCGCGTTCGTCGCACCGCCGAAGGACTACGTCGCCTCCAGCGGCAAGCCGGTGCGCGCCGCCGATGTCGACCTGCTGGTGCGCGCCCTGTCGATGGGCAAGCTGCACCACGCGATGATGGGCACGGCCGCGGTCGCGATCGGCACCGCGGCCGCGATCCCCGGCACGCTGGTGAACCTCGCGGCCGGCGGCGGCGAACGCCAGGCGGTGCGCTTCGGGCATCCCTCGGGCACGTTGCGCGTCGGCGCCGAGGCGCGCGCGGTCGACGGCCAGTGGGTCGTGACCAAGGCCCTGATGAGCCGCAGCGCGCGCGTATTGATGGAAGGCTGGGTGCGCGTGCCCGGCGACAGTTTCTGAAAAACGGATCCTCCCCATGTCCACCCGCAAGCAACTCAAATCCCTCGCCGAGGCCCGCCGCGGCCTGATCGTTCCGGGCGCCTTCAATGCGCTCTCCGCCCGCGTCGTCGAGGACCTCGGCTTCCAGGCGATCTACGTCACCGGCGCCGGCGTCACCAACATGTGGTTCGGCATGCCCGACCAGGGCTTCATGGGCCTGTCGGAGATCGCCGACCACACGGCGCGCATCCACGATGCGGTGTCGGTGCCGCTGATCGTCGATGCCGACACCGGCTTCGGCAACGCGCTCAACGTGCGCCACACCGTGCGCACGCTCGAGCGCGCGGGCGCCGACTGCATCCAGTTCGAGGACCAGGTCGCGCCCAAGCGTTGCGGCCATTTCTCGGGCAAGGAAGTGATCTCCACCGAGGAGGCCGTGAGCAAGATCAAGGCGGCCGTCGATGCGCGGCAGGATGCCGACCTGCTGATCATGGCGCGCACCGACGCGGCCGCGGTCCATGGCTTCGAGGCCGCGGTCGAGCGTGCGCAGCGCTTCGCCGAGGCCGGCGCCGACATCCTGTTCGTCGAGGCCGTGACCAGCGCGGAGGAAGTTCGCGCGCTGCCTCAACGGTTGGACCGGCCACAGCTCATGAACATGGTGATCGGCGGCAAGACGCCGATCTTCAACGCGACCGAACTCGGCGAGCTCGGCTACGGCATCGTGCTCTATGCCAATGCCGCGCTGCAGGGCGCGGTGGCCGGCATGCAGAAGGCGCTGACCGTGCTGCGCGACGAGAAGGAAGTGCGCGAGTCCAGCGGCCTGGTCACGCCCTTCGCCGAACGCCAGCGGCTCGTGGGCAAGCCCGAGTGGGACGCGCTGGAGCAGCGCTACAGCTGAAGCACCGCGGCCAGCAGCCGCACGCCCTGCGCGATCTGCTCGACCGTGAGGCTCGCATAGCCGAGGATCAGGCCACCGCAGCGACCGCTCGCGGCCTTGCCCGCGTAGAGCGGCGACACCGGATAGACACCCACGCCACGCAGCCGCGCGGCGGCGACCAGCGCGGCTTCGTCGCGCGGCCGCAGCCACGGCAGCCACAGCACCACGTGCAGCCCGGCCGCCGTGCCCGCGACCTGTGCCTCGGCCGGCAGATGGCGCGCGATCGCCTCGAGCAGCGCCGTGCGGCGGCGCTCGTTCTCGCGTCGCGCGCGCCGCACGTGGCGCTCGTAGGCGCCGCTGTCGATCAGGGCCGCCAGCACCCGCTGCTCGAGCAGCGGCGCATGGCGGTCGGCCATGCGCTTGGCCTGGCGGAACACCGGCACCAGCTCGGGCGGCAGCACCAGGTAGCCGAGCCGCATCTGCGGCGACAGCGCCTTCGAGAAGGTGCCCACGTAGAGCACGCGCCCGTCGGCATCGACCGCGCGCAGCGCATCGATCGGGCGCTGGCCGTAGCGGAACTCGCCGTCGTAGTCGTCCTCCACGATCCAGGCGCGCTGCTGCCGCGCCCATTGCAGCAGTTCGAGGCGCCGGCCGATGGCGAGCACGCCGCCGAGCGGGAACTGGTGCGAGGGCGTGACATAGGCCAGGCGCGCGCGGCCGTCGCGCGGCAGCGCGGCCGTGTCCAGGCCCTGCGCATCGACGGGCACCGGCAGCAGCGTCGCCCCCGTGGCCTCGAAGCAGCGCCGCGCCATCAGGTAGCCGGGGTTCTCGAACACGAAGGCATCGGCCGGATCGAGCAGCAGCCGCGCGCACAGGTCGATGCCCTGCTGCGAGCCCTGCACCACGACGATCTGCCCCGCGTCGCAGACCAGCCCGCGCGCGCGCCGCAGATAGCCCTGCAGCGCGCGCCTCAAGCCTTCGTCGCCTTCGGGCGGCGCGTAGCTCAGGCTGCGCTGCTGACGCAGCAGCTCGGCCTGGTAGGCGCGCCGCCAGGCCAGCGCGGGGAAGTCGCGCGAGGCGACCGCGCCGTAGAGGAAGTCGATGCGTGGCGGCTCGCTCGGCGCGGCGGGCGGTGGCGCCATCGCCGCGATGCGGCGGCCATAGGCCGACAGCGTGGGCGCGGGCCGGGCGCGGCGGGAGGCGGCCGCCGGTCGTGCCACGGCCGCAGACGGCGGGCTCGCCACGCGCGCCGCGCGGCCCGCCGAGGTGAGCAGGTAGCCCTCGGCCGCGAGCTGCTCGTAGACCGCGGTCACCGTGGTGCGCGAGACCCCGAGCTCGGCCGCCAGGGCCCGCGTCGACGGTGCGGGCGCGCCCGCGGGCAGGGTGCCGTCGGCGATCTGGTCGCGCAGCAGCGCGTAGATGCGGCGGCCCGCGCCCTGGCCCGGGGGAAGCGACAACTGGTCCATGCAAAAAGTGGAAAACTGGTTCTTCGCATTGTGCCGGTTCGAGGCGACAGTGAGGCACCCCACGCTTTTCGAGCCACGCCCGATGTACATCCCCGCGCATTTCGCCGTCACCGATCCCGCCGCGCTCCAGCGCGTCATCCGCGAGCATCCGCTCGGCATGCTGGTCACGCACGGCCCCGCCGGGCTGGACGCCGACCACCTGCCCTTCGAGTTCGATCCCGAGGTCGGCACGCACGGCCTGCTCTCGGCGCACGTCGCGCGCGCCAACGACGTCTGGCAGCGCTGCCCGAGCGGCACCGAGGTCATGGTGGTCTTCCGCGCCGCGCAGGCCTACATCTCGCCGAGCTGGTTCCCGAGCAAGCACGAGCTGCACCGCCAGGTGCCGACCTGGAACTACGAGGTGGTGCATGCGCACGGCACGATCACCGTGCGCGACGACGAGCGCTTCGTGCGCGGAATCGTCGCGCGCCTCACGCGCCGCCACGAGGCGGCCGAGCCCCGGCCCTGGAAGATGGGCGACTCGGCGCCCGACTTCATCGACGACATGCTGGGCCGCATCGTCGGCATCGAGATCGCGCTCACTTCGCTGGTCGGCAAGTCGAAGCTCAGCCAGAACAAGGAAACGCGCGATCGCGCGGGCGCCTCCGAGGCGCTGGCCGCGCGCGGCCACGCCGAGATCGCCGAGCGCATGCGGCCGGCCGGCTGATCAGCCGGCCGCGCGCGCCAGCTCGACGAAGGCACGCAGGTAGTCGATGTCGGTGTCGGCCTCGCGCGCGCCCAGGAAGATCTGCTTGGCGATGCCGCGCGCGCCGAGCCGCACCGGCACCACGTCCATCTTCTGCGCGTACTCCTCGACCAGCCAGCGCGGCAGCGCGGCCACGCCGCGGCCGCTGGCCACCATCTGCAACATGATGTCGGTGGTCTCGATGGCCTTGTGCCGCCTGGGCGTCACGCCCGCGGGCATCAGGAACATGTTGTAGATGTCGAGCCGGTCGGTCGCCACCGGGTAGGTGACCAGCACCTCCTGCGTGAGCTGCGCGGGCTTCACGTAGGGCAGGTTCGCCAGCCGGTGGCCGCGCGCCACCGCCAGCACCTGCTCGTAGTCGAACACCGGCTCGTAGTGCAGGCCCGGCTTGTAGAGCGGGTCGGGCGTCACGAGCAGGTCGATCTCGTAGCCGAAAAGCGCGCCGATGCCGCCGAACTGGAATTTCTGCTTCACGTCCACGTCCACGTCGGGCCAGGCCGCGAGGTAGGGCGAGACCACCTTGAGCAGCCACTGGTAGCAGGGATGGCATTCCATGCCGATGCGCAGCGAGCCGCGCTCGCCCTGCGCGAACTGGCCCAGCCGCTCCTCGGCCAGCGCGAGCTGCGGCAGCACGCGGTTGGCCACCGCGAGCAGGTACTGGCCCGCCTGCGTCAGCCGCAGGCTGCGCCCCTCGCGCTGCCAGACCTCGGTGCCGAGCTGCTGCTCGAGCTTGCGGATCGAATGGCTCAGTGCCGACTGCGTGAGGTGCAGCACCTCGGCGGCCGCTGTCAGCGAGCCCTGCTTGTCCACTTCCTGGACGATCGACAGATGGATGCGCTCGAGCATGGTCAATGAGCCAGATTCATGGATGCGTGAAATAAGACCATTTTACTTCACGGGTCGCCACACCTAGGATCGCGCCTTTCCCTGTACTGCCGGACCTTCCGCTACCCATGACCACCACCCACAACCTCGGCTTTCCCCGCATCGGCGCCAGGCGCGAACTGAAGTTCGCGCTCGAGTCGTACTGGAAGGGAGAGTCCTCGCGCGAAACGCTCCAGGCGCTGGGCGCCACGCTGCGCCAGCGCCACTGGAACGACCAGGCCGGCCTCGACCTCGTGCCGGTCGGCGACTTCGCGTTCTACGACCAGGTGCTGGACATGAGTTTCACGCTCGGCAACCTGCCCGAGCGGGTGCGCGGCTTCCATGGCGATGCGCTCGACAACTACTTCCGCGTGGCGCGCGGCCGCTCGGCGCAGTCGGCCGAGGAGCATGCGGGCTGCTGCGGCGGCGTGGCCGCGGGCGAGATGACCAAGTGGTTCGACACCAACTACCACTACATCGTCCCCGAGTTCACCGCGGCCACCGAGTTCAGGCTCGATGCCTCGCGCCTGCTCGAACAGCTCGACGAAGCCAGGGCACAGGGCGTGAAGGCCAAGCCGGTGCTGGTCGGCCCCGTCACCTACCTGGCCATAGGCAAGGCCAAGGACGACTCGGACCGCCTCGCGCTGCTGCCGCGCCTGCTGCCGGTGTATGCCGAGCTGCTCGACGCGCTCGCGGCGCGCGGCGTCGAATGGGTGCAGATCGACGAGCCGCTGCTCGCGACCGAGCTCGACGCCGACTGGCAGCACGCCTTCAACACGGCCTACCACCACCTCAAGAGCGCGAGGATCAGGATCCTGCTGGCCACCTACTTCGGCCAGCTCGCCGAGAACAAGTACCTGGCCGCCAACCTGCCGGTGGCCGGCCTGCACGTCGATGCCATCAACGGCCGCGACGACGTGCTGCCGCTCTTGAGCATGCTGCCGCCGCACAAGGTGCTGTCGCTCGGCGTGATCAACGGCCGCAACATCTGGAAGACCGACCTGGCCGCCGTGCTCGACTGGCTCGAGCCGCTGGCCGAGCGCCTCGGCGACCGCCTGTGGATCGCGCCCTCGTGCTCGCTGCTGCATGTGCCGGTCGATCTCGCGAGCGAGCAGAAGCTCGACACCGAGCTCAAGTCCTGGCTCGCGTTCGCGCTGCAGAAGCTCGAGGAACTGCGCGTGCTGGCCGGCGCGCTGCGCGACGGCCGCGCGGCCGTGAAGGAGGCGCTGGCCGCGAACGCCGCGGCGCTGGCAGCGCGCCGTGCCTCGCCGCGCGTGAACAACCCCGCCGTGCAGGCGGCCGTGGCCCAGCTCAACAGCCAGCTCGGCCGGCGCGAGAGCGTCTATGCCCAGCGCGCGCCCAAGCAGGCCGCGTTCCTCAAGCTGCCGCCGTTCCCCACCACCACCATCGGCTCGTTCCCGCAGACGGCCGAGATCCGCCATGCGCGCAGCGAGTTCAAGGCCGGCCGCCTCGACGCGGCCAACTACCAGGTGGCGATGCGCGCCGAGATCGAGCGCAGCGTGCGCGAGCAGGAAGCGCTCGGCCTCGACGTGCTGGTGCATGGCGAGGCCGAACGCAACGACATGGTCGAGTACTTCGGCGAGCAGCTCGAGGGCTATGCCTTCAGCCAGTTCGGCTGGGTGCAGTCCTACGGCTCGCGCTGCGTGAAGCCACCGATCCTGTTCGGCGACATCAGCCGCCCGAAGGCGATGACGGTCGAGTGGATCCGCTATGCGCAGTCGCTCACGCAACGGCCGATGAAGGGCATGCTGACCGGCCCCGTGACCATCCTCAACTGGTCCTTCGTGCGCGACGACCAGCCGCGTTCGGCCTCGTGCCGCCAGCTCGCGCTGGCCATCCGCGAGGAGGTGCTCGACCTCGAGCGCGCCGGCGTGCGCGTGATCCAGATCGACGAGGCCGCGCTGCGCGAAGGCCTGCCGCTGCGCAAGTCGCAATGGCAGGACTACCTGGACTGGGCGGTGGATGCATTCCGCATCACGGCCAACGGCGTGCGCGACGAGACGCAGATCCACACCCACATGTGCTATTCGGAGTTCAACGACATCATCGCGTCGATCGCCGACATGGATGCCGACGTCATCACCATCGAGACCTCGCGCTCGGACATGGAACTGCTCGACGCCTTCGACGACTTCAAGTACCCGAACGAGATCGGTCCCGGCGTCTACGACATCCACTCGCCGAACATCCCGAGCCAGGAGCACATCGTGCAGCTGATGAAGAAGGCGGCCGAGCGCATTCCCGCGGAACGCCTGTGGGTCAACCCCGACTGCGGCCTCAAGACGCGCCAGTGGCCCGAGGTGATTCCGGCGCTGAGCAACATGGTGGCGGCGGCCAGGACGCTGCGCGCCGCCGTATGAGCGGAGGAGGGGCGACGCGCCGCTATGCGGCGCTCACCGCGGCCCGGCGCTGCCCATGCCGCGGCCGCTGCAGCCCCAGGTGCTCGCGCAAGGTACTTCCCTCGTACTCGGTGCGCACCAGGCCGCGCCGGCGCAGCTCGGGCAGCACCAGCGCGATGAAGTCCTGCAGCCCGCCCGGGAACCACGGCGACATGATGTTGAAGCCGTCGGCGCCGCCTTCCTCGAACCATTGCTGCAGCTGGTCCGCGATGCTCTGCGGCGTGCCCACCACCTGCTGGTGGCCGCGTGCGCCCGCGATGCGCAGGTAGAGGTCGCGGATGCTGAGGTTCTCGCGCCGCGCGAGGTCGAGCAGCAGGCGCTGCCGGCTCTTGGGGCCGTTGGTCTCGGGCAGTTCGGGCACCGGGCCGTCGACCGGCAGGCCCGAGAAGTCGAAGCCGCCGATCACGTTCGACAGCAGCGAGACGCCCACCACCGGGTGCACCAGGTCCTGCAGCTGCGCGAACTTCTCCTCGGCCTCCTCCTGCGTGCGGCCGACCACCGGGAAGATGCCCGGCATGATCTTGATCGACTCGGGCTCGCGGTCGTAGGCCTGGGCGCGGTCCTTGATGTCGCGGTAGAAGCTCTTGGCCTCGTCGAAGGTCTGGTGCGCGACGAAGATCACCTCGGCCGTGCGCGCCGCGAGGTCGCGGCCGGCTTCCGAGGCGCCGGCCTGCACCACCACCGGCCGGCCCTGCGGCGAGCGCGAGACGTTGAGCGGCCCGCGCACCGAGAAATGCTTGCCCTTGTGATGCAGCACGTGCAGCTTGTCCTCGTGGAAGTACTGGCCGCTGTCCTTGTCGCGCACGAAGCTGTCGTCCTCCCAGCTGTCCCACAGGCCGGTCACCACGTCGTGGAACTCGGCCGCGCGCTCGTAGCGCAGCGCATGCTCGAAATGCTCGTCGCGATTGAAGTTCTGCGCTTCGCCGGTGCCGCTCGAGGTCACGAGGTTCCAGCCCGAACGGCCGCCGCTGATCTGGTCGAGCGAGGCGAACTTGCGCGCCACGTTGAAGGGCTCGTTGAAGCTGGTCGACACGGTGGCGATCAGGCCGATGCGCTCGGTGACCGCCGCCAGCGCCGACAGCAGGGTCAGCGGCTCGAAGTGGTCGCTGCGCGCGGTGCGCGAGAGCGAGGCGAGTTCGCTGCTGCGCACGCCCACCGAGTCGGCCAGGAAGACGGCATCGAACTTCGCGGCCTCGGCCAGCTTCGCGAGCTCGACGTAGTGGCGGAAGTTGCTGCCCGCGTCGGCCTGGGCCTGCGGATGGCGCCAGGCGGCGATGTGGTGGCCGGTCTGCATGAGAAAGGCGCCCAGCTTGATCTGGCGGGAGGAAGTGGCCATGGGAACTCGTGGTCGGAGGGTGCGCGCAAAAGTGCGGCGGCAGGTTAAGTCGGTGCCCGCTCGCGCGGAAAGAAGGGATTCGCACTTCCTTAGGCGCGCACTGCATTTGGCAAGGCGGCCGGGTGGCGCAGCCTCGGTTTGCGCATATGCATGCGACTTTTTCTTCGCAGCCGGCGCAGGCCCCGGCCGCCACAATTTCCGCTTCATGCCCGAGCCTTCGCACGCACCCTCCGCCCAACGACCGACGGTGCGCAAGCGCCTCGGCTTCTTCAGCCGGCTGCTCGACGACGCCCCCGCGGCCGAGCGCTATCGCCTGGTGGCCGCGCAGATCGCGCACGCCGAGGCCTTCGGCTTCGACTCGGCCTGGGTCGCGCAGCACCACTTCCACGAACACGAGGGCGGCCTGCCGTCGCCCTTCGTCTTTCTCGCCCACGTGGCCGCGCGCACGCGTCGCATCCGCCTGGGCACCGGCATCGTGACCCTGCCGCTCGAGAACGCGCTGCGCGTGGCCGAGGACGCCATCGTGCTGGACCTGCTCGCGGGCGGCCGGCTCGAGCTCGGCGTGGGCACGGGCGGCACGCCCGAGGCCTTCGCCGCCTTCGGCCTCGATGCGGCCGAGCGTCCGGCCCTGTTCGCGCGGCAGCTCGCGGCCGTGCGCGCGGCCTGGGCCGGCCGGCCGCTCGCGGGCGGCGACACGCTGTACCCCGCGGGCGCGCAACTGCTGGGCCGGATCTGGCAGGCGACCTTCTCCGTAAGCGGCGGCACGCGCGCGGGCCAGGCCGGCGACGGCCTGATGCTCTCGCGCACCCAGCCGCGCACGCTGGACGCGCCCGATGCGACGCTGGCCGAGCTGCAAAACCCGATCGTCGATGCCTACATGGCCGCGCTGCCCGCGGGCGCCACGCCGCGCATCGTGGGATCGCGCAGCGTCTTCGTGGCGGACACGCGCGCCGAGGCGCTGCGCCTGGCCGAGATCGGCCTGCGCCGCTCGGCCGCGCGCTTCGCGGCCTCGGGCGGCGGTGGCCTCGCGGACCGCGCGGGCCCCGAGGCCTCGCTCGAACAGCTCATCGCGGCCTACGACGTGCACGTGGGCACGCCCGAGGACGTGATCGCCTCGCTCGCGGCCGACAGCACGCTCGCGCGCGTCACCGACCTCGTGTGCCAGGTGCACTCGGTCGATCCGCCGCATGCGGCGATCCTGCGCTCGATCGAGCTCGTCGCCACCGAGGTCGCGCCCGCGCTCGGCTGGCAGCGCGACGCGACGGCGGCATCCACCGGCTTTCCCTCCCTCCAGACCTCATGACCACCACCACCCCTCCCGTCGCCGACGTGATCGACCAACTGGTCGGCATCGCGCCCGGCGATCCGCTCGACCGCCTGCGCGCGCAGCGCGAACAGGCGCGCCTCAACGCGCAGCAGAGCTACCTCGCGCTGTTCGCGCCGGCGCCGCCCGTGCCCGGGGACTTCGACATCGCGGACCGCTTCGCCGTCGCGGCCTTCGTGACCGCGCTGCACGAACAGCCCGAGGTCGCGCGCTTCTATGCGCAGCACCTCGCCGCGCAGCGCGCCCGCACGGGCGTGGCCGAGGCGATCGCCGACGAAGCGAAACGCGCCGCCGCCAAGGGCCCGTACGGCCGCTATCCCGCCGGCCCGCTGAGCGTCGAGGACACGGCCGGCCCCTCGTATGCGGTCGCCGATGCGAACCGCGAAGCGCTGGGCCCGCGCCTCTCGGCCGCGCTCGTGCATGCACAGTTGCTGGTGTTCCATCCGCGCGATGCGAGTCCGGCCGCGCTGCAGGCCTTGCTCGATGCCGGCTGGTCGTCCACCGGCATCGTGACCCTGTCGCAGCTCGTGGCCTTCCTCGCGTTCCAGGTCCGCGTCGTCGCGGGCCTGCGCACGCTGGCGCGCCATCCCATCACTTCCGTCGACTGAACGCCATGGCCACCGAATCGACCCTGAGCTATCCGGACAACGCGCACCCCACGCGCTTCACGCAGGCGCAGCTCGAATGGCTGCCCTGGCTCGAGCCGCTGCCCGAAGCCGAGCTCACAGAGCGCCACTTCGCGGGCCTGGTGGATGCGGCGCGCGCCAAGTCGCCGTACTTCCGGCTGCTCGCGCGCGATCCCGACATCCTCGGCGCGCGCACGCGCACCGACAAGGACATCTTCTACAACCCCGAGGCCGGCCTGCCGCGCGCCGAGCGCGAACTGGCCGCGGCCGCGGCCTCGCGCCACAACGGCTGCATCTACTGCGCCTCGGTGCATGCGCGCTTCGCCACGCATTTCTCGCAGCGTTCGGACGATGTGCAGCGGCTGCTCGACGAGGGCACGACGACCGCGCTCGGCGAGCGCTGGGACGCGATCGTCGCGGCCTCGGTGGCGCTGTCGTCGACGCCCTCGAACTTCGGCACGGAACACATCGAGGCATTGCGCGCGCAGGGCCTCGACGACCTCGCGATCGCCGACGTGATCCACGGCGCGGCCTTCTTCAACTGGGCGAACCGGCTGATGCTCTCGCTGGGCGAACCGCAACAACCCTGACGTTCAGCCTCCGTCGTCGGGCGGTGCCTCCGCGCTGGCGCGCGCGATCGCCTCGCGCGCCATGCCGGGCGCGAAGGCATCGATGAAGGCGTGGATGTAGCCGCGCAGATGCCCGCCGCGACGCACCGCGAGCTGGGTGCGGTTCTCGCCGAACAGGTGGCCGGCTTCCAGCGCGCGCAGGCGCCGGTCGCGCACCGCGTCGTAGGCCAGGTCGGCGACGATGCCCACGCCCACGCCGAGCTCCACGTAGGTCTTGATCACGTCGGCATCCATCGCGGCCAGCACGATGTCGGGCGAGAGCCCATGGCGCGCGAAGGCCTCGTCGATGCGCGAGCGGCCCGTGAGGCCGCTGTCGTAGGTGATGAGCGGATGGCGCGCGAGCTTCTCGATGGTGAGCGGCGCCTCGGTCAGCAGCGGATGGCCCGCGGGCGCCACCACCAGGTGCGTCCAGCAGCGACAGGAGATGGCCGCGAGCTGCGGATGGTTCCGCGGCAACTCGGTGGCGATGCCCACGTCGACCTCGCCGTCGAGCAGCATCTGCGCGATCTGGCGCGGCGTGCCCTGGTGCAGGTGCAGCCGCACCCCGGGAAAGCGCAGCCGGAACTCCTGCACCGCGGCCGGCAGCGCATAGCGCGCCTGCGAATGCGTGGCCGCGATCGACAGCAGGCCCTCCTCGCGCGCCAGGAAATCCTGGCCGGCCTGGCGCAGGTTCAGGCTGTCGTCGAGCACGCGCTCGATGATCGGCAGCAGGTGGTCGCCGGGCGAGGTGAGGCCGGTGAGCCGCTTGCCCGAGCGCTTGAACAGCAGGATGCCGAGCTCGTTCTCGAGGTCGCGGATCTGCCGGCTCACGCCGGACTGCGAGGCCTCGAGCACCACGGCGGCTTCGCTGAGGTTGAAGCCGCAGCGCACGGTCTCGCGCACGGATCGCAGTTGCTGGAAGTTCATGGCGACGGGAAGAGGCTTGTCTCTGGCGGGGGCATGCGCCTTCCGGGCGCGCACTCGGTGGGAGTGCCCGCAGGCTATCGCGCGACGATGCCGCGCGGCAAAGAACAAAAACGGATCAGCGTATGCGGATTACGTGCTTCGCGAAGGCCGCGCTCTCTTGAAGAATGAGGGCTCTTGCCTTCGAGGGTGAGTGTCTCCTGGTCGCTACGGCGATGCAGTTTCAACGGGCCCCTCGGGGCCCGTTTTTTTCTGGACCCCCATGAGCAACGTCACCCTCTTCGACCTTCAGGACCCACGCGACCGCTTCGCCCACGAGGCGCTGCGCCTGCTCGGCCCCGCGCCCGCCAACTGGGTGCCGCGCCACGATGGCATCGACCACGACGTGCTCGTCGTCGGCGGCGGCCAGAGCGGCGCCGCGCTCTCGTTCGCGCTGCGCCGCGCGGGCATCGCCGAAGTCAGCGTGATCGATGCCGCGCCCGATGCGCAGCGCGCCGGCGTGTGGCTCACGCGTGCGCGCATGCACAAGCTGCGCACGCTCAAGAACCTGGTCGGCCCCGAAGGCTCGGTGAGCGCGCTGGGCTTCCAGGCCTGGTACGAATCGCGCCATGGCCTCGAGGCCTATGCGGCGCTCGACCGCATTCCGCGCACCGACTGGGCCGCCTACCTCGACTGGTTCCGCCACATCACCGCCACCGGGGTGCGTTACGGC
This sequence comes from Variovorax endophyticus, assembly GCF_025376855.1. Classification (NCBI taxonomy): domain Bacteria; kingdom Pseudomonadati; phylum Pseudomonadota; class Betaproteobacteria; order Burkholderiales; family Comamonadaceae; genus Variovorax; species Variovorax endophyticus. The sequence continues at coordinate 23,532 of NZ_JAHUTH010000008.1, forward strand.
ACGCGGCTGGTCGGCTTCGAGGCGGCGGGGCAGGGCGCGGTGCCGCGCTTCCGCGTGCGGCTCGAGGTCGATGGCCAGGAGCGCATCGAGACCGCGCGCAAGCTGGTCTTCGCCAACGGCGTGGCCGGCAGCGGCGCGCCCTTCGTGCCCGAGCTGCTCGCGAACGCGGTGGCCCGCGGGCTCGCGGCCCACACCGGCCATGCGATCGATTTCGCGGCGCTCGAAGGCAAGCGCGTGGCCGTGATCGGCGCGGCGGCCTCGGCCTTCGACGCGGCCGCGGTGGCGCTCGAGCATGGCGCGGCCGCCGTGCACCTGTTCGCGCGCCGCGACCATCTCGCGGCCACGCCGGTGGCGCGCGTGCGTGGCTATCCGGGGCTGTACGACAACTACTTCGCGCTGCCCGATGCCACGCGCTGGCACCATGCGGCGCGCTACCGGCGCCTGGGCACCACGCCGCCGCCCGACTCGGTGCAGCGCGTGCTGGCCTTTCCCAACTTCCACCTGCACCTGGGCGCGCCGTGGCGCGGCGTCACGCAGAACGGCAACCAGCTCGTGGCCCATGTGCACGACGCGCATTTCCACTTCGACTTCGCGATCGCCGGCACCGGCTACAGCCACGAGCTGAGCGAGCGCCCCGAGCTGGCCGGCATCGCCGACCTGGTGCTGCGCTGGCGCGACCGCTTCGAGGCGCCCGCGCACGAGCGCGACGACGAGCTCGCGGCCGCGCCCTACCTGGGCACGGGCCTCGAGCTGGTCGAGAAGACGGCGGGCACGGCGCCGTGGCTGCGCGACATCCACGTCTACAACCCGGGCGGCTTCGCGAGCACCGGGCTGCCGCTGGGCGACGTGCCCGGCATGCGCGGCTATGTGCCGGCCATCGTGCGCCGCATCAGCGAGGACCTGGTGCTGGCCGACCTGCCGCTGCACGAGGCGCGCACGCGCGCCGAGGTGCCGCCGGACTTCGGGCCCGAGCTCTATGCGGGCGCGCTGTGGCAGGGCGAGACGCGGCTGCGGGCGGCCTGAGCGGGCAACGTGCCCGCTTGGTCGTCAGTCCTCGATCGCCTCGATGCCCGCGCGCTTGAGCGCCTCCAGGTGCTCGCGCATCGCCTGGAGTTGCTCGGGCGCATGGCCCTGCCAGTCCTTCACCTCGCCCGTGATCCGCAGCGGCTGCCGCGTGCGGTAGGACCTGGTCGGATTGCCCGGGAATTTCTTGTCGGTGAGGTTGGGATCGTCCTCGATCGACCCGGTGGGCTCCACCACGTAGATCCTGCCGCGGCCCTCGCCGATGGCCAGCTCGGCACCCCAGGTCGCGGCCTCGAGCGTGGCGCTCAGATAGACATACGCCGCCTTCCTTCGCTGGCCGTAGTTGGAACTGCGGCCGGCTTCGATCAGGTCGCCGGGGTTGAGGTCGGCCTTGGTGCCGTGGTAGTAGGGCGGTGGGCTGGGGATGTCGGCGGGCGCCATGCGATGTGTTCCTGAGCGTGGGTGGTAGCGCGGTGCATCGCCGCGCGCCTGCGCGAGAAGATAGCGGAGTTTCACGGACTCGCGACTACGGATTCACGGACGCGGCCTCGGCCCGGCACGCACCGCGTTCGTGCGTGTGGATGGCCCGGTCCCCATCCGGTCGCGACGAGCGCGCGAGGCATGCACTTCGGTTGCCGGATGCCTCCTGGCATCACCAAGACATTCGCGCGCGGCGACGCACTTCGCATCTTCTGGCGTCATCTCCAGACGGCTTCTCGGCAATTGCAGATTGCTTTTCGAAGGAATAATTCTTCATCGATTAATTGGTCAACGAATATCTTTCATGCCGATGAATCGATGCAGCAAGGAATAAAGAAACGACATCTTCGAGAGGCATATGAATTGCTTCTCCGCGCGGTCCGCAACGCGAGATGCTCATCATCACGAGAGACAAGCGTCGGCCCCGATGAATCGATAAACCCGCATGGCGCGAATCGGACACCACTCGGAGCGAGTCGTGCCTGGATCGCGGATCGCTCCAATCATCGAAAGAATATTTTGGAGAAGATCAATGAATGGACAGCGTTGCATGCGCTTGTTGAAAGCGTGCGCGGTTCTTCTGGGATTCGCCCTCGCGAGCGGATGCGGTGGAGGCAGCGACGGCGGGGCGGGCTCCCTGGCCTTGATGGCGCCTCCGCCCACGACCGGCGTCACCACCGGAACGGCCGATCCGGCGTCGACGATCCCGGTCACGACCCCACCGAACCCGGAGGATCCTTCCGTCGTCACCCGGTTCACCGCGACCGTGCCGTTCGGCGAGAAGGGAGGCCATGTGTCCTCGGAGCAGATCGTCTACGGCTTCGGCACCGCGGCGGTGTCGGATGCGCGGTACAAGGACGTGATCTACACCGTGCCGCTGCGGGGCACGGTGCGCTATCCGACAGGGCCGGCCGGCACACCGGGCGATTCCAGGGTCCAGCCCTCGGCCAGCGGCGGCCATCCGGTGGTGGTGTTCCTGCACGGCATGCATGACTCCTCAGATCTCAACAATGCCAAGGGCTACGACTACCTGCAGAAGAACCTGGCGGAGAACGGCTACGTGGCCTTCTCCATCGATGCGGGAAAGATCAACGGTCTCAACGGCAATGCCTCGGACGCCGGTGCGCTGGCGCGCGGCCAGCTGCTGATGACCACGCTCGACCTGCTGCGCGCGGGCAACGCCACGGGCGTGTTCAACGGCGTGGCGCTGCCCGCGCTCAAGGGCAGGATGGACCTCGGACGCGTGGGCCTCGTCGGGCACTCGCGCGGCGCGGAAGCGGTGGCCTATGCGGTGGAGCTGAACCGGCAACGCGTGGGCATCAGCTACCAGAACGTCGAGAAGGCACGCGACATCCGCGCGGCGACCGTTCCGCTCCAGGCCGCGCTGGACGAAGCGCGGCAGCGGGTCGACGAGGCGCAATCCGCCTCGACCGCCGCCTCGGTGCAGCTCCTGATCGCGAAGTTCAAGCACCAGGCGGCGCTGGGCCGCACGCCGCCCGCGCCAGCGCTGGAGATCGAGGCCTTGACCCGCGAGGTGGAGCAACTGCAGCGCCAGGCGCAGGACGCACAGGCCGTGCTCCAGGCCGCGGAGCTCGCGCTGGAGAAGGCCACCGCCGCGCTCCGGGACCTGGGCACCGTGGTGCGGCGAATCAATGCGAACAGCGAGCAATGGCTGCAGCAGGCCACCTCCGAGGAGGCCCTGCGCCAAACCGGCGTGCTGCTGCCTTCGAGCACCGGGGACCCGCACCGGATCCGCGCGGTCTTCTCGCTCGCGGCGATCAACAAGAAGCAGCTGTCGCGCATCACCCATGTGCCGTTCATGACCCTGCTGCCCAGCTGCGACGGCGACGTCTACACGCTGGAAGGCGCGCAGATCTTCGACGAGAGCCGCTACACCGCCGAGGACGACAGCGCGCCCAAGTACCAGGTCCTGGTGCGGGGCGCCAACCACAACTTCTACAACGACTATTGGGCCAAGATCGACGATTCGCAGATCCGCGCCCCCCTCTACTGCAAGGCCGCAGAGGCCGAGACGCTGCGCCTGAGCCAGGAGGACCAGCGCCGCAACGGCATGTTCCTGATCGAATCGTTCATGCGCTATTTCGTCGGCGACGAGTTCCAGTTCGCGCCGTACTGGAAGGGGCAGGCGCCGATCCCGGCCGCGGGCTGCCCGGTGGGCGAGGGCAGTTGCGACGAGCGCGTGATCCTGACGATCCATCAACCCGCCGCGCAGCGCAAGCTGCTCCAGAACTTCCGCGCCATCGATGCCAGCGCGAAGAACCCGAACGGGCTCTCGACCGCCTACGAGAAATTCGCCCAGGCCGTGCAATGCCGATTCCTCGCGCTCAAGCCCGATCGCGACGCGGCATGCACCGACCCCGCGAGCCAGGACAGCGTCGATCGCCTGTTCAAGGAAGGCGCGTTGTACGACTACACCTATGACGCGAAGACGCTGTTGACCTGGTCGATCACGGACCAGGCCCAGCTGCAGTGGGCCGCGGCCGGCGCCGCGATGACGATCCACACCGGCGACCTTTCCACCCAGGGCTTCGACACGCTGAGCCTGCGCGTCGCCGTGGTGGCTCCCATCGGCCAGGAGGTCGAGATCGCGCTGACCGACACGCAGGATCGCAAGGCCGCGATCAAGGGCAGCGACTTCAGCGACGCGCTCTACGGCATCGCGCGCAAGCCCGACGGCGCGATCCCGCTGGTCGACGCGCCCGCGGACTCGATCTATGCCGACACCGGCACCACCCGGCCGCTGCTGAACATGGTGGCGGTTCCGCTGAAGGCCTTCGCGCTGCATGGCGTGGACCTCGCGCACATCAAGCAGGTCACGCTGCGGTTCCCGAAGGCCTCGGGCAGCGTGGCGGTGACCGACGTGCTGCTGCAGCGCATGAACTGAGGATCATGCCCGCCGCTTGCTCGCAAATCGCATGAGCAAGCGCCGATTCATCGCTTGGGAGCGCGGCATCGCGCCGCTAACCTGCGCAGCGCCGGACGTTCCTGCGAGGACAGGGCGATCCGGCGTTTTTCATTTCTGACGATGAGGGAATTCCAACCATGACGTTTTCGTTTCAGCGCGCCTTCTCGGTAATGGTGCTATCGGTGGCCGGTCTGGGCGCGATGTCCGCGCAGGCGCAGGAGACGCTGCGCGTGGCAGCCTCGCCGGTGCCGCACGCCGAGATCCTCGAATTCATCCGCCCGCAGCTCAAGGCGCAGGGCGTGGACCTCGAGGTCAAGGTGTTCAACGACTACGTGCAACCCAACCTCGCGGTCGGCGACAAGCAACTCGACGCGAACTTCTTCCAGAACCGGCCCTACCTCGATTCCTTCAACAAGGACCGCAAGACCGACATCGTCGAGGTGCCGAACAGCGACGTGCACATCGAGCCCTTCGGCGCCTACTCGCGGAAGATCAAGAAGGCGGCCGACCTGCGCGAGGGCGCGGTGGTGGCGATCCCCAACGATCCGTCGAACTCGGGCCGCGCGCTGGCGCTGCTGGCCAGGCAGGGCCTGCTCAAGCTCAAGGACCCGGGCAACATCAAGTCGACGGCGCGCGACATCGTCTCGAACCCGAAGAAGCTGGTGATCCGCGAGATCGAATCGGCGCAGCTGCCGCGCGCGCTGCCCGACGTGGACCTCGCGCTGATCAACACCAACTACGCGCTCGAGGCCAAGCTCGATCCGGGCCGCGACGCGCTGTTCATCGAGGACGGCCGCAACTCGCCCTATGCGAACTTCATCGCGGCGCGCAAGGACAACCTGCAGTCGCCGGCCATCGCCAAGCTGGTGAAGACGCTGCACACGCCCGAGGTGCGCAAGTTCATTCAGGACAAGTACAAGGGCGCGGTCATCCCGGCGTTCTGAGCCGGCGCTTCAGGCCGCCGGAAAGCGCGGCACCGCCGCGGCCAGCTCGGCGGTATAGGCATGCCGCGGTCGCTCGAACAGCGCCTGCGGCGCTCCCTCATCGACGATGCGCCCCGCGCGCATCACCAACACGCGCTCGCACAGCAGCCGCACCACGCCGAGGTCGTGCGAGATGAACAGGATCGCGAGGCCGAGCTCGCGGCGCAGCCCCGACAGCAGCGAGAGCAGGCCGGCCTGCACCGAGACGTCGAGCGCCGCGGTGGGCTCGTCGAGGATCAGCAGCTCGGGCGCGGGCGCCAGCGCGCGCGCGATGCCCACGCGCGCGGCCTGGCCCCCCGAGAGCTGGTGCGGCCGGCGCGCCAGCAGCTCGTCGCCGAGCTGCACGCGCCGCGCGGTCCGCAGCACGCGTTCGCGCAGCGCGACGCCATCGAGCGCCGCGAGCCGGCGCAGCGGATCGGCGATCGCGTCGAAGGCGCTGCGGCGCGGGTCCAGGCTTTCGTAAGGGTCCTGGAACACCATCTGGATGCGATGGCGCCAGGGCGCCTCGGCGGCCTGGCCGGCGCGCACGGCGGCGAGGTCGATGCCGTCGAACAGCAGCCGGCCCGACAGCGGATCGGCCAGCCGCGCGAGCACGGATGCCAGGGTCGACTTGCCGCAACCCGATTCGCCGATGAGGCCCAGCGCCTCGCCGCGCGCGAGCGCGAAGCTCACGCCGTCCACGGCCGGCAGCCAGCGGCGGCGATGCAACAGGCCGCCCCAGGCCGGCACCGCGGGCAGCGCATGGCGCGCGTGCAGGTCCTCGACGCGCAGCAAGGGGTCGGACCCAGGCACGGGATCGACACCGGTGGATCGGCGGGAAAGCGATGGCGTCATGCGGGAAGCTCCTCGCGCGCATCGGCGAGCGGGAGTTCGGCCTGGGACCGACCCGTCCGGGGCGCCTGCACCCAGCAATGCACGCGGTGCGCGGTGCCTTGCCGCTGCGCCACCGGCGGCTGCATCCGGCAGCGCGTCTCGGCCTGTGGGCAGCGCTCGGCGAAACGGCAGGCCGGCAGGTCGGCGCGCGCGAGATCGGGCAGGCGGCCATCGACGCCGCGCAACGCGTCGAGCGTGTGCGCCGATTGCGGCGTGGCGCGCAGCAGCTGGCGCGTGTAGGGATGGGCCGCGCCCTCGCGCAGGCGACGCGAGGGCAGGGTCTCTACCACCTGGCCCGCATGCATCACGGCGATGCGGTCGCAGCGCTGCGCGGCCAGTGCGAGGTCGTGGGTGATCAGCAGGGTCGCCAGGCCGCGCTCGCGCGCGAGGCCGGCCAGCAGGTCGAGCACCCGCGCCTGCGTGACCACGTCGAGGCCGGTGGTCGGCTCGTCGGCGATCAGCAGTTCGGGCTCGCCGGCCAGTGCCAGCGCGATCATCGCGCGCTGGCACTGGCCGCCCGAGAGCTGGTGGGCAAAGGCGCGCAGCCGGCGCTCGGGCTCGGGCAGGCCCACGCGTTCGATCCATTCGAGCGCGGCCTGGCGCGCGGCGCGTGCCGACAGGCCGCGGTGCAGCCGCAGCACCTGCTGCAGCTGGTCGCCGATGGTGCGCAGCGGATGCAGCGCGCGGCGCGGACTCTGGAACACGAAGCCGATGCGGCGGCCACGCAGCGCATCCCAGGCCGCGCGCGCCGGACGGCCGCTGTCGTCGAGCAGTTCGAGCCCCTGGAAGCGCAGCCGCCGCGCGGCCGCGTCGGCCTGCGCATCGAGCAGGCCCGCGAGCGCCAGCGCGGTCACCGACTTGCCCGATCCGCTCTCGCCGACCAGGCCCAGGGTTTCGCCGGCCGCGAGCTCGAGGCTCACGCGGTCGAGCACATGGACCGCGCCCTGCGCGCCATGGAAGCGCAGGCTCAGCGCATCGACCTCGAGCAGCGGCGCGCTCATGGGCCGCTCCGGTCGGCGGCGCCGCGTGGATCGAGCCGGTCGCGCAGCGCGTCGCCCAGCAGCGTGAAGCAGCCCACGGCCATGAACAGCGCCAGGCCCGGGAAGCCCGCGAGCCACCACTGGCCGGTGATGATGTAGGGCGCGCCTTCGCTCACCAGCACGCCCCATTCGGGCGTCGGCGGCCTCACGCCGAGGCCGATGAAGGACAGGCCAGCGCCATTGAGCAGCGCCCAGCCCAGGTTGATCGAGCCCTGCACCGCGAGCATGGGCAGCACGTGCGGCAGCAGCACGCCGAACAGCAGCCGCGCCGGCCCCTGCCCGCCGAGCCGCGCGGCCAGCACGTAGCCGGCGCCGCGCCGCACGCCGACCTCGCTGCGCGCGAGCCGGATGTAGAAGGGCAGGTTGATCAGCGCCGTCGCATAGACGATGTTGATCACCGTGTTGCCCCAGGCCGCGACCAGCGCCATCGCCACCACGAACAGCGGGAAGGCCATCAGCACGTCGACCAGCCGGCCGACCCAGCGGTCGAGCCGGCCGCCGACGAAGCCGCACAGCGCGCCGATGGCGCTGCCCGCCGCCAGCGACAGCAGCACCGCGCCCGCGGCCATCGAGAGATCGAGCCGCGTGGCCACCAGCACGCGCGAGAACAGGTCGCGGCCCAGCGCGTCGGTGCCGAACCAGTGCAGCGCGCTCGGCGGCTGCAGCCGCGCGGGCACGTCGGTGGCGAGAGGATCGAAGGGCGCGAGCGCGGGGCCGGCGATGGCGGCGAGCAGCAGCAGCGCGAGCAGCAGCAGGCCCGGCGCCTCGTTGCCGCGCGGGCGCCAGCGCGGCCGCGCATCCGCCTCGAACTTGCCCGGCACCGCGCTCATGCCGCGCTCCCCACGCGCGGATCGATGCGCTCGTGCAGCAGGTCGATCGCGAAATTCACCAGCACGAACATCAGCGCGACCAGCAGCACGAAGCCCTGCAGCGGCGCATGGTCGGCCGCCATCAGCGCGTCGAGCGCATAGCTGCCGATGCCGGGCCAGGCGAACACCTTCTCGATCACCACGTTGGCGCTCAGCATGTACGAGAACACCATGCCGGCACTGGTGACCACCGGCAGCAGCGCCAGGTGCAGCGCGCCGGCCAGCACGGCGCGCGGCGGCAGGCCGAGCGCGCGCGCGGTGCGCACGGGGTCGCTGCGCAGCACGCCCAGCAGCGACGCGCGCGTGAGCCGCGCCACCGGTGCCAGCGAGAAGGCGGCCATCGCCACGCTCGGCAGCAGCAGCCGGCCGGCCGCGGAAGCGAAGGCATCCCAGCGCAGTGCGATGGCGGCATCGACCAGCATGAAACCGCTGCGCACCGGCGGCGGCTCGATCATCGCGTCGATGCGGCCCGTGGGTTCGGGCGCCCAGCCCAGCAGGAAATAGAAGACGTAGACCAGCAGCAGCGCGATCACGAAGCTCGGCACGCAGCTGCCGCCCACCGTGAGCACGGTGCAGGCGCGGTCCCACAACGAGCGCGGGCGCAGCGCGGCCGCGGTGCCCAGCGGCAGTGCCACCAGCAGCGTGAGCACGAAGGCCGCGGCGGTGAGCTCGAGCGAGGCCGGCAGGCGCTGCCACAGGTCGGTCAGCACCGGCTGCCCCGTCGTGTGCGACTGGCCCCAGTCGCCGTGCGCCAGTGCCTGCAGGTAGTGCCACAGCTGCGTCGGGAGGGGCAGGTCGAGGCCCATGCGCGCGCGGATCTGCGCGATCTCCTCGGGCCCGGCGTTCGGCCCCGAGGCGAGGAAGGCCGCGGGGTCGCCCGGCAGCACGTGCGTGAGCACGAAGGTGAAGACGGCCGTGCCCGCGAGCACCGGCACGGTGGCCGCGAGCCTGGAGACGACGCGCCGGGCGAAGCTCATGAGCGCGTCAACGGCCGGAAGTCCACCTGGCCATGGATGTAGTAGGTGAAGCCTTGCAGGTCGGGCTGCAGCGCCGCCTCGAAGGTGGGCAGCCACAGCGGCACCAGCGGCACCTGCTCGAAGGCGATCTCGATCGCGCGCTGGATCGCGCGGTCGTATTTCGCGCGATCGGTCTCCCAGCGCGCCTGCTCTAGCAGCTTCGCGAGTTCGTCGTTCTTGAACGAACCGAAGTTCCAGCGCCAGTCGCCCTGGAAGAAGATGCGGAAGAAGTAGTCGGGGTCGTTGAACCAGGCCGAGGAGCTGTCGATGAAGAAGGGCAGCTTCTTCTCGGTCTGCAGCGTGCCCCACTGGGCGCTCGGCACCTTCTCGATGCTCAGCGCGATGCCGATCTTCGCCAGCGCCTCCTGGATCAGCAGCGCCGCGGGCTCGGCCAGCGTGGCGTCGCCGACGTTGTAACTGAAGCTGGTCTTGAAGCCCTGCGGATGGCCGGCCTGCGCCAGCAGCTCCTTCGCCTTGAGCAACTGGGTGTCGTAGGGATAGGGCTGCGGAAAGCGGCTGCTCGCGGGCTTGCCGGCCTGGCGCCGTACAGCGCCTCGCCGCGGCCCAGGTTGGCGCCGCGCAGCAGGGTGGTGTAGGGCAGGGCGTAGGCGATGGCCTGGCGCACGCGCACGTCGTCGAAGGGCTTGGCCTGGGTGTTGAAGGCGACGAAGCGGAAGCTGGTCGTGACCGGCACCGACACCACCTTGGCGCGCGCGGTGTCGGTCAGCGCGTCGAGGTCCTTGGGCGGCAACTGCAGCGCCACGTCGGCGTCGCCCTTGAGCAAGGCGGCCACGCGGTTGGAGGCCGAGGGCACGACCTGGAACACGGCGCGGCGCAGCTGCGGCGCGGTGCCGCCCTTCCAGCCGTCGAAGCGGGTGTAGACCACCTGCTGGCCCGGCGTGAAGCTCTCGATGCGGAAGGCACCGCCGCCGGCTTCGTGCGCCTTGACCCATTCGGTGGCCCAGGGATCGGCCGCGGTGGCATGCGACTTCGCGAGCTCGCTGTTGAGCACCGAGGCGAAGCTCAGCGCGAGGTTCGGCAGCGTGTAGCGGTCGGCGCGCGGCAGCGCGATGCGGAAGGTGTGCGCATCCACCGCCGTGAACTGCGAGGGATTCTCGAGCGAGCCGGTCGCGAGCTGGCGCTTGCTGGCCGGCAGCGAGACCGCGCGGTCGAGCGACCACTTCACGTCGGCGGCCGTCACGGGCTTGCCGTCGTGGAAGGTGGCGTCGCGGCGCAGGAAGAAGGTCAGGGTGCGGCCGTCGGCGCTGGTTTCGAAACGCTCGGCCAGCTCGCCGCGGAAGCGCCCGTAGTCGTACTTGAAGACGCCCGGCGAGAGCTGCGCGCGGTCGAAGTTGATGAGGCGGTCGTAGACGTTGAAGAACAGGCCCAGCGATTCGCGGCTCACGCCCTCGCCGTGCGGGTCCTGCGAGTTGGGCGCGCCCTCGGAGAGCACGCGCAGCGTGTCCTTGCGCGCCTGGGCCCAGGCCGACAGAGGCAGGCTGGTGCCGGCGACGGTGCCGAGCGAGAAGGCGGCGCTGCCTTGTTGGATGAAACGGCGACGGTCCATGGTGATGGCTTTCGGAAAGACGAGGAAGGATCAGATCGAAGCGTGGCGCTGCGGGCTGGCACCGTTGAGCCAGTGGTTGCCCACGGCATGCGGCTTCCAGCGCACCGGGTCGTGCACGGTGTGGGTGCGCGCGTTGCGCCAGTGGCGGTCGAGGTTGTGCTCGGCGAGCGTGGACTGCGTGCCCGCGAGCTCGATCAGCGCGGTGGCGGCCTCGAGCGCGAACTCGGTGCTCAGCACCTTGGCTTCGGCCACCGCGATCGAGGCCTCGGTCACATGCGCGGCACCGGGCTCGTCGCGCGCACGGTCGAGCGCGCGGCCCGAGCGTTCGAGCAGCGCCTCGGCCGCATGCTGCTGGATCACCAGCCGGCCGATGCGTGCAAGCGTGAGCGGATCGTCGGCCGCGCGCGCCACGCCGCTGTCGGGCCAGGGCCGCGCGCGATCGCGTACCCAGCGGTGCAGGTCGGCCATGGCGGCGCGGCCGATACCGAGGTCGATGGCGGCGTGCAGGACCTGGGCGAAGGGGCCGTGGATGGTCGGCGGCTCGAACAGCCTGGCGCGTGGCAGCACCTGCAGCGCGCCGACCGCCACGTTGTCGGCCGTGACCGTGCCGCTCGCGGTGGTGCGCTGGCCGAAGCCGCTCCAGTCGTCGACGACCTCGAGACCCGGCGCCTCGCGCGCGACGTAGACCAGCACCTGCTTGTCCTGCTCGTCCCTGGCCGCGACCGGCACCCAGTGCGCGAACAGCGCGCCGGTGCAGTAGAACTTGCGGCCGTCGAGCCGCAGGCCCTCGGGCGTGGCACGCAGCCGCGCGGTCACGACCTTGGCGTTGGCGGTGCCGCTCTCGGACACCGCGTTGCCGAAGCGCCGGCCCTCGATCGCCTCGCGGAAGAAGAAGGTCTGCTGCTGCGCATCGCCGATCAGCCGCACCGCGTCGACCAGGCAATAGTGGTTCTGCGGGATCTGGCCGAGCGCGGGATCGGCTTCGGAGATCAGCGCCGTCACCTCGGCCAGCGTGGCATGCGAGACCGCGGCGCCGCCGAAGGCGCGTGGCACCGTGATGCCCCAGAGGCCGCTGGCCGAGAAGCGCTCGATCTCCTCGAAGGGCAGGCGGCGCTGCCGGTCGCGCTCGGAGGCGTCGGTGGCGAAATCGGCCGCGAGGCGGCGCGCGATGGCGAGGGCCTCGGCATCGTCGCGCACGACGTGGACCGGGCCGGTGGAGAGGGAGGAGGGAGCTGTCATGGCGAGGCGGAGGTGCGCCGCCGCACCCCGGTGTGGGAGGACGGCAGCCGGGCGCGGCCCGGGCCGAAGATCTTTTCGCGCCAGCTGCCTTGGGCATAGGCGCGCTTGTGCAGGCCGCGGCGCTGCAGTTCGGGCACCACGAGGTCGACGAAATGCTCGAGGCCCTCGGGGCTCACGGTGCGCACGAGGTTGAAGCCGTCGATGCCGGCCCCGGTGACCCAGGCCTCGATGGTGTCGGCGATCTGCGCGGGCGTGCCGACCACGGGCGCATGGCGCGCGCCCAGCGGCATCTGCGCGAGCAGCGCGCGCGGGGTCAGCTGCGCGCCGCCGGGCCGCTTGAGCGAGGCGACCGAGCTCTGGATCGCATCGGCGCTGCCGCCGCCGATGGCGTCGTCGAGGCCGTGGCGCGAGAGGTCGTGGCCGATCGCGCTGCTGAACTGCACCAGGCCGGCCTCGGGTTGCGCATAGCGGCGGTACTCCTCGTAGCGCGCATGGGCCTCGGTTTCGGTGGGCCCGGTCACGACCAGCAGCGTGGTCACGAAGCGCACCGCGTCGGCATCGCGCCCGGCCTCGGCCAGCGCCGCGCGCAGCTTGCGCACCACGGCCGCCGTGGCGGCCAGGCCCTGGTTGGGCACGAACACCACCTCCGCATGGCGTGCCGCGAAGGCCGTGCCGCGCGCCGAGGCGCCGGCCTGGAACAGCAGCGGCGTGCGCTGCGGCGAAGGCTCGCAGGGATGCACCGCATCGAGCCGCCAGCCTTCGCCCGCATGGCGGATGGCGCGCACGCGCGCGGGGTCGGCATAGATGCCGCGCGCGCGGTCGGCGATCACCGCGTCGTCGTCCCAGCTCTCTTCCCAGAGCCGGTAGACCAGCGTCATGAACTCGTCGGCCAGGTCGTAGCGCCGGTCGTGGCCGGTGGCGGCGGCCGCGCCCTGCGCGCGCGCCGAGCTGTCGAGGAAGCCGGTCACGATGTTCCAGCCGATGCGGCCCTCGCTCAGGTGGTCGAGCGTGGACATGCGGCGCGCGAAGGCATGCGGCGCCTCGGCCGCGATGGTGGCCGTGATGCCGAAGCCCAGGTGGCGCGTGACGCTGGCCATCGCGCTCACGAGCACGGCCGGATCGTTGATCGGCACCTGGATGCCGTGGCGCAGCGCGGCCTCGGGGCTGCCGCCCCAGACGTCGTAGACGCCGGTCACGTCGGCGAGGAACAGGCCGTCGAACAGTCCGCGCTCGAGCGTGCGCGCCAGGTCGAGCCAGTAGGGCAGCCGCTTGTAGTCGGTCGCGCGGTCGCGCGGATGCCGCCACAGGCCGTGGGTCAGGTGGCTGGGCGTGTTCATGTCGAACGCGTTCAGCAGGATGGGGCGGCGGGGAAGGGGCATGGCTGGCTCGCGCGCGCGCGCCGCCGCGCTGGGCGGTGGCGCGCATGGCGGTGCGCTTGGGGTGTCAGTACGGGCGGCTGCCCGAGAGGCTGATGCGTTTGAGCACGCGGCGCTCGCCGTTGTCGAAGGCGCTGCGCGCGTGCAGCGTGGCCTGGTTGTCCCAGTAGACGATGTCGCCCACGCTCCAGCGGTGCGTGTAGGCGAAGCGCGGCTGCAGCAGGTGCTGGCGCAGGCGCGCGATCAGCGCGGCGCCGTACTGCGGATCGACGCCGACGATCTCGACCTCGGTGCGCGCGCCCAGGTAGAGGATGCGGCGGCCGCTGTCGGGATGGGTGCGCACCAGCGGATGCACCTCGAAGGGTTCGAGCGGCGCGATGTCGGGCGTGCGGTAGAGCGGGAAGCCGGTGGTGAGCGGCTTGAGCTTGCGCAGGAAGGGGTTGTAGGTGATGAGCCGCAGCTGCTCGATCTCGCGCTGCGTGCCGGCATCGAGTTCGTCCCAGGCGGCCGCTAGGTTGTACCAGGTGGTGTCGCCGCCCTCCGAGGGCACCTCGATGCCGTAGAGCAGCGAGCCCGACGACGGCACCGGCGTCCAGTGGTGGTCGGCATGCGCCGCGAGCTCGTCATGGCCGAGCACGCCGCCGTCGACGTTCGACACCCGCACGATGTCGGGCGTGTTGCCGCCATAGGGATCGGAGCCCAGCACCGGCACGTTCGACGGCGGACGGAACACGGCGCCGAAGTAGCTGGCCAAACGCTCGAACTGCGCGTCGTCGAGCCGCTGCTGCTTGAGCACGAGTACATGCCGCTCGAGCAGCGCCTCCTTGAGCGCACGCACCTGCGCGGCCGGCACCGGGCGCGTGGCATCGAGGCCTGTGACCTCGGCGCCGAGCGACGCGTCGATCGCGGCGATCCTGAACGGGACAACGGAAGAAGGTTCGGCAACGGTCGGCCGTTCGGCGGCAAGCACGGAGGACATGGCGTGGGAGCGCGGGAGCGCTGGGTGGAATGGATGCTGCGCCCGATGCTAGGAAAGTTCGCATGGGTTGCATGCGCTCTTTGCGCATGTGGATATGCGGAAAAGCGGGGGCGAGCGACCGATCCGAATCCGTCCCGCCGAGCTTGTATTCCTGCTTGCGCCATCAAATCAAAATGCCTAACATAATGGTCATTAAATGACTTTATACCTAGAAAAATGAGCAATTTCTCGATGCCCCCCCAAGCCGCCGAGCATGTAGCGCGGCTGGGGCAGCGCATCCGTGTCGCGCGGATCCGTCGTGGCTGGTCGGTGGCCGATCTGGCAGGCAAGGCCGGCATCAACCGCAACACCCTCACCGCGCTGGAACTCGGGAAGCCGGGTACGGCGATCGGCGTGTGCTTCACCGTGCTGTGGGCGCTGGGCCTCGACAACTCCCTGGACGCGGTGGCGGATCCCGACGGCGATCTGCACGGCAAGGCACTCGAAGCATCCCACCGACCCACGCGCGCGGGCAAGGTCCGCAAGACGAGCGACGACTATGACTTCTGAGCGCGAAGCCTACGTCTACATCCAGCTTCCCGGCACCCTGGAGACGGTGCCGGCGGCGTTGCTCCGGGTGCAGACACTGGCCGATGGCACGCGGATCGGTCGCTTTCGCTACGGTGACCGTTACCTTCAGCGCAAGGAAGCGGTTGCGCTCGACCCGTTCCGCCTGCCCCTCGCCAAGGAGGTCTTCGAGTTCACGCAGCTCAAGGGAATTCCGGGCGCGGTGCGGGACGCCGGCCCCGACGCCTGGGGACGGCGGGTGATCGAGCACAAGCTCGAGCGCAGCGCGGGCGATCTCGAGGAGATCGACTATCTGCTGCACGGGCCACAGGACGGGGCCGGCTACCTGAGCTTCGGCCTGAAGGTCGAACCGCCCGCGCCCAGGCGGCACTACAACCGCACGCACCAACTGGCCGAACTGATCGCGGCTACACAGGCGATCGAAGAGGGCCGACCGGTGGCAGCGCATCTGCTCGAACAGCTCGATCCCGGCACCAGCATGGGCGGTGCGCGGCCCAAGGCCACGATCGAGGACGCGCAAAGCCTCTGGCTCGGCAAATTTCCCGCCAGAGGCGACCGCTTCAATCTGCAGCGCATCGAGTTCGCGACGCTGGACCTGGCGCGCCGTTGCGGCCTGAACGTCACCCAGGCCAGGCTGGAAGCGGTCGGCCAGAGCGACGTGCTGATGCTGCAGCGCTTCGATCGCGACCACACCAACGACGGCTATCTGCGCTTCGGTCTCGTCAGCGGGCTGACGGTGCTCGACTGCGGCGACAGCCACCTGGACCGAGAGCGCTGGTCCTACCCGCTGCTGGCCGACAACCTGCGTCGCTGGTCCGACAAGCCGGAAGCCGACTGCACCGAGCTGTTCAGGCGGATGGTCTTCAATGCCGCCGTGACCAACAACGACGATCATCCACGCAACCACGCCCTGCTGCGAAGGCAGAAGGGATGGCGCCTGTCTCCGGCCTACGACCTCGTGCCCGCGCCCATGGTCAGCCTGGAGCGCCGCGACCTGGCCTTGACCGTCGGCGATCACGGCCGCACGGCCAGCATCTACAACCTGCTGTCGCAGGCCGGGCGCTTCGGTCTGTCGACCGAAGAGGCGCGCGGGCACATCGATCGGCTGGTCGATGGAATCCGGCACTGGCGCGACGGCTTCTTCGCTTGCGGCGTGTCGGCCAAAGACATCGACCACATCGCGCCGGCCATCCTGCCGGACTGCTTCTTCTTCGAGAAGCCACCCGGCCTGTAGCCCCTCAAGCCAGCACGTCCAGCGACACGTGGTTCGCAAACCGAACCACGTCCGTGCTCTTCTTCAGGATCCCCGCATTCCGGAAGTCCGTCGCAAACGCCTCCACCTCGTTGCGCAGCGCCTTGCCCGCCGGATGGTGCTTGTAGGTCAGCTCGGTGAACAGCTTCTGCAGGTCTTCCACCGCCACCTTGGGCGCGTACTTGGCATAGATGCGGGCCGACTCGTTCGGGTTCTCGGCGACGTAGTCGGAGGCCTGCGCCAGCGCGCGCACGGTGGCGGCGGCGCGCGGCTTGTCGTTGCGCGCGAACTCGCCGCGCGCGCCGACGATGCAGCACAGGCGCTCGGCGTACTCGCCCTTGGCGCTGTTGGCGATCTCGGTGAAGACGCCGGGGTTGCGCTTCTCGATCAGGTAGATGTTCGGGTCGCCGTCGGCAATGGCCTGGATTTCGCCCTTCTTCACGGCGATGTCGAGCAGGTCGGCCGGATAGACGCGCCAGTCGACGTCCTTGTCGATGTCGATGCCCTTCTTGGCGAGATGGATCGCATAGAACTGGCGCGCCGGGCTGTTCTGGTCCGACACGCCGATGGTCTTGCCCTTGAGGCTCGCGAGCTCGGTGGTCACGCCGGCGGCCTTGGCACCCACCAGCCGCAGGCAGCCGCCATGCACGCTGCCGACCACCTTCACGTCGAAGCCGGCTTCCAGCGGCTTGACCCAGCGGTGGATCAGGCCCACGCCGACGTCGGCCTTGCCGGTGGCCAGTGCCTCGAGCATCTGGTCGGACGAGCCGGCCCAGTTCAGCAGCTCGACATCGAGCCCGTTCTTCTCGAAGAAACCGCGCTCGAGCGCGACCGGCACGGGCGCTAAGCAGAAGCCGGCCTGGCTCCAGGCAAAGGTCAGCTTGCGCGGCTGCGACCAGGCCGAAGCGCCGAGCAGGGCCGCGGAGCCCACGACGGCGGCGGCGGCGCCGGCTTGAAGAACGCTGCGGCGCGAAGGCGGCAGGCGCGAGGAAAGAGAGTCGGTCATCAGGGCTTCTCCACCGGAATATTCGAAGCGGCGAGTGTCCGGGCGCGGTCCGCGCCTATCCAACGAATGTTTTCGGTCATGCATATGTCCGGCCTGCAAGAGCGCGGAGAGCGTCGAGAGCACGCCATGCCTTGCTCGGAAAACGCATATCGCGCAGCGCTTTTTTTCGTTCCAGCGGCCCCGGGCAACGCGAAGAATGACCGGCCTGATCTTCATGCCCCGGGACCCCCACACCATGCCAACACCGATCTCCCGCCAACGCTTCCTGCGCCGGATCGCCGCGCTGTCGCTGGCCGGCGCCGCCTTCGCGCTGTCCGCACCCGTCCTGGCCGCGCCGGCCAGCGGCGAGCCCGTCTGGTTCGGCGTCAGCGGTCCGCTGACCGGCCAGAACGCGCAGTACGGCGCGCAGTGGAAGGCGGGCTTCGACCTCGCGCTCGAGCACATCAACGCGCAGGGCGGCATCCATGGCCGGCCGCTGGCCTACAACTTCGAGGACAGCCAGAGCGACCCGCGCCAGTCGGTCGCGATCGCGCAGAAGCTCGTGAACGACAAGCGCGTGCTGATCGAGCTCGGCGACTTCTCGAGCCCGGCCTCGATGGCGGCCTCGCCGATCTACCAGCGCGCGGGCCTGGTGCAACTGGGTTTCACCAACTCGCATCCCGACTTCACCAAGGGCGGCGACTACATCTGGAGCCCGTCGATCAGCCAGGCCGACGCGCAGCCGCTGCTGGCCGATCTCGCGGTCAAGACGCTGGGCTTCAAGCGCATCGCGGTGCTCTATCTCAACACCGACTGGGGCCGCACCAGCAAGGACGTGCTGGTGAAGGCCGCGCAGGAACGCGGCGCGCAGCTCGCCATCGCCGAGGGCTACCAGCCCGACGAGAAGGACTTCCGCTCGACGCTCGTGCGCGTGCGCGACGCCAACCCCGATGGCCTGGTGCTGATCTCCTACTACCCCGACGGCGCGCTCATCGCGGGCCAGGTGCGCAGCGTGGGCCTGAAGCAGCCGATCGCGGCGGTGGGCTCGGTCTATTCGCCGAAGTTCATCGAGCTCGGCGGCGCCGCGGTCAACGGCATCCACACCAACACCGCCTTCTTCCCCGAGGAGCCGCGCGCCGAGGTGCGCGACTTCGTGAAGAGCTTCCGCGCCAGGTACGACAAGGAACCCGACGCCTTCAACGCCTATGCCTACGACGCCGTGGTGTACGCGGCCGCCGCGTTGCGCCAGGCCGGGCCCAACGCCGACCGCAAGGCGGTGCGCGATGCCTTCTACAAGATCAAGGACGTGCCCAGCGTGATCTTCGGCAAGGCCAGCTTCGATCCGCAGACGCGCCGCGTGATCGGCGTGAAGAGCGTGAACCTGGTGGTGAAGGACGGCAAGTGGACGCAGCTCGACGAGAAGGCGGCGCTGGCCTCGACCAAATGATCGGTCTCGCGCACCGCGCGCCCTGGCGCGCGCAGACGGCGGTCCTTCGATGAACTTCGGCTCCTTCTTCGACTACACGGTCAACGGCCTGATCATCGGCAACATCTATGCGTTGCTGGCGGTCGGGCTGGCGCTGATCTTCGGCGTCTCGCACCTGATCAACTTCGCGCACGGCTCGGTCTACACCGTCGGCGCCTACATCGGCTGGGCCTCGATCACTTTTCTGCACACGCCGCTGCCCGTGACGATCGCGCTGGTGGTGCTGGGCTCGGGCGCGCTCGGCATGCTGATCGAGCGCGTGGGGCTGCGCCCGCTGCAGGGCGCGGCACGCATCGCGCCGCTGCTGGCCACCATCGGCATCAGCTTCGTGCTCGACATCCTGGTGCAGCTGGTCTTCAGCCCCGATCCGCGCGCGCTGCCCACGGCGTTGCCCGACTGGCGGCTGCAGGTCGGCAGCGGCACCATCGGCGCGCTCGACCTGCTGATCGCGGGCATCGGCCTCGCGAGCGCGGCCGTGCTGTTCGGCTTCCTGCGCTTCACCAGGCTCGGTTGGGCGGTGCGCGCCACCGCGCAGGACCGCGATGCCGCGCAGCAGATGGGCGTGGACGTGGACCGCGTGAACCAGACCGTGTTCGCGATCGCGGCCGCGCTCGGCGGGCTGTCGGGCCTGCTGGTGGGCATGTACTACAACAACATCAGTCCCGCGATGAGCTTCCAGGCCACGCTCAAGGGCGTGGTGGCCACGGTGGTCGGCGGCGTGGGCAACGTGCCGGGTGCCATCGTCGGCAGCCTGCTGCTGGGGCTGATCGAGAGCTACGGCGTGGCGCTGCTGGGCACGCCCTACCGCAACCTGTTCGCCTTCGCGCTGCTGCTGGCGATCCTGGTGTGGAAGCCCAACGGCCTGTTCGGCCGCAAGCGCGCGCTGCCGCCCGAGCCGCTGACCGGCACCTTCATCGCGCCGAGCAAACCCTGGCGCGTGCCGCGCCGGCTGCTCGTGGCGCTGTTCGCGGCCGCGGTGCTGCTGCCGCTGTTCGATCCCTCGCCCTATCTGCTGCAGACGCTCACCAATGCCTGGCTCTATGCCGCGCTGGCGCTGAGCCTCACGCTGGTGGCGGGCACCGTCGGCCAGATCTCGCTCGGCCATGCGGGGCTGCTGGCCATCGGCGCCTATGCCTCGTCGCTGCTGGTGCTCGACCTGCACCTGCCGGTGGGCACGGGCATCGTGCTGGCCGGCATCCTCACCTCGCTGATCGGCACCGCGCTGATCTTCCCGGCCTTCCGGCTGCGCGGCCACTACGTGTCGATCGCCACGCTGGGCATCGGCGAGATCGTGGCGCTCACCATCCTCAATTGGGAGAGCCTCACGCGCGGTCCGATCGGCGTCTCGGGCATACCGCCGCTGTCGCTGTTCGGGCGCGACGCCTCGTCGAACGGCGCGATCTACTGGGCCTCGTTCGGCGCCATGGTGCTGCTCGCGCTGCTGCAGTGGAGGCTGCTGAGCTCGCACCTGGGCCGCACCTTCCGCGCGGTGCGCGAGGACGAGGTGGCCGCGCGCGCCTACGGCGTGAGCCCCGACCGCTACAAGGCGCTGGCCTTCGGCTTCGGCGGCTTCGCGGCCGGCGTGAGCGGCGCCTTCACGGCCCACATGTACTCGTACATCAACCACGAGACCTTCGGCTCGCAGATCTCGATCCTCGCGCTCACCATGGTGATCCTCGGCGGGCTCGGGAACATCAGCGGCGCGCTGCTGGGCGCGGTCGCGCTCGTGAGCCTGCCCGAACTGTTCCGCGTCACCGCCGAGTACCGCATGCTGATCTACGGCGTCGCGCTGCTGCTGCTGATCCGTTTCCGCCCGCAAGGCCTGCTGGGCACCGTCTGAAGAAGGAACCACACCATGAGCCATCTCAACGACTACCTCGCCGAGAAGCGCGCCGCCGTGCTGGCGCGCAATGCCGCTGTCGACGCGGGCAGCGCGCAGCCGCTGCAACTGAAGGCCAGCGTCAAGGCCGAGGGCCGCAGCGGCGTGCGCCGGCTGCGCATCCGCGACCACCAGGTCATCAGCGACAGCCCGCCGAACTTCGCGGGCTACGACCTCGGCCCGAGCTCGCCCGAGCTGCAGCTCGGCGTGCTCGGCACCTGCGTCACGCACATCTTCCTGATCCAGGCGGCCGAGCGCCAGGTGCCGCTCGAGAGCCTCGAGGTCGAGGTCACGGGCCTCATCGATCCGCGCGGCGGCAAGCCGGGCCACGAGAGCACGCCGATCTGGCCGCACCAGATCGGCTACACGGTGCACATCGATTCGCCCGCGAGCCGTGCCGAGATCGACGCGCTGTTCGAGGCAGTGGAGCGCAACTGCCCGATCCTCAACCTGCTGCGCAACCCGCAGACCATCCGCGCCGAGGTGAAGCTCGTGAACTCGAAGGCGCAGGCCGCCCACGCGCCGCAGGAAGCGGGCGATGCCGTCGCTGCTTGAGATCCGCGGCCTGGTGCGCCGCTTCGGCGGCCTCACGGCCGTGAACGCGATCGACCTGCACGTGGGCGAGGGCGAACTGCTCAGCGTGATCGGGCCCAACGGGGCCGGCAAGACCACGCTCTTCAACCTCGTGACCGGCCTGGACCGGCCCGACGAAGGGCAGGTGCTGTTCGAGGGGCGGGACATCACGGGCCTGCCCGCGCAGCAGCTCGCCGCGCGCGGGCTGGCGCGCACCTTCCAGCATGGGCGCGTGTTCGCCAACCTCTCGGTGCTCGACAACGTGCTGGTCGGCGCGCACACCCGGCTGCGCGCCGTGAAGCCGCGCGTGGGCGGCGTGCCGGGCCTGGGCGCGCTGGCCGAACTGGCGCTCGCGTTGGTGCAGCCCGCCGCCGTGCGGCGCGAGGAGGAGACGCTGCGCCGGGAGGCGCTCGAGATCGTCGCGCTGTTCGGCGAACGGCTGGCGCCGCGCGTCGATCACCCGGCCTACAGCCTCTCGTACGCCAACCGCCGCCGCGTGGAGATCGCGCGCGCGCTCGCGCTCCAGCCCCGGCTGCTGCTGCTCGACGAACCCACGGCCGGCATGAACGAGAGCGAGACCGCCGAGATGCTCGAGATCATCCGCGGCCTGAAGGCGCGCGGCCAGACCATCCTGCTGATCGAGCACAAGCTCGACCTCGTGATGCAGCTGTCGGACCGCGTGGCCGTGCTCGACGACGGCCGCAAGATCGCCGAGGGCCGGCCCGACGACGTGCGCAACGACCCCGCGGTGATCGAGGCCTACCTCGGCCACCGGCAGGTGGGGCAGGTGGGTCGGGCACGGCCCGAGGCGGTGCCCGCATGATCGCCACCGTCGCTCGCACGGGGCTGCCGCCGTCGCCGTTGTGGGGAGACGGCCGCGACGAGGACCATGCCGCGCCGGCCGTGCCGCCCGCTGGCCCCGCGGCCCGCACCACCGCTCATCCGCTGCTCCAGCTGCGCAAGGTCAACAGCTTCTACGGCCCGGTGCAGGCCCATTTCGACCTCGACATCGAGGTGCGCAAGGGCCAGATCGTGAGCCTGCTCGGCGGCAATGCCAGCGGCAAGTCGACCACCATGAAGATCGTGCTGGGCCTGCTCAAGCCGCGCTCGGGCGAGGTGCTGTTCGACGGCGTCTCGACGCTGGGCCTGAGCACGCCGCAGATCATTCGCCAGGGCATCGGCTCGGTGCCCGAGGCGCGCCGGCTGTTCCCCGCGATGACGGTGCGCGAGAACCTGCTGATGGGTGCCTACGCGCGCAACGACCGCCGCGCGGTGGCCGAGGACCTCGAGCGCATGCTCGAGCTGTTCCCGCGCGTGGCCGAGCGCATCGACTTCCAGGCCGGCACGCTCTCGGGCGGCGAGCAGCAGATGGTGGCGATGGCGCGCGCGCTCATGGGCCGCCCGCGGCTCATCTGCATGGACGAGCCGACCATGGGCCTGTCGCCGCTCTACGTCGACAAGGTGCTCGAGCTGATCGCGCGCATCAATGCCCAGGGCGTCTCGGTCTTCATGGTCGAGCAGAACGCCAGCCTCGCGCTGCGGATCGCGCACCACGGCTACGTGCTGCAGACCGGGCGCATCGTGCTCTCGGGCCCGGCCGCCGCGCTGCTCGACGACCCGCGCATCCGCGATGCCTACCTGGGCGGCGACGGCGCCGCGCGCACCGCCTCCTGAACCTCGCACACCCCCCACGGGAGTACACACGACCATGTCATTGAAACTCGACCACATCGTCATCGCGGTGCACGACCTCGAGAGCGCCATTGCCGACTACGCGGCGCTCGGCTTCCAGGTGCTGCGCGGCGGCGACCATCCGGGCCGCACCACGCACAACGCGCTGGTGGTGTTCCAGGACGGCAGCTACTTCGAGCTGATCGCCTGGCGCGCGCCCTCGCCCGGGGAGCGCTGGTGGCAATTGCTGCAGCGCCATGGCGAAGGCATCGTCGACTTCGCGCTGCTGCCGCGCAGCACCGCGGTCACCGTCGAGGAGGCCAGGGCGCGTAGCCTGGCGCTCGAGGGGCCGGTCGATGGCGGCCGCGTGCGCCCCGACGGCGAACGCCTGCGCTGGCAGATCGCGCGGCCCGCGACGGCCGACCTGCCTTTCCTGTGCGGCGACCTCACGCCGCGCGCGCTGCGCGTGCCCGAGGGCGACGCGCGCACGCATCCCAATGGCGCGCTCGGCGTCGCGAGCCTGGCGCTCGCGGTGCACGACCTCGACGCCACGCTCGAGCGCTACCGCGCGCTGCTCGGCGACGGGCATGGCGAGGTGGCGGTGCATATCGGCGAAGCCGTGGCGCTGCCGGGCAGCGGCGTGCGGCTGGCCGTGATCGCGCTCGGCGGCAGCGCGCTGGTGTTCTCGTCGCCGCGCGCCAGCGCGAAGACCGATGCCGCCACGCCGATCGGCCGCGCGGTGGAACAGCGGCTCAGCGCGCGCGGCGAGGGGCCGTATGCGCTGGTGCTGCACACCGCGGCCACGCCGTCGCCCGAGGCGCCGGATCTCGCGAAGACGCATGGCGCGCTGATCGAGTTCGCGCCGGCCGCGCGCGAAGGCGTCGCGCGGCGCGCATCGGCGCTCGACAGCCTCGTGGGCGGCTGAGGAGTGCCGGAGCGGGTCGCTTACTTGTCGGCGTGCTCGTCCTTGCCGTCTTCGGCGGACTCTTCCTCCGACTCCTCTTCTTCCTCTTCCGATTCCTCGAAGTACTCGGGGATCGGCTGCTCGGCCAGTGCCTTCGCGAGTTGCAGGCGGAACTCGGCCAGCGCCTTGGCCGACTTGGCGATGTCCTTGGCGCCCTGGTCGGCGATCTTCTCGACCAGCAGGGCCGGTTCTTCCGACAGGATGATCTCGATGTAGTGGTCGGCGAGTTCGGCGGCGGCGATGAGCTTGGCGTCGGTGGACATGCGGTGCTTTCGGTGAAGTGGAGAAAGACGCCATCGTGCGCAGCGAAGGTGACGCCGGCACTACACACGCCGGCGCGGGGGTGTCATGCGTGCGTCATCGGAAGCGGCGTCAATGCCCGGGTCCGCAACAAACCGGGCCGCGACGCGCGGCCTCGCGTCACGCCATGAATCCTGGCCATCCCGTCCACGTCCTGTTCCTCTGCAACAGCAACGCCGCGCGCAGCCTGATCGCCGAATCGCTGCTCGGCCAGCTCGGCCACGGCCGCTTCGTCGCGCATTCCGCGGGCCATGCGCCCACGGCCGACGGCCAGGCCGATCCGCGCACGCTCGAGGCGCTGCGTGGCGCGGGTCTGCCGACCGAAGGACTGCGCAGCAAGAGCTGGGAGGAATTCGGCACGGCCTCGGCCCCGCACATGGACCTCGTGGTCACGCTGTGCGACGAATCCGCGGGCGAGACCTGCCCGGTCTGGCCCGGCCAGCCCGCCTCGGCGCACTGGTCGCATCCCGATCCGCGCGCGCCGGGCAACGAGCTCGGCGACGACGCCTTCGTGCAAACCATGCATGCGATCCGCCGGCATGTGGAACTGCTGGTCAACCTGCCCGACGAGCGCATCGACCGGCTCGTGATCGAGGCCGAGGCCCGGCGGATCGGCAGCACCTGAGACGGACGGCTCAGCCTTGCCGCCCACCCCCCTTCGGCACGGGCTCGCGATGGTAGGTCGACCATTTCACGGTCAGGATGTCGGCCGCGATCTTGGCGGCGTTGACGCCCGCATAAGACTCCGAGGGATCGAACTCGAAGGCCTGCTGGTAGCGCACGACCTGCGCATAGTCCTGGTCGAAGACCATCGGCCCCGTGACCTCGGTGGGGTCGGTGCCGGCCGGCAGGGCCAGGAATTTCTGCGGGTCGGTGCTGCTTTGGTAGAGGTCGACGCTCAACTGGGTCATATGCTTGTCCTCGAGGTCTTCGTGAAGGGAATCCGGGCGGGTGCACGGAACGGTCCGGGTGGCGCGCGGGGCGCGGGAGCCCGGTGCCGAAAAAATAGTCACAGGCCTTCGGGGCCCGCGCAATCAGTCCATGCCTACACGCTGTCGCCCGGCCTGACACGGCGCCGTCGGCGCGACCAGGATTCAGGGCCGACGGTCCCTGGCCGGCAAGGCGAGGCGGCGCTGGCCTACAGGAAGCGGCGCCTGGAATCGATAGCGTCGTCCAGCGCGCGATCGGACCGCGCCATCACTTTCTCCCACCATCACGCTCACTGTTGAGGACCAAGCCATGCAAGACGACCGGGATGCCGCTTTCGCGGCTTGGGTGGGAGCGGAGGACGAGGCCCAGGCGGCCATCCACTGCCTGCACCAGCGCACGCGCGGAGGGCGCCTGAAGCCGGCGTCCACCGACATCGAGCAGATCGCGCGGCTGCGCAAGGAAGCCGATGTGCGCTTTGCTGCGCTGTGGGGCGGGCTCGGCACGCCCGCAACGATGCCCGCCGTCCGGCCGGAGGCGCTGCCCGTGACGCCGCGCGCGGAGCGACCGCAGCGCATCGTGGTGGGGCCGCGCATCGCGCCGCAGGGCGCGTCGCTGCCTTCGATCGCGGGCTGAGAACGGCAGGCGGAATCGGCCTCTGGCGGCCGATTCGCGTCACGGTGGCAGGAAGAGTCCTTCCCCCACGCAAAGCGCCATCTGTTCCTCGACGGCACTGCGAAAGACCTTCGCGGCCAGGCTGACCGGCCGCCCCTTGGCCACCGCGAGCATGCGGGCCACCGAGAAGCCGCGCACCGGCACGGCCACGAGGCCTTGCCAGATGCTCGAGGTTCGCACCACGGATTTCGGCAGCACGGCAACGCCGAGGTCCGCCCGAGTGAGTTGCGCGGCCCCTTCGTTGCCGTCGATCTGGATGACCGGCTGCATCACCCCGTGTTCGGTCTCGAGGCTGTGCCGCAGGCCCAGCGAAATGATGATCGGCAGCTTGCGCAGCTCGCGTGCGTGAACGCTCGAACGCGCGGCCAGCTTTGAGCCGGGAAGACAGAAGACCGCGATTTCCTGCCGCGCGAGCGGCGTGAAATGGACGTGCTCCTGGTTGCCGGGATTCGACACGATCGCCAGTTCGATGGTGCCGGCCGTCAGCCGATGCAATGCGTCGTCGGTGGGACTTTCCGTCAGCTCCAGCCGGACCTGCGGAAAGCGCTGGCGGAAGTCCAGCGCGAGGCGGCCGTGGATCGCCTGCCCGACCGTGGGCGCCGACGACATCCGCACCGTGCCGCGCACGTCGCGATGAAAGCCGCGCATGCCGCGGTTGAAGTTGGAGACGTCCAGGGTCGTGCTCTCCACCTCGCGCAGGATGAAGCGCGCGCGTTCCAGGAACATCAGGCCGCTGTCGGTGAGCTGCACCCCCGCGATGCTCCGGTGGAAGAGGGGGCCGCCCAGGTCTTCCTCGAGCAGGCGCATCTGTCGGCTGATCGCGGACTGCGCCACGTGCAATACCGCCGCGGCGGCACTGATGCTTCCCTTCTCCGCCACCGTCAGGAAGTAGCGCACCTGCCGCAGATCCATGTTTCGTCTCCAGAGCCGTTCCAGCTAAATTTTAGATGGATGGCAGCTGAAATCTCTTCTTTTGCGTTGGTATCAACCCCTCCAGAATTGCGCCTGCCGGACGGGGCGCGATCGCAGGGCCCGCCAGCCAGACAAGAAAGATGGAGACAAGGATGATCAAGACCGCGTTGCGTTGCGCAGCCCTGGCGCTGTCCGTGCTTGCACTGGGCACCCCGGCCCACGCCGACTATCCCGAGAAGCCCGTGCGCATCGTCGTGCCGTTCGCGGCCGGCGCGGGCGCGGACATGGCCTCGCGCTTCATGGCGGGCAAGCTCGCGCAACGCTGGGACCAGGGCACCGTGGTCGACAACCAGGTCGGGGCCAACAGCATCATCGGCGCGCAGCAGGTCGCCCGCGCACCCGCCGACGGCTACACGCTGCTGGTGCCCAACGACACCACGCTGGCGGCGAACCCGGCGCTGTACGCCAAGCTGCCCTATGACCCCCTCAGGGATTTCGCGCCGATCGCGCTGATCGGCGAAACCCCCTTCGTGCTGGTCGCGTCGCCCAGCCTCAAGGTGCGTTCGGTCAAGGAGCTGGTGGAGGCCGCCAAGGCCAGGCCCGGCGAGATCAACTTCAGCTCCAGCGGCGTCGCCAGCGCCCAGCATCTCCCGATGGAGATCCTGATGCGCAGCGCGGGCATCCGGATGCTGCACGTGCCTTACAAGGGCGCGGCGGAAGCCGCCACGGCGGTCGTGGGCGACCAGGTGCAGGTGATGTTCGCCGGCGTCTCGGCCGTGCTGCCGTTCCTGCAGTCGGGCCGGCTCGTGCCGCTGGCCGTCGGTACCTCGGAAAGGCTGGCCGTGCTGCCCAAGGTTCCGACCATGGCCGAGTCCGGCTTCCCGGGCTTCCGCTATGGCGCCTGGCTGGGCTTCGTGGCGCCGGCCGCCACGCCCGCGGCCATCGTGCAAAAGATCAACGCCGATGTCGGCGAGGTGCTGCGCCAGCCCGAGGCGCGCGAGCGGCTGCTGGCCATGGGTTTCCTGCCCGCGGCACCGGCCAGCCCGGAAGCCTTCCGCAAGCACATCGACGAGGAACAGGCGCGCTACGGCAAGTTCATCCGGGCGGCCGGCATCGAGCCGTCGCGCTGAGACCACCCACCCAAGAAGTTCAGGACACACAGAAAGCACCATGCGGATCATCGACCTCCAGGAAGCGGCTTTTCCGGTGCAGAGCACCATGCGCAACGCCGTGTTCTCCTTCGCCGAGATGACGACCTCGATCGTCGCGGTACGGCTGGACCCGGGCAGCGGCGCGACGCCGGTCACCGGCTACGCGTTCAACTCCACCGGCCGCTACGCCTGCGGGCAGCCGATGCGCGAGCGCTTCTTCCCGCGGCTGCTGCGGGCCCGGCCCGAGTCGCTGCTCGACGCCGATGGCGTGCTCGATCCGGCCAGGGCCGTGACGGCGATGCTCGTCGGCGAGAAGCCGGGCGGCCATGCCGAACGCTCGATCGCCATCGGCACCATAGAGACCGCGCTGTGGGATGCCATCGGCAAGGCGCAGGATCTCCCGACCGCGGAAGTGTTGGCGCGGCGCTATCGCGGCGGGACCATGCAGCGCAAGGTGTCCGTGTATGTGGGCGGCGGCTGGTACCGCCCGGGCGGCGTGCCGCGGGACGTGGCCGACGAGATCCGCGGCCACCAGGCCGCCGGCTACACCCACGTGAAGATCAAGGTGGGCGGCGCATCGCTCGACGAAGACCTGCGCCGGATCGATTGCGCGCTCGGCGTGCTGCCCGACAGCAGCCACCTCGCGGTCGATGCCAACTGCAAGTTCCAGCGCGACGAGGCGCTCGTCTATGCGAAGGCGCTGGCGTCGTACGACCTGCGCTGGTTCGAGGAGCCCTGCGATCCCAACGACTATGCGCTGATGGCCGAGCTGGCCTCGGTGTACGCGCCACCGCTCGCGGTCGGCGAGAACCTCTATGGCAACCAGGAGGTGACCAACCTCGTGCGCCTCGGTGGCTGGCGCAGCGAGAAGGACCTGATCCAGGTCGACCCGCCGCAGTCGTACGGCCTGCATGCCTTCGCCAGCATGGCGCTGGGGCTCGAGGCGCAGGGGTGGGGCGCAGGCAGCCATTTCCCGCACGGCGGCAACCAGATGTCGCTGGCGCTGGTGGCCGGCCTGGGCCTCGGCGGTTGCGAGGCCTATCCCGGCGTGTTCGGCTCCTTCGGCGGCTTCGCCGACGACACGCGGGTCGAGGACGGCTTCGTGCATCCGCCGCAGCGGCCCGGCATCGGCTTCGAGGGCCACGGCGCGCTGCATGCGCTGATGAGCTCGGTCGGCGCCGGGCTGAAAACCTCCTGATCGATCTCCTTCCTCTCGCAAGCCCATGAACTTCGTCACCTTCCATACCGACTCCGATCCGGCGCCCCGCCTGGGCGCGGTCGTCGATGGCGCCATCGTCACCCTGCCCGGTGACATGGTGGCCCTTTGCAGCCGCGGCGCGGCCGGCTTCGCCGCCGCCGCGCAGGAGGCCGCTTCCGCGCCCGCCACGGCCCGCATTCCGTTCGGCAGCGCCAAGCTGCTGCCCGTGGTGCCACGGCCCGGCAAGATCATCTGCCTGGGGCTCAACTACGCGGACCACGCCGCCGAAGGCGGCAACCAGCGGCCCGACTACCCCAGCTTCTTCCTGCGCGGCGCGTCTTCCCTCGTGGCGCATGGCGCGGCGATCCAGCGGCCGCGCGTCTCGAGCCACCTCGATTTCGAGGCCGAGCTGGCCGTGGTGATCGGCAGGACCTCGCGCCACCTGAGCGAAGCCGATGCGCTCGAGGCCGTGGCCGGCTATGCCTGCTTCAACGACGCCACCTTGCGCGACTA
The DNA here is from genome assembly GCF_025376855.1 of Variovorax endophyticus. Taxonomy (NCBI): domain Bacteria; kingdom Pseudomonadati; phylum Pseudomonadota; class Betaproteobacteria; order Burkholderiales; family Comamonadaceae; genus Variovorax; species Variovorax endophyticus. The sequence goes on from NZ_JAHUTH010000008.1 coordinate 52,956, forward strand.
CCAGCGCAGGACGGCGCAATGGACCATCGGCAAGAACTTCGACGCCACCGGCGCCCTCGGGCCCTGGCTGGTGCCCGCGTCCGAACTGCCGCCCGGTGCCGCGGGGCTGAAGATCGAGTCGCGCCTCAACGGCACGGTCATGCAGAGCAGCAACACCGCGCGGATGCTGTTCCCCGTGGCCGAAACGCTGTGCCTGCTCACCGAGGCGCTCACGCTCGAGCCGGGCGACGTGATCGTGATGGGCACGCCCGCGGGCGTCGGCTATGCGCGCAAGCCGCCCGTGTGGATGAAGGCCGGCGACACCATCGAGATCGAGATCGAAGGCATCGGCGTGCTGTCGAACCCCGTGGAGAACGAGGCGCAGCCATGATCTTCGAGCTCAGGACCTACACCGCCGAACCCGGGCGCGCTGCCGACTTCCTGAAGCTCTACGAGCGCATGGCGCTTCCGCTGCAGAACAAGTACCTGGGAGGCCTCGTCGGCTTCTACGTCAGCGAGATCGGCCCGCTCAACCAGATCGTGCACCTGTGGCGATTCGCGAGTCTGGCCGACCGCGAGCAACGGCGCTCGGCCATGGAGGCCGATCCGGCCTGGCAGGAATACAGGGCGCGCTCGAAGGAACTGGGCGCGCTGCGGCAGCAGGAGTCGCAGATCCTGAAACCGACTTCGTTCTCGCCCCGCTAGCGGCACCTTGAAGAAAAATCCGGAGACTAAGCAATGAGCAACATCAATCGCAGGACCCTCCTCAGCGCCGTGCTCGGCAGCGCGCTGCCGGCGATGGCCCAGCCCGCCAAGTCCGACGTCCTGCGCATCGTCGTTCCCTTTCCCGCCGGATCCGGCATGGACGTCACCGGACGGCTGATGGCGCACACCCTCGAGACCACGAGCGGGCGCACCGTCATCATCGACAACAAGCCCGGCGCGGGCGCGGTGATCGGATCGCTGGACGTGTCGCGCTCCAGGCCCGATGGCAACACGGTGCTGCTGAACTCCGCGGGCCACACGACCAACGCGGTGCTCTACAAGAACCTGCCCTTCGACTCGAAGTCGGACTTCACGCCCATCACCCGCTTCGCCACCTACTACGGCTGGGCCCTGCTTGTGGGCGCGAACTCGCGCTTCAAGACCCTGCAGCAGTTCATCGATGCCGCGAAGGCATCGCCGGGCAAGCTCACCATCGCGAACTCGGGCCTGGGCAATCCCACGCACATCATGGCCTCGCTGTTCTGCAAGAACGCCGGCGTGGACCTGGTCCATGTCCCGTACAAGGGCGCGCCCAGCAACGACCTGGTCTCGGGCGTCGTCGATTGCACCTTCCTCGCGCCGGTCTCCGCGCAAGGCTGGATCCAGGGCAGGCAGATGCGCGCGCTGGGGCTCTCGGGCAGCGTGCGCTCGCCGATCGTTCCCGACACGCCCACCTTTGCCGAGCTCGGGCTGGACGTGCCCGACATCCCCGCCTGGTCGGGCATCTGGGGGCCGAAGAACATGAACGAAGCCACGGCCAATTCGCTGCACGCCATGTTCGCCAGGCTCGGCCAGGACCCGAAGTACCGCCAGTACATCCAGGACGGCGGCGGCGTGCTCGAGGCGACGGCGCCGCGCGATTTCAAGGCCTTCGTCGATGCCGAGATCGATCGCTTCGCCAGGATCCTGCCGCCGCTGGGCATCCAGATCAGTTGAGTTTCAGAAGGAAAGATCACCATGAACCAAGCGAACCCGAACCGCGCCGACGGCGCGCTCTCCAACGACATGCCCGAGGCCGTCCATGCCGACGGCATGCGCATCCTCTGGGATGTGCCGATCCCGATGAGCGATGGCGTCGTGCTGCGCGCCGACGTCTTCCTCCCGCAGGAGCCCGGCCGTCATGCGGCCCTGATCTCCTACGGCGCCTACGGCAAGGGCGTGCCCATGCAGGTGGGCTACAAGAGCGCGTACGACCGCATGGTGCGCGACTTCCCCGACATCGCCGAAGGCTCGTCGAACAAGTACATGAACTGGGAGGTCGTCGATCCCGAGAAGTGGGTGCCGGACGGCTTCATCTGCATCCGCGTCGACAGCCGCGGTGCGGGCCGCTCGCCGGGCGTGCTCGACCCGACCTCGGAACAGGAGACGAAGGACATCTACGAATGCATCGAATGGGCGGCGGCACAGCCCTGGAGCAACGGCAAAATCGGGATGAACGGCATCTCGTACTACGCGAGCAACCAGTGGTACGTGGCCGCGCTGCGGCCTCCTCACCTCGCCGCCATCTGCGTTTGGGAAGGCTTCGTCGACCGCTATCGGGACGCCGCCCGGCACGGCGGCATCTATTCGCAGTTCGGCGAAGGCTGGTACGAGCGCCAGGTGCTGCGCATCCAGCACGGCTATGGCGAGCGCGGCGCGCGCAATCCGAACAACGGCGAGCTGGTCTGCGGCCCGCAAACGCTGTCGGACGAGGAACTGGCGGCGAACCGCGCGCCCAAGATGGCGAACGAGTCGCTGAACCGCCCGCTCGACGACGCGTTCTACTCCTCGCGCAAGCCCGATGTGAGCCGCATCGAGGTGCCCCTGCTGTCGGCCGCGAACTGGGGTGGCATGGGCGTGCATCCGCGCGGCAATTTCGAGGGCTACCTGGACGCGGGCTCGAGCCAGAAGTGGCTGGAGGTGCATGGCAACAGCCACTTCAGCCCTTTCTACCGGGCCGAGGGCGTCTCGTTGCAGAAGCGCTTTCTTGCTCACTTCCTGCAGGGCAAGGACACGGGCTGGGACCGCCAGCCGCCGGTGCAACTGCAGATTCGCCGGCCGGGCGAGCACTTCACGATCCGCGACGAGCAGGAATGGCCGCTGGCCCGCACGCAGTGGACGAAGTACTACCTCGAGCCCGCCCGCCGCACCCTGGGCACCACGCCGGCCACCGGCGCCAGCATCGCCTACCAGGCGATGGGCGAAGGGCTCATGTTCAAGCTGCCGCCGGCCAGGGAGGAGATCGAGATCACCGGCCCGATCGCGGCGCGGCTCGTGGTGTCTTCCAGGACCGCGGATGCTGACCTCTTCCTGGCGCTGCGTCTGTTCGCGCTGGACGGCAAGGAAGTCCTGTTCGTCGGCTCCAACGATCCGCGCGTGCCGATCGCGCTGGGATGGCTGCGCGCCTCGCACCGCAAGCTCGATGCGGCGAAGTCGCTGCCTTACCGCCCGTACCACACGCACGACGAGCTGCAGCCGCTCGTGCCGGGCGAGCCGGTCGTGCTCGACATCGAGATCCTGCCGACCTCCATCGTGATTCCGCCGGGCTACACGCTGGCCCTCAACGTCCGCGGCTGCGACTACGACCACGGACTCGGCGATGCCGGCTTCTCGGACCAGCCCTATCCGATGACGGGCGTCGGCCCGTTCCGCCACGCGAATCCGCAGGACCGGCCGCCCGAGGTCTTCGGCGGCGAGAACACGCTGCACTTCGACCAGGGCAACGAGCCCTTCATCCTGTTGCCCATCATTCCCGCCAAGGGTGCTTGAGCCCGCTGGATCGCAAGAGCGCGGACGCGACATGACGGATGCCGACGACGCCTTCGTTCCCGGGCGCTGCACCAGCGCCGACCGCGTCATGTGGATCACGAAGGACCGTCTCTTCTATGCCGGCCTTCTCGGAGCCCGAAGCCTGCACACGCAAGGGGCCCTCGTCGCGTACGTCGCGATCGATGGCCGGCTGCGCGTGCGGCTCGAAGGGGGCGAGTGGCAATCGACCGAAGTCGCGATCGTCCAGCCTTACGTGCCCTACGAGATCGCCTGCGAGGGCCGCAACGTGCTCATCGTGCTGATCGAGCCCGAGACGGTCGACGCGAGCGCGCTGCCGCCGCTGCTGCGCCTGTGCGGCGCGGTACATGCACCCGACTTCGCGGCGCATGTGCGCGAGGTCCATCGCCGGCTGGCTTCGCAAGGCGGCGCGCTCGACCTGCGCCCGTGCGATTTCGACTCGAGCTTCTTCGGCGCGGCCTTGCCCGCGCGCGCGCTCGACCAGCGCATCGCGAGCGTGCTGGAGCGCATCAAGGCCGATCCGACCGGTGCCGTCGCCTCCGACGAGTGCGCTTCGCGCGTGAACCTGTCGATCTCGCGCTTCCGGCATCTGTTCAAGGAAGAGGTGGGCATTCCGTTTCGCAACGTGCGGGCCTGGAAGCGGGCCCGCAGCCTGCTGCACCACGTGCACACGGACGCAAGCCTGGTCGACGTCGCGCTCGACATCGGCTATCCCGATTCGACGCATTTCAGCCATTCGATCCGCCAGGTCTACGGGCTCAAGCCCCGGGACATCATCGCGGGCTCACGCAAGCTGCGCATCATCGCGCAGGCGCTCTAGCCATCGGCCTTCGACCTGGCGTCGAACACGCCAGCCGTTCGGCGCAAGACGGCCATCTCTCACCGCAAGAAGATGGGGCACGATGATCGAAACACCTCCACTCCCTCACTACTTCAGCGCAGAGCATGAAGACTTCCGATCGACGCTGCGCGAATTCGTCGACCGGGAGATCGTCCCTTTCGCGAACGACTGGGACGAGGCCGAAACCTTTCCTCGCGAGCTCTATCGCAAGTTCGGTGCCTTGGGTGCCCTCGGCATCGGCTACGACGAAGCGCTCGGCGGCACGGCGGCCGACATCTTCCATTACCTCGTCGCGATCGAAGAGGTGGCGCGCGCGGGTTGCGGTGGCGTGCAGGCTTCGCTGCTGTCGCACACCATCGGCCTGCCACCCGTGGCCGCGCATGGCAGCGAAGCACTCAAGCGCCGTGTCGTGCCGCCCGTGCTCGCCGGCGACAAGATCGCCGCGCTGGCGGTCACCGAGCCCGGCGGCGGTTCCGATGTCGCGTCGCTCAAATGCTCCGCGCGGCGCGAGGGCGACCACTATGTGCTGAACGGCGAGAAGACCTTCATCACCTCCGGCATGCGCGCCGACTTCATCACCGTCGCCGTGCGCACCGATGCCGGCTCGAAGGGCGCCGCGGGCGTGTCGGCCCTGCTGGTCGATGCCGATACGCCCGGGCTCACCCGCACGCCGCTCAAGAAGATGGGCTGGTGGTGCTCCGACACCGCGCATCTGCATTTCGGCGGCGTGCGCGTGCCGGTCGGTAATCTCCTGGGCACCGAGCACCAGGGCTTCAAGGTCTTCATGACCAACTTCAACAGCGAGCGGCTGTCGATGTCGGCCGCTGCCTGTGCCTTCGCGCAGGCCTGTCTCGACGAGGCCCTGGCCTGGGCGCGCGACCGGGTCACCTTCGGACAGCCGCTCGCGCAGCGGCAGGTCATTCGCCACAAGCTCGTGGACATGGCGTTGAAGATCGACGCGGCCCGCGCGCTGGTCTACGAGCTGGCGTGGCGGCTCGAGCACCGGCATGGCGATCCCGAGCAACTGGTGGCGCGCGCCTGCATGGCGAAGATCCTCTCGACGCAGGCCATGCAGTTCTGCGCGGACCAGGCGGTGCAGATCCTCGGCGGCATGGGCTTCATGCGTGGCACCCGCTCCGAGCGCATCTATCGCGAAGCCAAGGTGATGATGATCGGCGGCGGTTCCGAGGAAATCCTCAAGGACCTGGCGGCCCGGCAGCTGGGCATCTGAAGCGCCGCGCCATGAATGACAGGATCGACCTCGGCGACCTGCTGGACGCCTCGCCCGTGCGGCGCGGCCATGTGCTCACGGTGGCCACGCTGTTCCTCGTGCTGCTGATCGACGGCTACGACCTGGCGGTGACCGGCCAGATGCTGCCCGCCATCGCATCGACGCTCGGCGTGCCGACCGCCAGCTTGACCGGCGCGTTCGCGTTGCAGCCCATGGGGCAGGCGATCGGTGGCCTGCTGCTGTCGCCGCTGGCCGACCACTTCGGCCGCAAGCGCATGCTGATCGCACTGCTGGCACTGTTCTCGGTCGCCACCTTGCAGAGCGTGTTCGCCGGCTCGATCGCCACCTTCGGGGCGACACGCTTCATCGCCGGCATGCTGGGCGGCGGCCTGCTGCCCGCGGCCGCCAGCCTGGTGGCCGACATCTCGTCCGTCAAGCGCCGCTCGACCATGGTGGGCATCGTCTATGCCGGCGTGGCCATCGGCGCCGTGGGCGCCAGCGGGCTCGTGGCTCTCGCGCTCGACCGCATCGGCTGGCAGGGCATGTACCTGATCGGCGCATTGGCGCCGCTGCTGATGATCCTGCCGATCGTGCTGTGGATGCCGGAGTCGCCGCTGCACCTGGCGCGCACCGGCGCACAGCCGACCGACATCTTCAAGGCGCTGCGCAAGCTGGGCATCGTCGTGGATGCGAGCTCCAGGCTTCGCGTACCGCAGCGGCGAACCGGCGCGCGCATCTCGATCATCGAGATCTTCGGCGACCGCCGCGCACTCTTCACCGCGGTGCTCTGGTTCTCCTGCATCTGCGGCCAGGTCGCCGTGAACCTGTTCGGCATCGGCGCGGCCTTCTTCCATGAATTCGCGCGCGTGCCGGTCGCCAGCTATGCGGCCTACGCATCGATGGCCGGGCTGGCATCCATCGCCGCCGGCCTGTCGACGGGCTTCGTGATCGACCGCTTCGGGCGCTATTCCGTGACCGCCGTGTATGCGCTGCTGGGCGCGCTGTCGCTGGCCGGGCTCGGCCTGTTCCCGTTCGGCACCGCGGGCTTCATTGCCACGATCGTCAGCGCCGGCTTCTTCGTCGTCGGCACCTACCAGTCGCTCAACATCATCACGCCCATCGTCTATCCGGCCACGCTGCGCAGCGCCGCGGTCGGCTGGAAGGGGGCGGTCTCTCGCTTCGGCAGCAGTGCCGCGCCGCTGATCGCCGCGGCGCTGCTGGCGCAACAGATGGGCGTGAAGGTCGCCATGTGTGCCGCCGCGGCACCGTTGCTGATCGTGGTGCTGCTGGCACCGGTGCTGGCCGTGCTGGAGCGCCGGATGCGATCTGCCCACTCCTTGTGATAGCGATAGGAAAACAAGCGTATGTCCGATGAAGAAAAGCGCAGGCTGCGGTCGCAGGCCTGGTTCGAAGGCCGGGGCGCGAGGAACTTCGCGAACCGGGGCTGGGTTCGCAGCCGCGGCGTGCCGATGGATCATTTCGACGGGCGGCCCGTGATCGGCATCTGCAACACCTGGTCCGAACTCACGCCGTGCAACTCGCACTTCCGCGACCTGGCCCTGCATGTGCGCGAAGGCATCCTCGAAGCGGGCGGCGTGCCGATGGAGTTCCCGGTCATCTCGCCCGGCGAGATGCTGACCCGGCCCACGGCCATGCTGTTGCGCAACCTCTGCAGCATGGACGTGGAGGAGACGCTGCGCGCCACCCCGCTCGATGGCGTGGTGCTGCTGATGGGTTGCGACAAGACGACGCCCGCGCTGCTGATGGGCGCCGCCAGCGTCAACCTGCCGACCATCGGCGTGTCCGGCGGGCCGATGCTCAACGGCAGCTTCCGCGGCAAGTCCTTCGGCATCAAGGATGCGTGGAACCTGGCGGCGGATCTGCGCGCCGGCCGTGCCGTCAACGAGGACTTCGAGGAGGCCGAGGGCTGCCTCACCCGATCGGTGGGCGTGTGCAACGTGATGGGAACGGCATCGACGATGGCGTCGATGGTCGAGGCGCTCGGGGTCGGGCTGCCCGACAACGCATCGATTCCCGCCGTGGATGCCAGGCGTCGCGTGCTGGCGCGCATGGCGGGCCGCCGCATCGTCGACATGGTGCGCGAGGAGCTGCGGCTCGACAAGGTGCTGACGCGCGAGGCCTTCGAGAACGCCATCGCGGTCAACGCGGCCATCGGCGGATCGACCAATGCCGTCATCCACCTCACGGCGGTGGCGCGGCGCATGGAGGTCCCGCTCGACATCGAGGACTGGCACCGGGTCGGACGCGACGTGCCCACGCTGCTCAACCTCCAGCCCTCGGGCCGCTACCTGATGCAGGACTTCCATGAGGCCGGCGGGCTGCCCGTGATCCTGCGCGACATGTGCGAGTCGGGCCTGCTGCATGGCGATGCGCTGACCGTGACCGGCAGGACGCTGGCCAAGAACAACGCCGGCGCCGTCTGCTGGAACCCGGACGTGATCCACAGCGTGGCGAAGCCCTTCATGGCGACCTCGGGCGTGGCCATCCTGCGCGGCAACCTGTGCCCGAACGGCGCCGTCATCAAGCCTTCGGCCGCCGAGCCGCGCCTGCTCACGCACAGAGGCCGCGCCGTGGTATTCGAGAACCAGGACGACTTGAGTCGGCGTGTCGACGATCCCGATCTCGAGATCGATGCGGACTCGGTCATGGTCCTGCGCAACTGCGGCCCCAAGGGCTTTCCGGGCATGCCGGAACTGGGGATGCTGCCCATTCCCGCCAAGCTGCTGAAGCAGGGCGTGACGGACATGGTCCGCATTTCGGACGCGCGCATGAGCGGTACCTCGTTCGGGGCCGTGGTGCTGCATGTGTCGCCCGAGGCGGCCGTGGGCGGCGCCCTGGCCGTGGTGCGCGACGGCGACCTGATCGAGCTCGACGTCGAGGCCCGGCGGCTCGAGCTGCTCGTCTCCGAGCAGGAGTTGCAGCAGCGGCTGGCCGCGTGGACACCGCCCGCCGCCGCGGCCACCCGGGGCTACGTCAGGCTGTACGTCGACACCGTCAACCAGGCCCATGACGGCTGCGACCTGCAATTCCTGGCGGGCCGCAGCGGCAGCGACGTGCCGGCCGCCCAGCACTGAAACCCCACAGGAGACGGATCTTGAACATGGCATTGGTACGTGATGTCGCGGCGCTCGAAGACCGCTATGGCGTCGATGACGGCTGGGTCTACATGACCGGCATCCAGGCGCTGGTGCGCCTGCCGCTGCAGCAGCGCGCGCGCGATGCCGCGGCCGGATGGAACACGGGCGGCTACATCTCGGGCTATCGCGGTTCGCCGCTGGGCCGCTACGACATGGAGCTGTGGGCCGCCGAGAAGCAGCTGAAGGCGGCCAACGTGGTGTTCCGTTCCGGCTTGAACGAGGACCTGGCCGCGACCGCCATCTGGGGCTCGCAGTACGTGGGGACTTTTCCGGGCGCTCGCGTGGATGGCGTGTTCGGCATCTGGTACGGCAAGGGCCCGGGCGTGGATCGTTCGGGCGATGTGCTTCGGCACGCCAACCAGGCCGGCACCTCGCCCAAGGGCGGGGTGCTGTGCCTGGCGGGCGACGATCACGGTGCGAAGAGTTCCTCGGTCGCCAACTTCTCCGATCCGATCCTCATGGCGGTCGGCATGCCGGTGCTCTATCCCTCCAACACGCAGGAGCTGCTGGACTACGGCCTGCACGGCATCGCCATGAGCCGCTTCTCGGGCTGCTGGGTGGGCATGAAAGTCGTGACCGACGTCGTCGAGGGCGGGGGCTCGGTCTACGTGGGGACGGATGCTCCCCTCATCACCGTGCCCGAGGCACCGAGCCGGCCGGTGGACCCGTTCGGCGCGGGCTACAACATCCGCGGCTTCGACATGCCGCTGCCGCAAGAGGACCGGCTCTACAACCACAAGCATGCGGCGGTGCTCGCCTATGCCCGGGCGAACCGGCTCAACCGCATCGTCGCGGACCCGGCCGGGGCGGGTGTCGGCGTCATCGCGGCGGGCAAGGCCTGGCAGGACGTGCTGCAGGCCCTGGGCCGCGAGGGTGAAGCAGCCGTGGGCAGGTTCGCCGATCTGAAGTTGCTGAAGGTCGGGCTGGTCTGGCCGCTGGATCCCGAGGTCGTGCGCGAGTTCGCGCAAGGCCTGCACACCATCGTGGTGGTCGAAGAGAAGCGGCCCGTTCTCGAAGACCAGGTGCGCACCATTCTTTACGGCCGCGCGAATGCGCCGCGCCTGGTGGGCAAGCTGTTCGAAGGCGGGCTCTTCGAGTCGGGTCCGGCCGACGTCGCCTTCCCGAACGCCAGCGAGATCTCGCCGATACGGGTGACCGAAGTGCTGGCGCGCGTGTTGGGCCGTGAGATGCCCGCGCATTGCGCGAGCGCACCCGTCAAGGTGCCGGGGCCGAACCGCGTGCCCGGCTTCTGCTCGGGCTGCCCGCACAACCGCTCGACCAGGGTGCCCGAAGGCAGCCGCGCGCTGGCCGGCATCGGCTGCCACAGCATGGCGCTGCTGGTGAACCCGCAGCAGACCACCACCTGGTCGCACATGGGTGCCGAAGGCGTGATGTGGCTCGGCCAGCAACCCTTCACCGCCGAGCGCCATGTGTTCGCCAACATCGGCGACGGCACGCTGGCGCACTCGGGCCATCTGGCGATTCGGCAGGCCGTCGCGGCGCAGGTGCCCATCACCTACAAGGTGCTCTACAACGGCTTCGTGTCGATGACGGGCGGACAGCCGGTCGAGGGAAACCTGAGCCCGCCGCAGATCCTCGCGGGCTTCGCGGCGGAGGGCATCCGCAAGATGGCGGTCGTGACGGATGAGCCGCAGCGCTATACCGACGTGACCCTGCCCGAGGGTGTGGCTGTGCACCACCGTACCGCCCTCGACGCCGTGCAGCGCGAGTTCCGCGAATACCCCGGCGTTTCGGTGATCCTCTACGACCAGGCCTGTGCCGCGGAGAGACGCCGGCTGCGCAAGCGCGGCAAGCTGCCCGATCCCGACCGGCGCCTGTTCATCAACCCGGCCGTGTGCGAGGGCTGCGGCGATTGCGGCGTGGCCTCGAACTGCATGTCGATCGAGCCGCTGGAGACCGAGCTCGGCCGCAAGCGCCGCATCAACCAGGGAAGCTGCAACAAGGACTATTCGTGCGTGGAGGGCTTCTGCCCCAGCTTCGTCAGCGTCGAGGGCGCAAAGCCGCGCCGGGCCGCGGCGCGCGTCGAGGCACAGGCGGTATCGCCGCGCCCGTACACGCAGGCGCTGCCCGAGCCCGACATCGCACCGCTGCAACGCGCCTGCAGCGTGCTGATCTCCGGCATCGGCGGCACGGGCGTGGTGACCATCGGCCAGACCCTGGCCGTGGCCGCCCATCTGGAGGGCCGCTACAGCTCCAACCTCGATGTCACCGGGTTCTCGCAGAAGTACGGCGCCGTGACCTCGCATGTGCGGTTCGCGCCCGAGCCGGGGATGCTGCATGCCACGCGCATCGCCGAGGGCGAAGCCGATGCATTGATCGGTTGCGACCTCGTCGTCGCGGCCTCGGACGAATCGCTGACACGGCTGCCGGCCGGTCGCGGCCGCGCGGTGGTGAGCACCGGCCTCGTGCCGACCAGCGACTTCGCGCGCAATCCCGACTGGCAGCTCGACCCGAAGACGCTGATCGAGCGCATCGAGGCCGCGGCGGGCACGGCCGATCTCGTGCTGATCGATGGCGAGCGCATGGCCACCGCGCTGGTCGGCGATCCGATCGGCATCAACATGTTCATGCTGGGCCTGGCCTGGCAGCGCGGCTTCGTTCCCCTGGGACGAGCCGCGATCGAGCGGGCCATCGAGCTCAACGGCGTGGCCGTGGCCATGAACAAGGAAGCGTTCCTCTGGGGGCGGCGCGTCGCCCACGACCGACAGGCGGTGGAGCGCCACCTGAAGGCCGAACAGCCGACGCAGGTCATCACCTTCATGTCGCGGCAGACCCGGGGACTCGACCAGACCGTCGCGCATCGCATCGAGCACCTGCGCGCGCACAGCGGCGAACTGCATGTGCAGCGCTACAGGGCGTTGGTGGAGAAGGCGCGTCGGTTGGAAGCAGCGCTCCATGCGGGAGATGCCCTGGCCAGGGCCGTGGCGCACAACTACCACCGGCTGCTGGCGACCAAGGACGAGTGGGAGGTCGCCCGTCTGTTCACGCACCCCGACTTTCGATCGGCACTGGCGCAGGAGTTCGAGGGCCCGATCCGGCTGCGCTTCCACCTCGGGGTCTGGCCCTTCGCGCGGAAGGACGTCCACAGCGGCAAGCCCGTCAAGGGCGACGCGGGACCCTGGGTGCTGCTGGCGATGAAATGCATGGCGCGGATGCGCGGCCTCCGGGGAAGTTGGCTCGATCCGTTCCGCAACGCGGCGGAACGCACACTCGACCGCCGGCTGCTGGCGCAGTACGAAGACGACATGCGCGTGGCCCTGTCCGACTTGCGTGCCGAGACCTTGCCCATCGTGACGAAGCTGGCCTCGCTGCCCCAGTCGATCCGGGGATACGGCCATGTGCGTGAGGCGCAGGCCGAGAAGGCGGCTGCGACGCGGCAAGCGCTGTTGCGGGAACTGGCGCTGGCCGGCGAGCAACAGGCGCGTGCCGCATGACGCCTCGAAACCGTCGCGGTAATGCAACTCGCTCTCGACAAGGGGACATTCATCGAAAAGGCGCGGGCGATTCGCTGCCCGCGACTAAGATCGCGCCCTCAGTCATTGGGGAGTAGCTGACCTGCGCAACGCAGGAGCCCGCGTCAACACACTTGGCCTTTCGGCCATGGCGCGAGCAGCTTTAGAGCCTGGCAAGACCTTTGACCACGTCACCTCGGTATGGGCCGGGAAGTGGCGTGGTCTTCGCGTCGCTGGCCCAGGAGTTCTCTTTTCATCATGGAAGCCTTACTCGTATCCACGGGCGTGGTCGCGCTCGGGGAAATGGGCGACAAGACCCAACTGCTCGCGATCATCCTGGCCGCGACCTTTCGCAAACCATGGCAGATCGTCGCGGGCATCTTCACCGCCACTGTCGTCAACCATGCCGCAGCGGGCGCGCTCGGCGGCTTGGTGGCCCAGGCCATGGGGCCGAACATCCTGCGCTGGGTCATCGGCGCCTCGTTCCTGGCCATGGCCGCGTGGATGCTGATCCCCGACAAGATCGACGACGATGCCGCGAAGACGAAGAGCCGCTTCGGTGCCTTCGGTACCACGGTCGTCACCTTCTTCCTCGCGGAGATGGGCGACAAGACGCAGATCGCGACCGTGGCGCTGGCCGCGCGCTATCCCGAGGTGGTGCAGGTCGTGATCGGCACCACGCTGGGCATGATGCTGGCCGACGCGCCCGCGGTCTTCCTCGGCGAGAAGATCGCCGCCAAGGTCTCGATGCGGCTGGTGCACGGCGTGGCCGCCGTCATCTTCGGCGTGCTGGGGCTGCTGACGCTGTTCAACGTCGGCAACCTGTTCTGAGCCCCGGCGGGCGGTCGCCTATTTCGCGGCGGCCGCCGTGCCCAGGCCCAGCTTGTCGATCACGGCCTTCTCGGTCTTCATGGTGCGCACCGCGTACTGCTTGTAGGCCGCGCTGTCCATGTAGAAGGTCTCCATGTCGAACTTGGCGAGCGACTCCTGGTAGTTGGGCATCTCCATCGCCTTCTTGAAGGCGTCGTGCAGGATCGCGACCACCTTCGGGTTCGCGCCCTTGGGCAGCACCAGGCCGAAGGGCGAGGCCTGCACCATGTCGATACCCGACTCCTTGAGCGTGGGCGCGTTCGGGTATTTCTTCGAGCGAGTCTCGCCCCAGGTCGACAGCAGCCGCAGCTTGCCCTGGTCGACGTACGGGCCCCAGCCCGGCGTGTCGGCCACCGACATCACGTGGCCGCCGAGCACCGCCTGCAGCGATTCGGAGTTGCCCTTGTAGGGCACGTGATTGAACTCCACGCCGGCCTGGATCGCGATCGCTTCCATCGTCAGGTGCAGCGTGGTGAGCGCGCCCGGCGTGCCGTAGCTCAGGCGGCCCGGGTTGGCCTTGGCATAGGCGAGGTACTCGCGCATCGACTTGATCGGCGAATCGGCGGGCACCACCAGGCCGAAGGAATAGCCGGCGAGGCCGATCACGTAGCTCAGGTCGTTGGCCGGGTCCCAGTTGAGCTTGGTGGTGTAGGGCAGCCGGAACACCGGCAGCGGCACCTGCGCGAGCGTGTAGCCGTCGGGCGCGGTGGCCTGCATGGTCTGCGCGGGCAGCACGCCGCCGGCGCCGGGCTTGTTCTCGATGATCACCGGCTGGCCGAGGATCTTCGAAGCGTTCTCGGCCAGCACGCGGAAGGGCACGTCGGTCGAGCCGCCGGCGGTGAAGCCGATCAGCACGCGGATCGGCCGCACCGGAAAGGCATCGGACTGCGCGAAGGCGGGAGCGGCGGCGAGGCCGGCGGCCAGCAGCAGGGCGTGCAGCGCACGGCGGGTGAGGGTGGGTTGTTTCATGGCAGGACGTGCGAACGAAGAAAACGGGAAGGGCGGCGCGGCCGCCCCGCGAAAGGGACGGGCCGCGCCGGCGCCGTCAGGGCGCGGGGCAACCGCCGCGGCTGGCCGAGGAGAACTTGCAGCCGTAGTCGGCGCGCGCCACGGTCGCGGCGTCGAGCACCTCGTCGCCGGCCGGCTTCACGCCGTTCTGCTCCCAGTTCGTCATCGCGTCGAAGGCCTGGGTCTGCTCCTCGGTCGTGAAGTCGCAGTGGCTGATGCCGCGGATCGCGCGCTGCACGAGCCACTTCGAGGTGCCCAGCGCATCGGCGCGGCGCTTGTAGATCTGCTCCATGCTGAACGGCACGTAGACGTCGCCCAGCGTGTGGATGGTGACCACCGGCACGTCGATGCGCGCATTGGACTTGGGAAACCAGCGCAGGCCGTCGCGCCGCAGCCGGTTGGCCTCGGGGTCGGCATGCAGCCGGTAGGCGCCCTGGTTGAAGGTGATCTCCTCGGCGTTCTGCGCCGGGTCGTTGTCGAGCTGGTAGACGATGCTGGTGGTGTCGTAGCCGTCGCGGTTGAGGATGCCGTTGATGGTGCCGTCGCGGCCGAAGGTGCCCCACACGGTGGCGTTCATGCTGCCCGCGAAGCCGGCATCGAACATCGGGCGCTCGCCGCCCGTGAGGTTCTTGACGATGGCCTTGTACTTCTCGCCCTGCGCGGTCGTCGCGCTCGGGAAGCGCGTGAACAGCGCGTTGCGCACCACGGGCAGCAGGTCGTTCCAGTTGCTCACGGGCCAACCGGTGACGGGCAGGCCGGCCAGCTGCTGCGCCGCGATCTGCGAGGCGCCGAAGTAGTTGTAGAGCTCGATGTCGCCGAGCACGCCGCACATCGGCACCGCGCCGGCATAGCGCACCTTGTGGTTGGCCGTCTCCAGCGCCTCGGCGTCGACCGCGGCCGCGGCCACGTGGCCGCCGAGCGACTGGCCGACGATGTAGGTCTTGCGCGGTGCATCGAGCGTGCGGCCGTTCTGCGAGGCGATGCGCTGGAAGGCCAGCGCGAGCGCGTTGGTGTCCTCGACGCCGGCGCGCACGTCGTAGTAGTTCTTGGTGTAGCTCGACGCGGCCCAGGCGTAGCCCTGGGCGATCAGGTGCGCGCGGATGGTGGGATCGCTGACGCTCACCACCGGGCCCGTGCCGCCGTAGCCGTGCGCGTACATCACGAGCATGCCGTTCCAGTTCTTCGGCACTTCCACGCGGTAGCCGGCGCCCTCGAGCACGCCCCACCAGCGGTCGGTGTCGGGCGCGCCCGAGAGTGCGGCGAACGGCAGCTTGGTCTCGTCGACCGTGAACTGGCGGCTGTCCTGCGCGCGCGTTTCCTCGGGCTGGGGCGCCGCCGGGGGCGGCGGTGCCGGGGGATTGCCGGCGCCCGCGCCGCCTGCACCGGCCTGTTGCGCAGCGATGGCGGCGGCCAGCGCCGCGGCGCTGGCGCCCGACGAATCGCCGCCACCGCCGCCGCATGCGGCCAGCGTCGCGGCGGCGATGAGCGAGAGAACGGTGGCGCGGCGGCCCGGATGGCGATGGAACTTCACGAGATGTCTCCTGCGTGTTGGATGAGTTCCGCGTGAATCCTTTAATTTCGTTCAGCGGAATTAAATTTATGGAATGTTCTTTCGAACGACGGCGAGTATCTTTCCGCTCTCGCTTCTCTCGTATAGGGAATTCCATGAACCGTTTCCAAGCGCTGAAAATATAATTCCGTCCAACGAAATTAAATTTACAACGTCAACATGGGCCGCACCAAGCAGATCGACTTCGAGGAGGGCTCCGACAGTCCGCGCTTCGTGACCGCGCTGGCGCGCGGCCTGGACATCCTGGCCGCCTGGGGTCCCGACGAGAAATGGCTCACCAGCACCGAGATCGCACGTCGCACCGGCCTGCCCAAGCCCACCGTCGCGCGGCTTGCCTACACCCTCGTCGTGGCGGGCTACCTGCGCCACTCGCGCGAGACCGGCAAGTACGCGCATGGCGACAGCCTGGTCGCGCTGGGCATCACGATGGTGTCGAACCTCAAGCTGCGGCGCATCGCGCGGCCCTACATGCAGGACCTGGCCGACCGCTACGACGCCTCGGTGTCGCTCGGCATCCGCAACGGGCTGTCGATGCTCTACGTGGAGAACTGCCGCTCGAGCGCGCCGCTGTCGCTGGGCCTGGACATCGGCTCACGGCTGCCCGTGGCGCGCTCGGCGATGGGCCATGCCTACCTCTGCGCGCTCGATGCGAAGGAGCGCGAGCGGCTGCTGGGCGAGATCCGCCTGGCCGACCGCGAGCGCTGGCCGCAGACGCAGCAGGCCATCGAGACCTCGCTCGCGCACTGGCGCGAACGCGGCTTCACGATGGTCGTGCGCGGCTGGGAGAGCGACATCAGCGGCGTGGGCGCGGCCATTCGGCAGGCCGACGGCAACGTCGTGACCTTCAACGTCGGCGGCTCGGCCAGCCGCTTCGGCCGGGAGCTGCTCGAGCAGGACATCGGCCCGCAGCTCGCGCGCATGGTCAAGGTGCTCGAGTCCTTCGTGCGCGCGGACGACCACTGACAAGGTGTGAGCCCGCGGTGCGCGCTCAGGCGTGCCCGGCCAGTATCCGTTCCGCGTCGCGCCCCGGCGGCAGTCCGAAGGCGCGCGCATATTCGCGGCTGAACTGCGTGGCGCTCTCGTAGCCGACCTCGAAGGCAGCCGAGCTCACGCTCCGGCCATGCGCCACCAGCAGCGTGCGCGCCTGCAGCAGTCGTATGCGCTTCTGGTACTGCACCGGGCTCAGCGAGGTCGCGACCTTGAAATGCCGATGGAAGGCCGACGCGCTCATCGAGGCCTGCCGCGCCAGCGCCTCGACGCGCAGCGGCAGCGCGAAGTCGCGCCGGATCCGCTGGATCGCGCGGCTCACGCGCGAGAGGGCGCTGTCGGGCATGGCGATGCCGCGCAGCATCGCGCCCTGCGGTCCCTGCAGCACGCGATAGAGGATCTCGCGCTCGTAGACCGGGGCCAGCGCCGGGATGTCGGCGGGCCGCCGCATCAGCCGCAGCATGCGCACCCAGGCATCCATCAGGTCCGGCGTGACGGCGGCCACCGAGAAGCCGGCCTCGGGCTTCTGCGCGAGCGCGATCGGCGGCAGGTCGGCGATCAGCGCCGCGATCACCGCCGGCTGCAGGCTCAGGGCCACCGCGAGATAGGGCTCGCCGCCCGGCGCGGGCCGCACCGTGCCGGCCGCGGGCAGCTCGATGGACATCACGAAATAGGTGGCCGGGCCGTAGTCCAGCGTGCGCTCGCCCACGGTCATCGACTTGCCGCCCTGCAGCACCAGGTTGACCATCGGGTCGTAGACCGCGTTGAGCTCGTGCTCGGGGATCTTCCCCTGCACCATGGCCACGCGCGGAATGCCGGTCTCCGTGAGGCGGTTGCGCGCATGGGCGGCCAGGTCGCGGAGTTCCGTCAGTTGTTCTTCCATGGCCTGCATCAGATCGCACCGCTCCGTGCGCCGCAAGTGCCCGAGTGCCGGCGCGGCAGTTTTGGGCAGGCCCGAGGCAGGAATGGGCAGGCCGCGATGCGTGCCGCCCCCTATCGTCGATGCATCACCGATTCAACGAAAGCACGCATGAACATCGTCATCATCACCGGCGCGAGCCGCGGCCTCGGCGCCAGCACGGCCCTGCAGGCCGCCAAACGCGGCATGGGCGTGATCCTCACCTACAACAGCCACGCGGCCGGTGCCGAGGCGCTCGTGCGCACGATCGAAGCCGAGGGCGGCAAGGCCGCGGCCCTCGCGCTCGACGTGGGCAAGGTCGCGTCGTTCGCCGGCTTTCGCGACCGGGTTGCGGCAACGCTCGAGGCGACATGGCAGCGCAACAGCTTCGATGCACTGGTCAACAACGCGGGCTATGGCCTCTTCAATCCCATCGCCTCGGTCAGCGAGGCCGAGTTCGACGGTCTGCTCGACGTGCATCTCAAGGGCCCGTTCTTCCTGACCCAGGCGTTGCTGCCGCTGATGGCCGATGGCGGCCACATCGTCAACCTCACGAGCGCGACCACGCGTGTCGCGACACCGGGCGTCGCGCCCTATGCGGCCTTCAAGGGCGGGCTGGAGGTGCTCACGCGCTACATGGCCAAGGAGTTCGGCGCGCGCGGCATCCGTGCCAATGCCGTGTCGCCGGGCGCCATCCGAACCGACATGACCAGCCAGGCCCTCGACCAGAGCCCCGAGTTCGAGACCCTGCTCGCCGCGCAGACCGCGCTCGGCCGCATCGGCGCGCCCGACGACGTCGGCCGCGTGATCGCGGGACTGCTGTCCGCCGACAATGCCTGGATCAACGCGCAGACCATCGAGGTGGCCGGCGGCTACAACATCTGATACGGCGCCGCCCATGCTCGACCACATCTTCCTGTCCGTCAGCGACCTGCGACGCTCCATCGACTTCTATGCCGCCGCGCTCGCACCGCTGGGCATCGCTCACCAGCATGACTACGCGGGCAAGGACGGCCCGCCCGGCCATCCCGACCTGAAGGGCTTCGGCGCCCGGGGTCGCGTGTTCTTCTGGCTGCGGCAGGGCCCGGTGAACGGCGAGGCGGTGCATGTGGGCTTCGTCGCCGCGAGCCATGCCGAAGTCGACGCGGCCCATGCCGCGGCCATGGCCGCCGGCGCCCGCGACAACGGCGCACCCGGGGCCCGCCTGCACTACGACCCGCGCTACTACGCGGCCAACGTGTTCGACCCCGACGGCCACAGCCTCGAGTTCGTCCACAAGAGCTGGCAGCACCCGCCGCGCTGAGGCCGCTATGCAGCGAACAGCGTGGACCGCAGTGCCCGCGCGGCATCGGCCAGCGCCTCGCGCGTGGCGTCGAAGGGCCAGCGCATGAACTCGTGGATCATGCCGTCGTAGCGCTTCACGTTGACCGGCACGCCGGCCTCGCGCAGCCGCTCGCCATAGGCTTCGCCCTCGTCGCGCAGCGCATCGAACTCGGCCGTGACGATATGGGCCGGTGGCAGTCCGCGCAGGTCCCCGGCCAGCAGCGGCGAGACCAGCGCATGGGTCTTCAGTGCCGCGTCGCCGAGGTAGTGATCCATGAACCAGTGCTGCATCTCGCGGCCGATGTTGCCGTACTGCCCCGCATAGGCCTGGATCGAGGTGTTGATGCGGCGGAAATCGACATCGGGATAGATCAGCAGCTGGTGCGCGATCCGCGGTCCCGCGGCATCGCGCGCCTTCAGCGCGACCACCGCCGCGAGGTTGCCGCCGGCGCTGTCGCCCGCGACCGCGAGCCGATGCCCGTCGGCACCGAGCTGCGCCGCATGCTCGGCCACCCAGGCGGTGGCCGCGAAGGCCGCGTCGACACCGGCCGGGAACTTGTGCTCGGGCGCCAGCGGATAGGCCACCGAGACCACGACCGCCTGCGTCGCCACGGCGAGCGCGCGCGCGAGGCCGTCGTGCGTGTCGAGGTCGCCGAGCACGAAGCCGCCGCCGTGGAAGAACACGATGACCGGCAGCACCTGCTGCGGCGACGGGTGGTAGATGCGCACGTCGAGCGGCCCCACCGCGGTGTCGATGCGACGGTCGGCGACCGAGGCCACCGGCGCGCCGGGCGGCAGCGCCGCGAGCATGCGGCGCTTGCCCTGCCGGATCGCGTCGGGCGCGAGCGTGTGCATGTCGGAGAAGCGGGTGGCGGCGAGGCGATCCAGATGCGCCTGGGCCTGGGGATGAAGCGGCATGTCCTGTCTTCCGGTGGTGAAGGGGACAGCCAATCTACGACTTGAACTTCGGTTCAAGTCAAGCGCTTCTTCGAAGTTTTCTTGCTAACGCACCAGCTCGCGGAAGTTGGCCTTGAACTTCGGGCATTCGACCAGCGAGGCATGCGTGCACACGGCCGCGTGCTTCAGGCTGTCGCGCATGGTCTGCAGCCGCTCGATCTCGTGGTCGAGCTCGGTGGCGCGCTTGGCCATGCTGCGACGCAGCTCGACGTCCTTGGGCGTGGACGCGAGGAAACGCCCGATCTGCGCGAGCGAGAAGCCGGCCGACTTCGCGCAGTGGATCAGCGCCAGCCACGCGACCACCTCGGGCCGGTAGGCGCGCCGCAGGCCGGTGCGGCCCGCGGATTCGATCAGTCCGCGCCGTTCATAGAAGCGCAGCGCCGAAGGCGCCAGGCCTGCGCGCTGCGCGACCTCTGCAATATCGAGCATGGGATGTCTCCATCGTGAATCTCTTCGGCCGGGCCTCAGGCGAACTGCGCGAGGCCATGGCCCACCGACCAATTCTCCTTCGGCGAGTCGACGATGTTCACGAACAGGTCTTCGCCGCGCAGGCCGGGGCTTTCGGCCAGCAGTTCCGCGAGCCGCCGGAACAGCGCCTGCTTCTGCGCGGCGCTGCGGCTGTCGAACACCGTGATCCGGATGTAGACCACGTCGTCGCTGCGCGTCACGCCGTAGGCATTGCCGTGGCGGAAGTTCGCGGGCTCGTGCTCGCTGAGCGTCATGAAGCGGTTGTCCTCGGACACGCCGAGCGCGTCGCTGAGCGCGCGGCCGAGGCCGTCGAGGATCGCCGTTCGATAGGCCTCGGGCTTGCCGGCACGCAGGAAGACATGGCTGATGGGCATCGTGATTCCTTCAAAGGGGTGGTGATGTCGGACGATGCTAGTCATACGAAATTGCTATGGATAAATATATCAACGACAATTTTTTGAAATGATTGCACGCCCTCTCGATCTCGATGCCGTCCTGGCCTTCATCCGCATCGTCGAGCTCGGCAGCTTCACGCTCGCGGCCGAGGCGCTGCAGACCACGCAGGCCGGCATCAGCCTCAAGCTCAAGCGGCTCGAGGAGCGGCTCGGCTGCCGGCTGGTGGAGCGCACACCGCGGCACGTGGAGCTGTCGGCCAAGGGCGCGGCCTTTCTCGAACATGCGCGCGAGCTGCTGGCGGTGCACGACCGCGCGCTCGGCGCCTTCGCCCAGGCGCGCCAGCGGCTCACCATCGGCATCAGCGACCACGTGGCGGGCCCCGAGCTGCCCGCGCTGATCGCGCGCATGAACGCGCAGGACCCGCAGCTGCTGATCGAGATCCGCATCGGCTCCTCGGGCGAGCTGCTGCAGAGCTTCGACCGGCGCGAACTCGACACCGTGATCGTGCGCCTGCATGCGGGCCGCAACGACGGCGAGCTGCTGGCCGAAGAACGGTTCGGCTGGTTCGCGGCGCCGACCTGGCAGCACCGCGCGGGCGAGCCGCTGCCGCTGGCCACCATGGCCGAGCCCTGCGGCGTGCGCGCGCTGGCCGCGCGACTGCTCGACGAGGCGCGCATGCCCTGGACCGAGGTCTTCGTCGGCGGTGGCGTCGCCGCCGTCGCGGCCGCGGTCATGGCCGGCCTCGGCGTGGCCGCGCTGGCGCCGCGCATGCTGCCCTTCGGCGCGGTCGAGGTGGGCGCGCGGCTCGGGCTGCCCGAGTTGCCGCGCCTGCCGGTGCTGCTGCACACGCGCGTGGGCGAAGGGCGGCCGCGCGCGGCGCTCGAGGCGCTGTCGGTGGCCTTTCGCAGCGTGGTGCGAAGCTAGTTCAGAGGAAGCCGATCGACAGCCACGGAACTGCCGCCACCACGATCGTCCCCGCGAGCAGCGCCAGCATGTACCCCACGATCGGCCCGATCCCCGCATCGGGCTGCACGCGCCCGATCGCGCAGGCCGCGTAGTAGCCCACGCCGAGCGGCGGCGCGAACAGGCCCAGGCCCATCGACAGCACCACCACCATCGCGTAGTGCACCTCGTGGATGCCGAGCTGGCGCGCGATGGGAAACAGCAGCGGGCCGAACAGCACGATCGCCGGGATGCCCTCGAGCACCGAGCCCAGGATCACGAAGATCACCAGCGACACGGCCAGGAACATCCCGGCGCCGCCCGGCAGGTTCGCCATCAGCTCGGCGAGCCAGCGCGAGAAGCCCGACTGCGTGAGGCCCCAGGCCATCGCGGTGGCGGTGCCGATGATCAGCAGGATCGCGCCCGACAGCGAGGCGGTGGCCACCAGCATCGGCCCGAGCCGGCGCCAGTCGAACTGCCGGTAGATCGCGATCCCGGCCACCACCGCGTAGACGATGCCGAGGGTCGAGACCTCGGTGGCGGTGGCCACGCCTTCCACCACGGCGGCGCGGATCACGAAGGGCAGGGCGAGCGCGGGCAGCGCCACCAGCGCGAGCCGCAGCACCTGGGACCAGGGCGAGCGCTCGACCCGGCTCAGGTCCTCGTGGCGGCTGCGGAAGTGCACCACCACGCACAGCATCAGGCCGAGGATCACGGCCGGCAGCAGCCCGCCGGTGAACAGCGCCGCGATCGACACGCCGGTGACCGAGCCGATGGTGATCAGCACCAGGCTCGGCGGCACGGTCTCGGTCTGCGCGCCCGTGGCCGCCAGCAGCGCGACCAGTTCGCCGTCGCTGGCGCCGCGCTTCTGCATCTCGGGAAACAGCGCCGGTGCGACCGCCGCCATGTCGGCCGCCTTCGATCCCGAGATGCCAGACACCAGGTACATCGCGCCCACCAGCACGTACGAGAGCCCGCCCTTCACGTGGCCGAGCAGGCTCGCGAGGAAGGCCACCATCGCCTTGGCCATGCCGGTCATCTCGATCAGCAGGCCGAGGAAGACGAACAGCGGCACCGCGAGCAGGATCAGGTGCGACATGCCCTCGTCCATGCGCCCGACGATCACGGGCAGCGCGGTGTCGGTGGTCAGCGCGAGGTAGCCGAAGGTGCCGAGGCCGAAGGCGAAGGCGATCGGGATGCCGCCGAGCACGCAGGCCAGCACCACGCCGACGAAGAAGACCAGCAGGTTGAGCCGGCCCAGATCCTCGAACACGGCGCGCCCGAAGCCGAAGGCCGCGACCACGATCGCCACCACGCAGACGGCCTTGGTGGTGGTCTTCCAGTCGAAGTCGCGGAACAGCCGCAGCACCGCGAACAGCGCCATCAGCGCCACGCCCGCGGGCAGGGCGGCGGCGCGCCAGGCGTTCGAGATGTCGAGCGCGGGCGTGGTGATGAAGCGTTCCTCCGCGGCGTATTCCCAGGCCGGCCACGCGATCATCGCGAGGAAGGCGAGGGCCGCGCACAGCGCGAGCGCCTCGGCCAGCTGCCGGCGTTCGGGCGCGAGGCCCGAGACCAGCGCCGTCATGCGCATGTGCTCGCCGCGCCGCAGCGCGACCACCGCGCCCAGCATCGCCAGCCAGATGAAGAGCATCGAGGCCAGCTCGTCCGACCAGATCAGCGGCTGGTGCAGCACGAAGCGCGCGACCACGCCCGCGAGCAGCACCGCCACGTCGGCCAGCACCAGCGCGCCCGCCGCGACGCTCACCGCGGCGCCGAGCGCCTGCTCGATGCGCGCCGCGAGCGGGTTCGACCCCGCCGCATCGAAAGCCAGCGCGGCCCCGTGGCCATGCCCCAGCGCGGCGCTCATGCCAGCTTGCCCACGCTGCGCTCGAGCAGCGCCCAGGCCTCGTCGCCGTACTTGGCCTTCCACTCGGCATAGAAGCCGGCCTTGCGCAGCTGGTCGCGGAAGGCGGCCGGGTCGGGCTGGTTGATCTGCATGCCCTTGGCGGCCAGTTCCTTCTGCAGCCCGGTATTGAGCTCGGCCACGTCGGCGCGCTCCTTCATCGCGGCGGCGTTGACGTGCCGCGCCACGATGGCCTGCAGCTCGGGCGGCAGGCGATCCCAGGCGCGCTTGTTGGCGAGGAACCAGAAGCCGTCCCACATGTGGTTGCTCATCGAACAGTACTTCTGCACCTCGTAGAGCTTGGCGGTCGAGATGATCGCGAGCGGGTTCTCCTGGCCGTCGACGATCTTCGTCTGCAGCGCCGAATACACCTCGGCGAAGTTGATCGAGGTCGGCGCGGCCTCGAGCGCCTTGAACATCGAGGTCCACAGCGGCGAGACCGGCACGCGCACCTTGAAGCCCTTGAGGTCGGCCGGCGCCGCGATGGGTTTGCTCGAGGAAGTGATCTGGCGGAAGCCGTTGTCCCAGATGCGGTCCATCGCGAGGATGTTGGCCTTGGCGATCTGCTGGCGGATGTGGGCGCCGAGCTCGCCGTCCATCGCCTTCCAGACGCTGGCGTAGTCGGGGAACGCGAAGCCCACGCCGCTGATGGAGGCCGCGGGCACCAGGGTGGCGAGGATCAGGCCCGACAGCGTGAAGAACTCGACCCCGCCCGAGCGCAGCTGGCTCAGCATGTCGGTGTCCGAGCCGAGCTGGTTGTTCGGAAAGATCTGGATGTCGACCTGGCCCTGGGTCTCGGCACGGATCGCGTCGGCCATCTCCTTGGCCCGGATGTTCATCGGGTGCGTGACCGGCAGGTTGTTCGCGTACTTGTAGCTGTAGGGCTTCTTCTGCGCGAAGGCGTGGCGCAGCGGCAGGGCCAGCGTGGATGCGGCGGCGGCGGTGCGCAGCACGGTGCGGCGTTGTATGTTCATGGCGCTTGTCTCCTGTTGTGTGGGTTTTCTCGGGATCTGTCGAACGCTGTGGGGGAGGGGGATGGGACTTCAGGCGATGGCGACCTCCGCGATCTCCGCGCGCTCGGCCAGCAGCCGGCGGATGTCGTTCTTCGCGACCTTGCCGTAGCCCGACTTGGGCAGCGCGGGCCAGAACAGCACGTGGCGCGGCCAGCGGTACCTGGCGCAGCGGCCGTCGAGGTGGCGCAGGATCTCCTCGGCGTCGATGTCGTCGCGTTCGCACACCAGCACGGCCACGCCGACCTCGCCCCACTTGGCGTCGGGCCAGCCCAGCACCGCGGCCTCGCGCACCGCCGGATGGGTCAGCAGGATCTCCTCGACCTCGCGCGGATAGACGTTCGAGCCGCCCGAGATGTACATGTCGGACTCGCGGCCCGTGATGTAGAGCAGCCCGCGCTCGTCCATGCGCCCGAGGTCGCCGGTGTGGAACCAGCCGCCGCGCAGCGCCTTGGCCGTGGCCTCGGGGTTGTCGAAGTAGCCCGCGAACACGGCGGGGCCGCGGCAGCAGATCTCGCCGACGGCACCGGCCGGCAGGCGCTGCATCTGCGCATCGAGGATCGCGACCTCCATGCCGGTGCGCGGCCGGCCGCAGGAGCCGAGGTTCGCATCGGGATCGGCATCGTCGGCCGAATGCATCGAGGGCGGCAGCACCGTGATGCAGCCCGTGACCTCGCCGAGGCCGAAATACTGCACGAGCACCGGGCCCAGCTTGCGCAGCGCGCGCTTCTGGTCGGCGCGGTACATGGGCGCGCCGGCATAGACCAGGTAGCGCAACGAGCCGTGGTCGAAGGCATCGACCGACGGGTCTTCCACCAGCATCTTGACGATGGTGGGCACGGTGAAGAGGTTGCTGACCCGGTGCCGCTCGACCAGCGCCCAGATGGCGGGCGGATCGAACCGGTCCGAGGCCGGCAGCACGGTCGCTGCGCCGCGCGCGACGTTGAGCAGCGCATGGATGCCCGCGCCGTGCGACAGCGGCGCGACGGCGATCGAGCAGTCGCGCTCGGTGGTGCCGGGGATCAGGTCGGCGAGGTGGTTCGTGACCACGAAGGCCAGTTGCCCGTGGGTCAGCACCGCGGCCTTGGGCTTGCCGGTGGTGCCTGAGGTGTAGAAGTACCACAGCGGCGTGCAGTCGTCGACCGGTGCCGTGGCATTGGGCGCGCCCGCGTGCGCCGCGAGCAGCGCCTCGTAACCCAACGCACCCTGCGGCGGCACGCCGATCGTCACCACATGGCGCAGGTGCGCCGAGGCCGCGCGCACGGCCTCCACGTGCGCGCCGAAGCAGTCCTCGGCGAGCATCACCGCGGCGCGGCTCGCGCTGCCGAGGTAGGCCACCTCGGGCGGAGTCAGACGCGCATTCACCGGCACCCAGACCGCGCCCAGGCGGAACGCGGCCCAGCAGCTCTCGAACAGCGCGATGTTGTTGCGGGACTGCACGAGCAGCTTGTCGCCAGGCTGCATGCAGAGCGCGCGCAGCGCATCGACCAGCGCGTCGACGCGTGCGTCGATCTCGCGCCAGGTCCAGGTCCGGTCCTCGAGGATCAGGCCCGGCCGGTCGGAAAACAGCGCCGCGGTCTGCGACAACAGCACCGAGAGGTTCGCCGCCTGTGCCGCGCTCACACCGCCTCCAGCACGCTGAGGTAGTTGGCGACCGCCGCGCCACCCATGTTGAAGACGGCGCCGGGCCGGCCCGTGGCCACCTGCATGTCGCCCGCCAGGCCGGTGAGCTGCATCGCCGCCATCACGTGCTGCGACACGCCGGTCGCGCCGATCGGATGGCCGCGCGACTTGAGGCCGCCCGAGGGATTGACCGGAAGCCGGCCGTCCTTGCGCGTCACGCCGTCGAGGATCGCGCGCGCACCCTGGCCGTGCGGCGCCAGGCCCATGGCCTCGTACTCGAGCAGTTCGGCGACGGTGAAGCAGTCGTGCGTCTCGACGAAGCCGAGGTCGTCCAGCGCGAGTCCGGCCGCCTCGAGCCCGCGGCTCCATGCAAGCGCCGCGCCCTCGAAGCGCGTGGGATCGCGGCGCGACAGCGGCAGGTATTCGTTGACCTGCGTGCGCGAGCGCCAGCGCACGGCCGGCACGCGGGCCGATGCCGTCGGCGCGGCCGAGATCACCAGCGCCGCGGCGCCGTCGGAGACCAGCGAGCAATCGGAGCGCTTCAACGGACCCGCGACCACCGGATTGCGCTCCGACACCTGGCGACAGAAATCGAAGCCCAGGTCGCGCCGCATGTGGGCGAAGGGGTTGTGCATGCCGTTGGCGTGGTTCTTGGCCGCGATGGCCGCGAGCGCATCGCCCTGGTCGCCGAAGCGCTCGAAGTAGCTGCCCGCGATGCGGCCGAACACCCCCGCGAAGCCCGCGGGCGTGTCGCCTTCCTCCTTCACGTAGGAGCAGCGCAGCAGCGTCCGCGCGACCACCGGGGCGGGCACGGCGTTCATGATCTCGAAGCCCACCACCAGCGCGTGGCGCACGCGGCCGCTCTGTACCGCGTCGAGCGCGGCCCAGATCGCGGCCGAGCCGGTGGCGCAGGCGTTCTCCATGCGCACGGCCGGTACATGGCGCAACGCCGGCACCGCGAGCGCGACCAGCGAGGCGCTGAAGTCCTGCGGCATGAAGCCGCCGTTGAAGTGGCCGACGAAGACACCGTCGATGTCGGCGGCCTCGAGCCCGGCCGTGTGCAGTGCGGGATCCACCGCATCGCGGATCAGCTGTTCGCTGTCGACCGCGTCGAGCTTGCCGAAAACCGTGTGGCCCCAGCCGGTGATGAAGGCGTTGTCGTGGTTCATGGCGTGCGGCTCCTTCAGGCGTGCGCGGCTTCGGCGGCGCGCTCGGACGGCAGTCCGCGGCGCAGGGTCGGCAGGCCGACGCCCGCGGCGTCGAAGCCGCCATCGACCGCGATCACCTGGCCGTTGATGAAGCTGGCGGCGTCGCTGCACAGGAAGCCCACCGTGTTCGCCATCTCCTCCACGCTGCCGTAGCGACCGAGCGGGATCGCGTCGTAGTAGTCGGAGCGGATCGCCACGCTGTGGACCAGCTTGGCCATCTCGGTCTCGACCGGGCCCGGCGCGATCACGTTCACGCGCACGCCGGCATTGCCGAGCTCGACCGCGTACTGCTTGGTCAGGTGGATCAGCGCCGCCTTGCTGGTGCCGTAGGCCACGCGCAGCGTGCTTGCGCGCAGGCCGGAGATCGAGGCCACGTTCACCACCGCGCCGCCACCGGCCTGCACCATCAGTGCGCCGAAGGCCTGGGTGCAGAGGAACGCGCCATCGAGGTTGGTGCCGAGCACCGTGCGCCAGTCGGCGAAGCTGGTCTCGGCCACGCGCTTGAACACCGCCACGCCCGCGTTGTTGACCAGCGCATCGACGCGGCCGAAGCGCGCGACCACGGCATGCGCGGCCGCATCGACCTGCGCGGGATCGGACACGTCGCAGTTCACGGTCAGCACGCGATCGGGCTGGGCGAGCGTGCGGCCCGTCGCTTCCAGCGTGGCGCGGTCGTTGTCGAGCAGCGCGACCTGGTGGCCGTGCGCGAGGAACCATTGGCCGATCGCGAGGCCGATGCCGCGCGCGCCGCCGGTGACGACGGCGACGCGCCGGGAGGAGGAGGTGTCTGTCATGGGAGTCCTGCAGTTGTCGAAATCAGTTGTCGTCGTCGGCGGGCAGCCACTCTTCGAGCGTGACCTCGAAGGTGACGCACACGGTGTTGGCGCCGGCCACGAAGGGCCCGCCGTAGACCCGGCCCTCGGTGTCGGCGACCACGCCGGTGAGGGCCGAGCGCAGGCTGCCGTCGGGCTGCCGGCGCACTTCGCCGGCCAGGCTCACGACCTCGATGGCCGGGCCGCGGATCACCTGGCAGGCGCCGTCGGGGCGCTCGAGGCAGGCGTCGATCAGGCTGCCGAGCGCGCCGCGCACGAAGGCATGGCGAAAGCCCTGGGCCACGCAGAGCTTCTCGACGCCCTGCATCAGGTCTTCGTTGGGTCCGATGCGTGCGTAGGCCACGCGGCCCATGCGGCCGCGTTCGATCCGGTGGACTTCAGACATGACCGGCCCTCGCCTCGGGGCGCATCAGCGGCATGCGCGTTTCCTCGTCGTAGGCCACGCGCAGCTCGAAGCTGTCGAGCGCGGTCACGAGCACCGTGACCGGCACGCGGCCGACCACGCTGCGGTCGCAGAGGATGTGGCCGCCGCGCACCGCGCCGTCCGCCTCGCAGAAGGCGCCATGGCAATGGACCAGCGGCGCGTTCGACGCCGAGCGGCCCAGCGTGGCATTGCCGAAGATCAGCCGCGCGCCGCGCAGCGGCACCGGCGCGCCGTAGGTGGCGAGCACGCGGCCCGAGGGGTCGGGCAGGGCCATGCAGAAGCTCAGGCTCTCGAGGTCGCCGCCGAGCAGCGTCATCGAGGCGCTGTGCACCGCCTCGCGCGCCAGGGCCTCGACCAGGCCCTCGTGCAGGGTGCGGCCCGCGGGCAGCGAAAGCCGGAAGTGCCGACCATGGTCGGCACGCATGTGGTTGATCCTCACGGGGCCGCTGGGCCCAGGGTGGACCACGGTCCTTGCTCGTGGCAGGGCCGTCGTCGACTGCTTGTTCACTTTGTCTCCTGACTGCGCGGCAGGGGGTAGGGCCGGCGCATGGCCGCGGAGTCTAGGAGCGCTGATCCATAGCAACAAATCTACAATTCAGATCGATCAATACAGGATTCAGATCGATGGAACTCCGCCACCTGCGCTGCTTGGTCGCCGTCGCCGAGGAACTCCACTTCGGCCGCGCCGCCGAGCGCCTCAATCTCTCGCAACCGCCGGTGAGCCTCGCGATCAAGGAGCTGGAGGAGGAACTGGGCGTCGCGCTGTTCGAGCGCAGCTCGCGCCGCATCGCGATCACGCGCGCGGGCGAGGAGGCCCTGCGCGACGCGCGCGCCGTGCTCGGCGGCATGGAGAGCCTGCGCCGCCATGCGAAGGACGCGGCGGCCGGCCTCAAGGGCTCGATCGCGGTCGGCTTCATCAGCCTGCCGGCTTACACCTTCCTGCCGCAGGTGCTGCGCGACTTCAACGAGAACCATCCCAACGCGAGCATCGCGCTGCGCGAGGGCATCACCGAGCAGATCCTGGCCGACGTGCAGTCGGGCCGGCTCGACATCGGCCTGATCCTGCAGCCGGCCGAGATGCCGCCGACGCTGGACTCGCGACTGGTGCAGAAGGACACGCTGATCCTCGCGCTGCCCGAGACGCATGCGCTCGCGCGGCCCGGCAGCGTGGCGCTCGAGCGCTTCGCGAGCGAACGCTTCCTGGGCTTCGAGCGCCACATCGGGCCGCAGATGTTCGACGCCATCGTCGCCACCTGCATGCGGCGCGGCTTCAGCCCGCGCATGTTTCCGGCGCGCCAGATGAACACCATCGTGAGCCTGGTCTCGGGCGGCGTGGGCGTCGCGCTGGTGCCGGCCTGCGTGAAGGCGCTGCATCGCGAGGGCGTGGTGTTCCGTCCGCTCAAGGGCGAGAAGACGCATGTCGACACGCTGGTGGTCTGGCGCAAGTCGGACGAGTCGCCGCTGCTCAAGGCCTTTCTCGCGCTGCTGCCGCGGCTGCGCGACTGACGCGCCGACTTTCTCGAAAGAATAAGGACGAGCGGCTGTTTCGCTCGGACGCTCGAGCCCTTATTCTTTTTCGCCAGCAGGCATTGCTCACGCAGTGAGCCTGCTTCGGGTGCGGAACAGGGAGGGAACGCACCCGCGCGTCCATGCGCCATCCATCACAAATACACGGTCCCGTCGAGGACCCGTGTGGACGCGAGTTGCCGATGCCCTTCGCGACGGTGCCGACCTGGCCTGCCGAACATCGGGCCGGGTCGGTGGACTTCATGGAATGCAGCACAGGACAACCCACATGACACCCGGTCTTCATACGGCGCCTCGGCGCCCGCGTCTTCGTCTCGCGCTCTGCGGGCTGATCGTGCTCGCACAGCTCGCGCCACCCGCGATCGCGCAGGGCACCGTCGACCCCGGGGCTGCACCGCCAGCGCAGCTCGAGCAGGGTCGCATCTGGTCGGTGCGCGTGCCCTATGCGTCGCGCGAGGACATCCAGCGCCTGTCGCGCTGGATCGATCACATGCGGGTCGACAAGGTCGGCAACACCATCGCGACGGAACTCGACACGCGCGGTGTCGAACGGCTGCGCGGCATGGGCTACGCGGTCGAGATCGACGTGGAAGGCTCCGAGCGGATTCGCGGCTTCCAGCGCCAGCGGCAGCAACTGTTGAAGCTCGGCAAGCCCGGCGATCCGCCGTTCGGCGGCAATGCCGCCTGCTACCGCACGGTCGAGCAGGCCAACCTCGACATCGACGCGCTGGCCGCGCGCTATCCGAAGCTGGTCCGTGTCGCGCCCGTGGGACAGACCTGGGTGCAGACGCAGCTGCTGTCGTTTCGCAACGTGCTGATCAAGTACCTGCCACAGAGCGTCGTCAGCCTGATCGACTTCGACCTGCTGCCCGACAGCAAAGGCAATCCGCTGCGCGCCGTCGTCATCGGCAACCAGGATCGCATCCAGGAGAGGACCGTGCCGCGCATGGTGACCACTTCGTCGATCCATGCGCGCGAGTACACGCCGGCCGAGATCTCCACGCGCTTCACCGAATGGCTCGTGAAGAACCATGGCATCGATCCCACGGCCACCTGGCTGCTCGACCACAACGAGTTCCACTTCATCCTGCATGCGAATCCCGATGGCCGGAAGCTCGCGGAGCAGGCCGTGCCGCAGGGTTTCGGCTCGGGATGGCGCAAGAACGTCCATCTCGCGGACGGCTATTGCAAGGCACCCGACGACCCCTTCATGTCCCAGTTCATGGGCCCCATCGAATCGGGCGTGGACCTGAACCGCAATTTCCCGTTCGGCTGGAACAGCACCAAGGGCGCGGGATCCAGCGGCGATGCCTGCGATGCGACCTTCCGCGGCACCTCCGCCGCGTCGGAGCCCGAGACCGCCGCCATCGTCAGGTACGTCGCGGGCACGCGCCAGCAGGACGGCAACTTCACGGGCGGCCTGCTGCGCGACCGAAGGACGGCCGCGGCCAACGACTTCGCGACCGGCGCGCCCGGCGACTACGAGGGCCTGTACATCGACATCCACAGCTTCTCGCAGCTGGTGCTGTGGCCATGGGGCATCCGGCGCGAGTCGCTGCGCGGCGACTCCAAGACGGCGAACGACGACGGCATGGCGGCCTTCGCCCAGCGCCTCGCCTGGTACAACGGCTACGCCGCCACGCAGA
This sequence comes from Variovorax endophyticus, assembly GCF_025376855.1. Taxonomy (NCBI): domain Bacteria; kingdom Pseudomonadati; phylum Pseudomonadota; class Betaproteobacteria; order Burkholderiales; family Comamonadaceae; genus Variovorax; species Variovorax endophyticus. The sequence continues at coordinate 84,762 of NZ_JAHUTH010000008.1, forward strand.
TCATCGACTACGACACCGACGGCACGACCACCGACACCTTCTATGGCGAGCTCGGCGCGCCTTCGTTCACGATCGAGCTCGGCACCTCGTTCTACGAGCCCTGCGAGGAGTTCGAGCAGAACACCTTCCCGAAGAACGTGGCCTCGCTGCGCTATGCGGCCCGCACGCTGAAGGCGCCCTACCAGCTTCCGCTGGGGCCGGACGCCGCCGACATCCAGTTGTCGGCGGCCACGGTGCGGCAGGGCGAGTCGGTCACGCTGACCGCGACGATCGACGACGACCGGTACCTCTACAACCAGGGCGACAGCAGGCTGCCGGTCACCCGGCACGACCCGCAGCCCATCCAGGCCGCCAACGCCTACATCAACACGCTGCCCTGGGACGGCGCGGCCCGGGCGATCCCGCTGCGCGCCACCGCCGACACGGCCTTCGGCGCGGGGCCCAGGGTCAAGGTGTCGGGCGTGATCGACACCTCGGCCTTCATGCCGGGCAAGCACCTGCTCTACGTGCAGGGCATCAACCAGAAGGGCAGGGCCGGGCCGCCCGACGCGATCTTCCTCGAGGTGCGGGCCAAGGATGCGCCGCAACCCTGCCCGCCCGGGCAGCCCGCGGCCTGAGGGCCGGCGTTCCGTTCCAGACACAGGGAGTCCTCATGCCGATCCAATCCGCGATCCTTGCGCGGCGCGCGTGCGCGCTGCTTCTTCCTTGCCTCTTGCTCAGCGCCTGCGGCGGTGGCGATGGAGGCAGCACCCGCATCCTGCCGGCAGTCATCGGGCCCGGCACCGGAACCATCGCGCCGGTGATCCCGCCGGGCACCGATGCGAACTGCAAGCCCTGAGGTCGCGGCCACATGCCACGGCCCTCGCCTCGTTTCCCCACGATCCACAAGGAGTGAAAGTGAAGAATGATGTTCGTCCGCGCCGCGTCGTGTCGGCCGCGAGGATCGGTTGCGTGCTGCTCTGCGGCCTCGTGCTCTGGGCATGCGGCGGTGGCGATGGCGATGGCGCCAGGGTCGCGCCGTTCGCCGCGGCGCCGCCTGCAACGACCGACGGCACCGGCGTCGAACCCGCGGTGCCCCTCGCTCCGGTCGGCCCCGCCGTGGTCCCGCCCTCGCTCGAAGGCATCGAGTACGCCGACATCGCGGGCCTCGCGGAGAAGGCGGCGCAGGGCGCCACTTCGCGCGACATGGTGGCCTACCTGCTGAAGCGCGTCGACATGCTCGACAAGCGCGGGCCCACCCTCAACGCCGTCATCGAACTCAATCCCGATGCGCTGGCCATCGCCGACCAGCGCGACGCGGAGCGCGCGAGCGGCAAGTCGCGCGGCCCGCTGCACGGCATCCCGCTGTTCCTCAAGGACAACATCGACACCGGCGACCGGATGCAGACCTCGGCGGGATCGCTGGCCATGGTGGGACAGCCCGCGACCCGCGATGCCTTCGTCGCCAGCCGGCTGCGCGATGCCGGCGCGGTCATCCTGGGCAAGGCGAACCTCAGCGAATGGGCCGGCTATCGCGACAGCGCACTGGACGCCGGCTGGAGCGGGCGGGGCGGGCAGACCGCGAACCCCCATGTGCTCGACCAGAGCCCCTGCGGGTCGAGCGCGGGCTCGGCCGTGGTGGTGGCCGCGGGCTTCGCGCCCCTCGCGGTCGCCACCGAAACCGAGGGCTCGATCCTTTGCCCGGCGGCGACCAACGGCATCGTCGGGATCCGGCCCACGCTCGGCCTGGTCAGCAGGACCGGCATCGTTCCGCTCGCGAGCACGCAGGACACGGCAGTCCCCATGGCACGCACGGTGCGCGACGCGGCGATCCTGCTCTCGGCGATGGCGGCCAGCGATCCGAAGGATGCAGCCACCGCCGATGCACGGACCCACGCGGTGGACTACACGCAGTTCCTGCGGTCCGGCGGGCTCGAGGGCCGGCGCGTCGGCTATCCCTCGGTCTTCCTCTCGAGCATCGGCGCGATGCTGTTCCCGGACTTTCCCAAGGCCATCGATGCCATGCGAAATGCGGGCGCCATCGTGGTGGAGGTGGACCTGCCCGACGAATCCGCGCCCGAGGAAACGACACTGCTGTCGTACTACTTCGGCCGTGAACTGAATGCCTACCTCGCCACCCGGCGCGGCATTCCCGTCAAGACCATCGAGGAACTCCAGGCCTTCAACAAGACCGCGCCCCTCGATCCCGGGGGCAATCCCTATCCGCAGCGATCGATCGACGAAGCCGTCCGGTTGCTGAAGGCCGACGAGGCCACCTACGAACGGAAGGCGCGGGAGCAGAAGGCGCGCGTCGCGGCCGAGATCGACCGCGTGCTGCAGGCCAACGGCGTGGATGCCATCCTCACGCCGGGGCGCAGCGGTGCCATGGCGGGCTACCCCGCCATCTCGGTGCCCGCCGGCATGGACAGCCGCGGCATGCCGACCTGGATCCATCTCGTCGGCACGCGCTGGAGCGAACCGAAGCTGCTGTCGATCGCCTACGGCTTCGAACAGGCCACGAAGGCACGGCGCGATCCGCAGTTCCTGAAGACCCTGCTGCCGAAGTGAGCGCGGGCCGGACTGCTTCAGTTCGCCGCCAGCAGCAGTTCCAGCGCGGTGACGACCGCCGCCGCGAACAGGCAGAGCCCGCTGCCGATACGCAACGCCTTGACGTCGCGTTGCTCGCATCCATCGCGTTTCGCCGCCCATGCGGCATAGCCGATGCCCGCCGCGAGCACCAGCCCCATCCAGCCGCCGGCGCCGATCACCGGGCACCTCGCCGATGCGCGCAAGCCCGCGTCGGCCGCAGGCGATAGCCGAGCCGCACGAGGCCGGGCGTGACCGCGATGCAGCGAAAGAGGAGGGGGCGCGGCATCGGCTGCGCGTGCAGCGTTCGATGCAGGGTCCGCAGGACCCGAAGGAGTTCGGCCATGGCAACACCTCGACAAGGTTGCAGGGCCGTCCCTCGGTGTGCGTCAGCGCCGAAGTCGTCCTCGGCGAGTCTCGATGCACGATGCACGATGCATGGAGCGCGCCGAGGATAGCAGCCGCTTGCGCGATGCCTCGCGAATCGGCCTGTGCGCCGAACGGGTATGGCTCAGCGCGCCTCGGCCGCCCATGCGACGGCATCGGCGCCGGCCGGGATGCGCATCGGCGCCGCGGGATCGGTGGCCGCGCGCCACACGGCCTCGGCGACGTCGAGCGCATGGGTGGTCGGGGCGGACGTGTCCTGGAATTCCGCGAAGACTTTCCGCGCGAGCTCCGCATAGTCCTCGTGATCGAAGCCCGCCATGTTCGGCCGCGCGTTGTCGCCGAAGCGCGTCTCGGGCGAGCGGCCCGGCAGCACCAGCCGCAGCCGCACGCCCAGCGGCTCGAGCTCGATCGCCATCGACTCGGTGAAGGCATTGACGGCCATCTTGCTCGCGCGGTAGGCCGCGATCAGCGGCAGCGCCTTCAGCGTCACGCTCGAGGTGACGTTGACCACCACGCCCGCGCGGCGCTGCCGGAACTGGGGCAGGACCGTCTGCATCAGTCGCGAGGGTGCCGAAGGTGTTGGTCTCGAAGAGCTGGCGCACGGTGGCCAGCGGCGTGAGCTCGGCCGGCGAGGCCGCGCCGAAGCCCGCGTTGTTGACGAGCACGTCGATGGGGCCGGCTTCTTCCACGGCGCGCTCGATGCTTCGTTGATCGGTGACGTCGAGCGCGAGCACGCGCAGGCGCGGCGATGCGGGCAGCAGATCGGTGCGCGGGGTGCGCATGGTCGCGACGACCTGCCAGTCGCGGTCGAGGAAATAGCGCGCGGTTTCGAGGCCGAAGCCCGAGGAGCAGCCGGTGATGAGAACGGTCCGGGTCATGGAGATCCTTGAGAAGGGGAGTGATCGATGCCTGACGATAGGTCGCCGGGTCCGGACTTGCTACGATCCCGAGTCCGAGTCTCATCAGGAATCGTCCAAACATGGTGGATCCCCTGGCCGAAGTGGTCATGCTGCTGCGGCCGAGCGCGCGCTTCTCCAAGCGCGTGTTCGGCGCCAGCCCCTGGCGCATCGAGCGCTCCGATGCGGGCGAACCCTTCTACTGCGTGATCCTCGAGGGCGGCTGCCGCCTCGCGGTCGACGGGGGCGAGGCGCTCGAGCTGCAATCGGGCGACTTCGTGCTGGTGCCCGCCGCCCGGCACATCGCGCTCTCCAGCCTCGAGCCGCCACCGCCGGGCGTGCAAACCGCGCCGCCGGTGCCGCTGGGCAACGGCGAATTCAGGGTCGGCGACGCACGGGGTGCGATCGACCTGCGCATGCTCGCGGGCCACTGCAGCTTCGATTCGCCCGATGCCTCGCTGCTGGTGTCGCTGCTGCCGCAGTTCGTGCATGTGCGCGGCGAGGAGCGGCTCGCGATGCTGGTGCAGTTCGTGCGCGAGGAGTCGCGCGAGCAGCGGCCCGCGCGCGAGCTCGTGCTGGCGCGGCTGCTGGAACTGCTGCTGATCGAGGCGCTGCGCTCCACCGGCGGAACCAACGCCTCGTCGGGACTGGCGCGCGGCCTCGCCGAGCCGCGGCTCGCGGCCGCGATCCGCGCGATGCACGAGCGCCCGGCGCAGGACTGGACGGTGGCCGAACTCGCGCACGAGGCCGCGCTCTCGCGCTCGACCTTCTTCGAGCGCTTTGGCCGCACGGTCGGCGTGGCGCCGATGGAATACCTGCTGGCCTGGCGCATGGCGCTCGCGAAGGACCTGCTGCGGCGCAACGCGGGCAGCGTGGCCGAGATCGCACAGCGCGTGGGCTACAACGCCGCGAACACCTTCAGCAGCGCCTTCGCGCGGCACGTCGGGCTGCCGCCGACGCGGTATGCGCGCGAGCACGCGGGCCTCGCGCAGCTGCCGGACGGCGCCTGAGCACGGCGTTCACGCCGTTTCGGCCGGCACGTAGACCACGCCCTCCATCAAGCGCCGCGCCGTGCGCTGAAGGCCCAGCGCCGTGAACCGCGGCTGCGCCGCACCGGGCTGCGCGACGACCTTGACCGCCATCACGCCCAGCGGATGACCGATGCGCAGCACCTCGCCACGCAGTCGGTCGCCCGCGGCCGCATGGACCAGCGTGCCCGGAACGCGCGAGGCCGCCGCGGTGCAGATCGACCCCGTGCCCGCCATGCTGTCGTGGCACTTGCCGAGGAACACGAGGCGCGCGCGCAGGTCGCTGTCCTCGCACCCGGCCGGCGCCACGATCACGGCCAGCGGCAGACCCGGCAGATGCACGTCGCGCCAATGCGCGTAGAGCCCGATGCGCTCGCCGGCCCTGGCCTGGATCTCGCCGATGGTCTCGATGAGCGCGCGGTCGCCGCCGATCGCGGGCGGCATCTCGTCGCCGTGGAGCCCGAGCGACTCGGCCGCGATGAAGACGCAGGGCGTGGCCGCATCGACGATCGAGACCCGCACCTCGCGTCCGTCCTCCAGCGCGATCGCATCGACCGGCTGGCCTGTCGGTAACAGGCGGCCCGTCTTGGCACCGAGCGTGTCGGTGTAGTCCATGAGGATCTCGGCCCCGGTGCCCGGCACGCCCGCGATGGCGCAGTCGCCCGTCACGCGCGCCTTGCCGTCGCGCACCTGCACGCGCGCGACCAGCACGGTGCCCGTGTTCGTGTTGTGGATGCGCACCACGGTCAGCGGCTCGACCGCCTCGACCAGCCCCTCGTCGACCGCGAACGGCCCCACGGCCGAGGAGATGTTGCCGCAGTTGGCGTCGTAGCCGATCAGGTCGCGCTCCACGTCGCACTGCGCGAAGGTGTAGTCGACATCGGCATCGGGCCGCGTCGACGGACCGATCAGCGCCACCTTGGAGGTGACCAGCCGCGAGCCGCCCATGCCGTCAATCTGCAGCGGGTCGGGCGTGCCCATGGCGCGCTTGAGGAAGGCGTCGCGCGCCGGGCCCGGCGGCGGCACGTGGCGCAGGTGGAAGAACAGCGCCTTGCTGGTGCCGCCGCGCATCAGCACGCAGGGCACGCCATGCTGTTCGCCGAAGGTGCTGGAGTCGTCATGCACCATGGCCTACTCCGGTGTGACACCAGCGGCGCGCGCGGCCTCGCCCCACTTGCGGTTCTCGGCCACCAGGAAGGCCTTGAGCTGCTCGGGCGACCCGCCCTCGAGCTCGCTGCCCGAGGTCTCGGCCGAGCGGATCACGTCGGGGCGGCGCTGCGCCTGGAGCAGCGCCTTGTTGAGCTTCTCGACCACGGCGGGCGGCGTGGCGGCCGGGGCCAGCACGGCGGTCCACGACGCGACCTCGAAGCCCGGATAGCCCTGCTCGGCGATGGTGGGAACCTGCGGCAGCTCCTTGTAGCGGCCCTTGCTCGACACGCCCAGCACCTTGAGCTTGCCCTGGCGTACCTGCGGCAGTACCAGCCCGCCCGCGTCCATCATCACGTCGATCTGGCTGCCGATGAGGTCGGTGAGCGCGGCCGACGAGCCCTTGTAGGGCACGTGCACGATGTCGGCGCCGGCCGCCTTCTTGAGCATCTCCATCGCGAGGTTGGCCGTGATGCCGCGCCCGCCCGATCCGTAGTTGAGCTTGCCCGGATGGGCCTTGGCATAGGCCACGAGGTCGGCCAGCGTGTTGAACGGCGACGCGGCGGGCACCACCACGTAGAGCCGGCCCACGCCGTTGAGCATGACGGGCGCGAAGTCCTTGACCGGGTCGTAGCCGGGCTTGGCATAGATCGAGGGATTGATCGCCAGCTGGCCCGAGGTGCCCAGCAGCAGCGTGTAGCCGTCGGGTGCCGCGTTGCGCACGTCCTGCGCGCCGAGGATGCCGTTGGCACCTGCCTTGTTGTCGACGAACACCGGCTTGCCGAGGATGTCCGCGAGCGCGATCGACAGGGCGCGCGCGCCGGTGTCCACGGTCTGTCCGGGTGGGTAGCCGACGACGATGCGGATCGGCCGCGAGGGATAGGTGTCGCCCTGCGCCCATGCGAACGAGGGAGCAAGCGAGGCGGCGGTGGCCGCGGCCGCGCACTGCCCGAGGAAGCGGCGGCGGGAGGAATCGGGTTGCATGAAGTCTCCTTTGGAATGTTGTTGGGGGAATCGACGAGGGCTCAGGCCGGGTCCAGCACCGACCGCGGCACCCAGGCCGTGCCGTCCATCAGGCGGCGCGCCGTGCGTGCGAAGCCCAGCGCCTCGAAGGCCAATGGCCGCGAAGCCTCGCAGCGCCCCTGCACGTCGACACGCATCGCGCCGAGCGGATGGCCGATGTGCAGGCTGTCGGGCACGACGCGTTCGCTGGCGCAGCGTGCCGCCGCATGCACCACCGAGCCCTCGACGCTCGCGCAGGCCGCGGTGCAGATCGCGCCCGTGCCCGCCATGCTCTCGTGGCAGCGGCCGTAGAACACCAGCCGCGCGCACAGGTCGACCTGCGCGGCCGTCACGGCGCGGCCCTGCGCATCGGCATAGGCGGTGGGCGGCGCGACGATCACGACCAGCGGCAGCGCGGGCGACACGCTGTCGGCCTCGCGCCAGTGGTCGCACAGGCCGAGCAGGGCGGCCGCGCGCGCACGCAGGGCCTTCAAGGTCGACAGCAGCGCGGCATCGGCATCGATCGCGTTCGGCAGCTCGGTGCCCGAGAGACCCAGGGCATCGGCCGCGACGAAGACGCAGGGATTGCCGACGTCGCAGAGGCTGACCTCGAAGCGCCGCCCATCGTCGAGCGCGATCTCGTCGCGCGCGCGGCCCGTGGGCATGCCGCGGCCGGTCTTGGCGCCGATGGTGGCGCGGTAGTCCATGAAGATCCGCGCGCCGGTGCCGGGCACGCCGGGAATCGCGAAGTCGCCGCGCACGCGCGCATGGCCATCGGCCACGGGCACGTGCGCCACCAGCAGCTTGCCGGTGTTCGTGTTGTGGATGCGCACGCGCGCCACGGGGCCTTCGGCGGGCACCAGCCCCGCATCGATCGCGAACGGCCCCACGCCCGCCGAGATGTTGCCGCAGTTGCTCGTGAAGACCACGCGGCCCTCGCCCGGCGGCACGATGCCGTAGGTGTAGTCCACGTCGGCCTCGGGATGCGTGGGCGGCCCGACGATCGCGAGCTTGGCCGTGACCAGCCGCGAGCCGCCGAGGCCGTCGATCTGCAGCAGGTCGTGCGCGCCGAGCAGCGCCATCAGCAGGCGGTCGCGCCGCGCGCCCGCGGGCGGCAGGTCGGCGGCGTTGAAGTAGAGGCCCTTGCTGGTGCCGCCGCGCAGCACGGTGCACGCCACGCCGACCTGTTCGCCCATGACTTGCATCGCCTCAGTCCTCGAGCGGGAAGCGCTTGACCAGCGCAGCGAGGCGCGCATCGTCCTCGCGGATCATGGTTTCGAAGGCGGCCGGGCTCGTGAAGGCCGGTTCCGCCCCCGCGACCGCCAGCGCCTCGCGCACATGGGCGTCCTTGCCGGCTTCGCGCGTGGCATCGGCGATGGCGCGCGCGATCGCGGCCGGCGTTCCCTTGGGCGCGAACACGCCGTACCAGGTCACCGAATAGGAGTCGGGCCAGCCGGCCTCGAGACTGGTCGGCACCTCGGGCAGGGCCTGCGCGCGCCGTTCGCCGTTGGTCACGAGGATGCGAACGCGCCCGGCCTTGTGCAGCGGCATCGCGGCCGTGATGCCCGTGAAGGCCATCGTGAGGTTGCCCGAGACCAGGTCGCCCACGATCGGCGAGGTGCCCTTGTAGTTGACGACCGCGAGGTCGCGCAGCTGGTAATCGGCCGCGAACTTCTGCGCCCGCACCTTGGAGCTGTTCTCGCCGCTGCCCGCGTTGCAGGGCCTGGTGCGGCAATGGGCGATGAGTTCGGGCAGGGTCTTGAAAGGCAGGGTGGCGGTCATCACCAGCGCCGTCGGCGAGGTGGCCACCGCGGTCACGGGCGTGAGCCGGGTCACGGGGTCGATCGCCTTGAGGCTGCGCTGGTACTTCATCAGCAGCAGCGAAGGCACCTGGAACAGCAGCGTGTAGCCGTCGGGCGCGGCCTCGATCACGCGCCGGGTGCCGATCAGGCCGTCGGCGCCGCCGAGGTTCTCGACCAGCACCGGCTGCTTCCACAGCACCGACAGCCGGCTCGCGACGGCACGTGCGGTGGCGTCGGTGCCGCCGCCGGGGTTGTAGGGCACGACCAGCGTGACCGGGCGTTGCGGCGCCCAGGCGGTCTGGGCCTGGGCCGTGGCGGCGCCGAGGCCGCAGGCCGCGCAGAGCGCGGGCAGCCAGCGGCGCGACAGCGAGCGAAGGGATGTGTCGAACATGAGAGGCGGTCTCCGGTGGTCAGGATTGCGGCACGGCAGCCGCCGGCCAGGCCCAGGGGCGGGCCGCGCGGTCGCGCGCCTGCCAGGCATCGACGGCACCGCGCAGCTTGAGCGTGCGGCCGATGTCGTCCAGCCCTTCGAGCAGGGCCTCGCGGCGCAGCGGGTCGACCTCGAAGGGCAGCTCGCCGCCATCGGGCAGCGCGATGCGTTGCGTGCGCAGGTCGACCTGCCACGGCCCCTCGGCGGTGCAGGCCGCATGGGCGCGCGCCAGCTCGGAGGGCGCGAGGCGGATCGGCAGCACGCCGCTCTGGAAGCAGTTGGCATGGAAGATGTCGCCGAAGCTCTCGGCGATCACGCAGCGGATGCCGCGCGCCAGCAGCGCCCACACGGCGCCCTCGCGCGACGATCCGCAGCCGAAGTTGCGGCCGGCAACCAGGATCGGGGCCTCGCGCCAGCGCGGCTGGTTGAGCACGCAGTCCGGGTCTTCGCTGCCGTCGGCGCGAAAGCGCAGCGCCTCGAAGGCCCAGGGGCCGAGCGCGCCGCGCGCGAGGCTGGTGAGGCGTTCGATGCGCACGATCAGGTCGGTGTCGACGTTGTCGATGGCCAGCGGCGCCGCGGCGCCGCGCAGGAGGGTGAAGGGCTGCATGCTCAGAGGCTCCGTGGATCGGCGATGGCACCGGCCAGCGCGGCCGCGACGGCGCTGGCAGGGCTGGCGAGGTGCGTGCGCGCGCCCGGGCCCTGGCGGCCGACGAAGTTGCGGTTCGAGGTCGAGACCACGCGCTCGCCCGGTGCGGCCTGCTCGCCGTTGGCGGCCACGCACATGCTGCAACCGGGCTCGCGCCATTCGAAGCCGGCTTCGCGGAACAGCCGGTCCAGGCCTTCGCGCTCGGCCGCGCGCTTGACGTTCTCCGAGCCCGGTACCACCCAGGCCCGCACATGCGAGGCCACGCGACGGCCGCGCAGCAGCGCCGCTGCCTCGCGCAGGTCCGAGAGCCGGGAGTTGGTGCACGAGCCGATGAACACGCGATCCACGCGCTGGCCCTGCAGCGGCGCACCGGCCGCGAGCCCCATGTAGTCGAGCGCGCCCTGCCAGGCCTGGCGCTGCGCGGCGTCGGTGGCATCGGCGGGATCGGGGATGCGCGCGTCGATGGCGATCGCATGCTCCGGGCTCGTGCCCCAGGTCAGCGTGGGCGCCACGGCGCTCGCGTCGACCCGCGCTTCGCGCGCGTAGACCGCACCGGGGTCGCTCGGAAGGCCGCGCCAATACGCAGCCGCTTCGGCGAAGCGCGCCTCGGGCGGCGCGAAGTCGCGTCCGCGCAGATAGGCCTCGGTCTTCGCGTCGGGCGCCACCATGCCGATGCGCGCGCCCAGTTCGATCGAGAGATTGCACAGCGTCATGCGCTGCTCGATCTCCATCGCACGCACCGCCTCGCCGGCGTACTCCACCGCGAAACCCGTGCCCGCGCTGGCACCGAGCCGCGCGATCATCGCGAGCGCGAGGTCCTTGGCGCCTACGCCGGCACCAGGCAGTCCGTCGAAGTGCACGCGCAGGGTGCGCGGCCGGCGCAGCACCAGCGTCTGGCTCGCGAGCGCATGCGTGACCTCGGACGAACCCACGCCGAAGGCGATCGCACCGAGGGCGCCATTGGTGCAGGTGTGGCTGTCGCCGCAGATCAGCGTCATGCCGGGCTGCACGATGCCGAGTTCCGGTCCCATCACATGCACGATGCCCTGGCCGGGCTGGCCCAGGTCGAACAGGCGGATGCCGGCGCTGCGCGTCAGCAGCTTGAGGCCCTGGTACAGATGCACGCCGCCCGCGAAGCTCTGGCCGGTGCGGCCCGGCGCGCTCGAGACGGCATGGTCGGGCGTGGCGAAGGCCAGCTCGGGATTGCGCACCGGCAGGCCGCGCTCGGCCAGCTCGCGCAGGCCGGCGGTGCCCGAGAGGTCGTGCAGCAGGTGGCGGTCGATGTGCAGCAGGTCCCAGCCGTCGGGCAGGGGCTGGACCACATGCGCGTCCCAGACCTTGTCGAACAGCGTGCGCGGCGCGGTGGCGGAGGGTGTCGTCATGGCCGTCATTCCGCCGCCTGGAAGCGCGTGCGCAGCGCATCCCACTCCGCGGCGCCCAGGCGCCGGAAGCGTTCGGCCACGCCGGGCGCATGCGCCGAGCTCGGCGGCTGGCCCGTGCTGCGCAGGGCCGACAGCGCCTGTTCGCAGGCCGAGGCCGCGGCGCCGATCAGCAGGCTCGGCAGGATCGCGAGGCGATAGCCCATCTGCTGCGCCGTCGCGAGGTCGAGGTCGGGCGTCTTGCCACCGCGCACGATGTTGAGCAGGCACGGGCCCTCGACCCGCCGCGGGATCGCGGCCAGTTCCTCCATCGACTGCGCGGCCTCGACGAACACCATGTCGGCACCGGCGGCCAGCGCCTCGCGCGCGCGTTCCACCGCCTCGTCGAGCCCGAGCATCGCGCGCGCATCGGTGCGCGCGATCACCAGGAAGGCCGGGTCGTGCCGGGCGGCGAGGGCGGCGCGGATCTTGGCGACGAACTGGTCGCGCGGAATCACCTCCTTGCCGTCGAGGTGGCCGCAGCGCTTGGGCGCCACCTGGTCCTCGATGTGCAGCCCGGCCACCCCGCGCATCTCGTACTCGCGCACGGTGCGCGTCACGTTGAGCTCGTTGCCGTAGCCGGTGTCGGCATCGGCGATGACCGGCACGCCGACCGAGCGCGCCAGCACGCCAGCGGCCTCGGCCATCTCGTTCATCGACAGCAGGCCGTAGTCGGGAAAGCCGCGCGCCGCCGAGGCGCCGGCGCCGGTCATGTAGACGCAGGCGAAGCCGGCCGCCTCGACCATCTTCGCGGTCATGCCGTCATAGGCGCCAGGGGCGACGACGAGTTCGGGACGGGAGAGCAGCTGGCGCAGGTCGTGGGCGGTGGTCATGGAACAAGGCGTCGAAGTGATTTAGTGATGACATCATAATGCTATAACCTTTCGACGTTGTTAGGGTATGCCTGAATGGGCGGGCACAATCGGCCGAACGCGCGGGCGGCCCGCGCGGCCGAAGCACTGCTCTCCATGGACACACCGAACCCTTCCCAACTGCGCCGCGAACCCGGCACCGCGCTGCACCGGCAGCTCTTCATGGTGCTGCGCGACCAGATCGCCCGGGGCGCCTACGGCGTGGGCGAACTCATCCCGGCCGAGGACGCGCTGTGCGCCCAGTTCGACGTCTCGCGAATCACCGTGCGGCGCGCCGTGTCGGACCTGGAGCACCTGGGGCTGGTCGAGAAGCGGCCGGGCCGCGGCACCTTCGTGCGCGCCGTGCCGCGCGCGCAGCGCCCGCAGCCCTCGTTCGGCCTGATCGAATCGCTGGGCCGGCAGGCGCGCGAGACCGAAGTGACCGTGCTCAAGGTCGAGACCGCGCCGGCGCCGGCGACGGTGGCGCAGCAGTTGCAGCTGGAGGCGGGTGCCGTCGCGGTTCATGCGGTGCGGCTGCGTTCGGCGCACGGTACGCCGATGATGGTCACCGATGCCTGGGTGCCACAGGAGGTGGGGCGCAACGTGACCGCAACCGAATTGCAGAAGCGCGCCCTGTTCGAGATCCTGATGGCCGAGGGCATCAAGTTCGGTCGCGTGATCCAGGAGGTGACCGCCGTCGCGGCCGACCCCGTGCTCGCCGGCCTTTTGCGCGTGGACCTCGGCGCGCCGCTGGTGCGCCTGGTGCGGCTGCTGCACGACCGCCGCAAGCGGCCGGTGCAGCACATCACCATCCATTTCACGGGCGAGCGCAGCCGCGTGCTGATGGAGGTGCCGGCGGAGGCGGTGAACACGATGGGGGCGGGGCAGATCGTGCATGACCTGGAGTTGCCTGAGGGCTGAGCCCATGTTCGAACCCTGCCTGCGGCGCCCGCAGGCAGGAGGCCGATGGCCGGGAGCGGGCTACCCGGCCTCGAGATCCAGATCGAAATTCAACTCGACCTTGAGCCCGAGCGGATCGCTGAGGAGGACCTGGTGCAGCGAAGTCCCGGTCAGCGGCGTTTCGCTGAAGGGCACCTTCGCCGCGCGCAGCGCCTGCCGCGTGGCTTCGAGGCCGCGCGCCTTCAGGGCCACGTGATCGAAGGGGCCGCACTCCCGCGGCGGCGACACCGTCCGCAGCGCGTTGAGATGCACGATCGCGTGCCCGTCGGCATACAGCCAGTAGCCCGGATGACGCAGCGCGGGGCGGTGCCCCTCCTTCAGCCCCAGCGTGCCCACGTAGAAGTCGCGCAGCGCGGGCAGGTCCTCGACAGCGCAGCCGACCGTGAAGTGATGGATGGCGCTGACTTCCATGCTCATGCGGCGCTCCCGGGCGCCGCCGCGCCGCGGCACAGGATGGCGTTCATGACCTCCTGCAGCACGGCCTTCGGGTCGTCGGCGCCCGATGGCGAGCGCCAGGCCACATGGCCGTCGGGCCGCACGAGGACCGCGCCGTCCTCGCGCAGGCCATAGGCCGCGAGCCAGTCGCCACCGTCCTCCTCGCGAATCTCGTCGCCGATGACGGCGTTGGTGACGCGAGGCCCTTCGAGCCGGTCCGCGGCGGCCCGCCAGGCCGAGCCCGCGGGCGCGGTGAGCAGCACGAAGCCGCGGCCCAGCAGGTCGGTGGTCGAAAGCTTCCGCGAAGCCTTGCGCAGCGCGACATGCGGCGCGCGGCAGCCGGGCGCGGCGCTCGGCACATAGGCCTCGATCGCGTCCGCGACCGGCGCGGGCTCTTCCTGCGACACGACCGCGCGCGATGCGTAGCGCGCGCCGAACACCAGGCCGATCTCGTTGAGGAACTCCTTGCGCGGCAGCACGGCCTCGGTCTGCCGCGCCGTGCGCCCCATCGACAGCGCGTTGAGCAGGCTGGTGTGGGTGACGGCCTCGCCGACCGGGCGGCGCTCGGCATCGTAGCTGTCGAGCAGCGCGTCGCCGGCCTCGCCGCGCAGCACCGCAGCCAGCTTCCATGCGAGGTTCTGCGCATCCTGCACGCCGGTGTTGAGGCCGAAGCCACCGGTCGGCGGCATCTCGTGCGCGGCATCGCCGGCCAGGAACACCGGCCCCGCGCGGTAGCGCTCGGCCACCATCGCGGAAGCCTTCCAGGCGCTGACGCCGAGGACCTCGACGGCGAGGTCGGCTACACCCACCGCACGGCGCACGATCTCGGTGCTGAACGCGGGCGTGAACTGCTCGGGCGTGAAGCCGTAGTGCGACAGCGAGGTGACCAGGAAGCCCCAGCGGTCGCTGCCGTTGATCGTCAGGAAGGTGCCGCGCAATTCCGGCTGCTCGATCAGGTACAGCGCCGCCGGGCGCTCCGCGATCCACGGCGTGAGGTCGGCACGCAGATGGATGTTGATGCTGTCGTAGACATCGGCTTCGCCGCGCCGGCCGATCCCGAGCTGCTGCCGGATGCGGCTCTGCGAGCCGTCGGCGGCGATCAGGTAGCGCGCGCGCACCTGTTCGCTGCGGCCCTCGGCATCCTCGATGCTGGCGGTCACGCCGTCGGCGTCGCAACTCAGTTCGCGCAGCGCGGTGCCGAAGCGGAGCCTGCCGGCGCCGGCCGTCTCGGCCCGCTGGCGCAGCACCGGCTCGAGGATGTCCTGCGAGCAGCCGCAGTTGCCGGCGATCGACAAGGCCTGGTTGGCGGCCGATCCGCGCCCGGGATGCAGCCGCTTGATCTCGCGGCCGGCCAGGCTCTCGGACCAGAGGATGGTGCCGCCGAAGCGATCGGGCATGGCGACGGCGCGGATGGCGTCCTCCAGATCGATCTGGCGGTACATCTCCATGGTGCGGGCATTGAGGGCCCGCGCCTTGGGAAGGATCGCGGTGCCCGGATGACGCTCGACCAGCAGCGACTCGATGCCGAACAGCGACAGATACAGGGATGCGGTGAGGCCCACGGGACCGCCACCGACGACGAGGACCGGTACATCAATCATCGAACGAAGACTCCATGCGCCCTGGGGCGCGGAACAGGGGAATGGAAAAGAAAACGGGGTTCACGCCAGGAACTCGCGCAGATGCAGTGCGAGCGCCTCGGGGGCCTGGGCCGTGCCCAGGTGGCCCACGCCGGGCAGCAGCACCGAGCGCGTGTCGCGGATGTGCTGCGCCAGCGAGAGCGTGAGCGCGGCCGGCACCACGCGGTCGAGCTCGCCTGCGACGAGCAGCGTGGGCCGATCGATCTTCGACAGCGCGAGCGCGGGCTGATCGCCGACCACGGCGGCGCGGCGATCGGAGCGTGCGGAGCGCGCGGGTGCCGAAGCGAAATGCGCCCTGAAGACAGGATGCTCGGCCAGGAAGGGCGCGGGAAAGAACAGCGCCGCGAGCTGCTCGGCGCTCGCGGGCAACTGCGCGCGCAGCACGCCGATCTCGCGCGCCACCTCGGCATTGGCCTGCGCGAGCGAGACGGGCAGGGGCCAGGTGCTCGCCAGCACGAGCCGGCGCACGGCCTTCGCATGGCGCACCGCGAAGGCCTGCGCGACCCGGCCGCCGAACGAGGTGCCGAACACGAAGGCGCTCGCGTGCCCGAGGGCCCCGAGCAGTTGCATCGCATCGTCGGCGAGATCGATCAGCGTCGGTGCCCGCTCGGGGCCGGACGTGTCGCCGCAGTCGCGCTGGTCGTAGCTGATCACGGTGTAGCGGTCGCTCAGCGCCGGCAGTATGCGTGCGAACTGCCGGCGGCTGCCTTCGGCGCCATGCAGCATCAGCAGCGGCGGTCCTTCCCCCGCCACCTCGAAGGCGGTGCGGACGTCGCCGAGGTCGACGAATTCGGGCATGGCAGCTCCTAGCCGATCTGGATGTCGAGTGGCGGCAGCAGCCGGCGGTAGCGCCCGATCTCGGCCGTGACATAGGCTCTGAACGGTTCGGGCGGCATCAGGTCGGGCTCGTCGCCGTTGTCGCGCATGTAGGCGATCAGCGCGGGCGTGCGTGCCGCCTTGACGATGGTGTCGTGCAGCGCATGCACCGCGTCGGGCACCATCTTTCCGGGACCGAGCAGGCCCGACCAGGCCGGGATGTCCTCGACCGTGAAGCCCTGCTCGGCGAAGGTTGCGACCTCGGGCAGCAGCGCCGAGCGCCGGCCGCCCGAGATCCCGAGCGCGCGCAGGCGGCCCGCGCGGATCTGCGAGCCCGCGGTCGACGGCGCGAGGAAGGCGCAGTCGACCGTACCCGCCAGCAGGTCGTTGGTCGGCGAGCCCTTGAACGGTACGTGCAGCAGGTCCACGCCCACGCCCTTGCCGAAGAACACGCCCATCACGTGCGTGGTGTTGCCCACGCCCGAGGAGCCGAAGCTCAGCTGGCCCGGCCTGGCCTTGGCGGCCGCCACGAACTCCGCGAGCGAGCGGTACGGCGACTTCTCGCCGACCAGCAGCGCGAAGCCCGAGGACAGCGCCAGCCGCGTGATGGGTAGCAGGTCCGCGACCGGATCGAAGGGCAGCTTCTTGATCAGCACCGCGCTGGTGGTGTAGCCGCCCGTGGTGTAGAGCACGGTGTTGCCGTCGGGGCGCGAGCGCGCCACATCGACCGAGCCGAGCACCGTGCCGGCGCCGGGCTTGTTGTCGACGATGACGGTGCGCCCGCTGCTCTTGACGATCGCATCGCCCAGCACGCGCGCGGTCACGTCCGTGCCGCTGCCCGCCGAGAAGGGAACCACGATGCGAAGCGGCTGCTCCTGCGCCCGCACCAGCGCCGGCGCGAAAGTGGCGGCCGCGGCGGCCCCGAGGAATGTTCTTCGATCACATGCCATCTGCTTGTCTCCGTTCTTGTGAAGTCCGGCGCGCCACCCGGTGGGCGGTGGCGGCAGCGGACGGCGCAAGATTAGGGACGCGCGCGGCGCGGGTCCAAGTGAATTTTCTGACCGCCCTCATAACGAAGCGGCATCGGTCGGCCCCGCCTCAGGACAGCTGCGCGTGCGGCCACTTGCCTTCGCGCACGTGCCGCTCGATCACCATGCGCAGCACGCCCATCACGCCTTCGGTGGCGCGCGACGCGGGCCGGTCCGCGGCGCGCGCCAGCACGCGATGCAGGAACAGGCCCTCGATGGGAACGGCGCGCAGCCGCGATGCCGCCAGGTCCTCCTGGACCGCCGCCGCGAAGTGGGCCGTGAGCCCGACGCCGTCGAGCACGAGCCGGCGCGCCACCTCGGCGGTCTCGACCTCGACCACGCGATGAAGTTCGAGCTTGGCGCGCGCGGCGGCTGCCTCGAGTTCGAGCCGCACACCCGACTTGACGAGCCCGGTCATGATCAGCGGCACGCCGGCCAGATCGCGCATCTTGACTTTCGGCTTGCGCAGGCGCTGGTCGTCGGGCAGGCCGATCAGGCAGATCTGTTCCTTCAGCAGCGGCATGCTGCTGAGGTTCGATCGCTCGACGGGCTCGATCAGCAGCGCGATGTCGACCTCGCCCTGCGCCAGCATGGTCTGCAGCGAAGGCGCGAAGCCCTCGATGAAGCGCAGCCTCACCTCGGGAAGGTACTGGAGCACCGCCTTGGTCAGCAGCACCGTGAGCTGCTGCGCGAGACCGGGCGAGAGCCCGATGGCGACCGGCCCGCGAGGCTCCCGCTGCCGGGCCAGCAGGTCGGACTTGATCTGGTCGACGTAGCGCAGCAGGAACAGCGCCCTCTCGAGCAGCAGCCGTGCCTCGTCGGTCGGCGCCGCGCCGCGCGCGTGGCGCTCGAACAGCTGGACGCCCAGTTCCTCCTCGAGCAGGCGGATCTGCCGGCTCAGCGCCGGCTGCGTCACGTGCAGGATGCCCGCCGCCTTGCCGTAGTGCTGCTGGGTCGCGAGCGCGACGAAATAGCGGAGTTGCCTGAGGTCCATCGCGCTATCGTAGCCAGCGGGCGGCGGTGCCGGCGCTGTCGAAGGTGCCGCGGCTGGGCGGCGAAGCGCCAGGTTCGCGGCCTCGAAGCGGGGCTCAATCGAGCGCGACCACCTGCCGGTAATGCAGCACCGGGCCGCCATTGCGCCGCGCGCCCAGCACGATCTCGAGGCCGGAAGCCGGCGAACGTGCCTGCACCGCCGCGGGCAGGGCTCGCCATCCCTGCTCGGGCTCCCAGGCCCGCAGCTCGAACGAGACCAGGCCCTGGAGCACCGCGACGCGGTCCGCGGCCTCGGGCCCGGGGAGCGGGTACGCCGCGGCGGCCGCGCCCACGGCGCGGTACAGCGTGCCCGACTGCAGCCACCACTGCACGCGCTGCCAGCGCCCGGGCGCCGCCGGAGCCGCGCGCACGAACTCGATCAGCAGCGATCCCTGGTCCGGGCGGCGCGCCTCCATGCCCGGCGGCAGCAGCCGGACCACGGCCTGCGGCCTGCCGGCCCCCGTCGACGGCGCGCCGTCCCGGGCCTGCGCCTCCATGCCGGAAGCCGGCAGCTCGATCGTGGTGCGCCACGCGAGGTCGCGCTGAAGCTGCTGCAGCGCGCGCATCAGCTGCGCGGTCTCCTCGCTGCGCTCCTGCAGTTGCACGTTGGCGCGGCTCATGCTGTCGAGGCCTCGCCAGGCGATCAGGCTGAGCACCGCCATGATCACGATCGCGATCATGACCTCGATCAGGGTGAAGCCCGCGACGGCATCCCGCGGTGCGGAGCGTTTGCTGCTTCTCATCGCCGCCGCTCCGGCAGACTGGACTGCAGGCTGGCCAGCCGCCGGTCGCTGTCGATGCCGGGATAGACGTCGACCGAGACGGCACGCGTGCCATCGCCGAGCGGCGGCCCGATCCTCACGCGGCAGACGAAGGGCTTGCCGGCCTGCGGGCAGGCCACCTGCCGCAGCCCGGCCGAAGGGAGCGAGCTGATCTGCAACTCGGCCAGGCTGTTCTGCGCCGAGAGCATCGCGAGCGAGCGCCGCTCGACCTCGCCGAGGTTGGTGGCGGTCTGGCTCGTGAGCCGCACGAAGGCCGCGAGCGCGATGCTGATGATGGCGAGCGCGACCAGCACCTCGATCAGCGTGAAACCGGAGTCATCGCGATGCATGGCCGCGCCTCATCGCACCCGGAACGCGCCGGCGGCGTCGCGCACGATGGTCGCCGTGTAGGCACCGCTGCGCAGCTCGAGCGAGAGCGGGGCGCCGACCCACTCGGAGGACAGCAGCAGTGGCGATGCGGGCGTCACTTCGACCGTGCCCGCGCGCCATCGGCGGGGACGCAGTGCCTCGTCGCCCGCGAAGCGATCGAGCTCGCCCGCGGTCGAGACCATGGGAACGACGCTGCCGGGCGCGTTCGTCCAGGTGCCGCGCACGAACTGGTAGCCGTCGCCGCGCGCCTCCCAGGCCACCGCCCGCCCATCGGCGCGCACCTCGTGCTGCGCCGTGCTCAGGCGCAGCGCGAGTTCGCGCGCGTCGAGCTTCAGCGGTTCGCCCGGATCGGGCGCCGCGCTGAGCGAGATCGCGGCCGTCGCGATGCCGATGATGACCATCACGATCATCACCTCGATCAGCGAGAGGCCGCGCTGGCGGAAGGAAGTACTCATGGGCGATCCGCCGTGGCATGCAAGCAAGACGGCAACTCCTCTGCGGTGAGCGCGCCATCCTAGGCATCGAATGTGGCGTTGACATGAATCTCCAACATGCCTCTGTTATCACTGGCTCTCTTTCCGGGAGCGCGCGGCACGCGGTCTTCCGGCACACGAATTCGCAAGGGAGCCGCGGGATGCACGCACGATGGAAATGGTCGATCCCCGTACCGCCGGCGAGCGCGATGCACGCGGCAGGACTGGCCGCGGTCGTCGCGGCCGCCGGCTTCTGGGGCTACAGGCTGCAGCAACTGCGTCCCGCCGCCGCACCGGTCGAGAAAGCGGCCACGGTGCTTCCGACGGACCCCGCCACGCAGGTCGTGGCGGCCTGGCTCGGCCCGGGCCAGGTGCGCGTCGATGTCAACGTGATCGGCCTCATGTACCGGCGTGAGCGCGCGGTGGCCGTGCTCGCGATCAACGGCGCGCCGCCCCGGGCTTTCGTCGCGGGCGAGACGCTGCTGCGCAACGTGGTCCTCGCGTCGATCGCATCCGATGCGGTCACGATCAGCCACGACGGCGTGCTGTCCCGCTTCGCCGCGCCGACGCTGCCCGAGCGCGGGCCACCGGGCATCGTTCGAAAGCCTTGAGCGCGCGCGGACGGCGTTCGCGCCAGACACGCACATCGACGATGCACGAACTTTCGCATTGCATCGCGATGCTTTCGCGCGAGGACGCGGCAGCGTTGTGGCGCATGTCACGCCTCGACGGAACACGAGCGTCACGGAACGAAAGGCATTCGAGACTTCGGCTGCGGGTTTGCGGGCCGAAACTCGTCTAGAAGGTTGTGGCCTGTGCCGTGGCCGGAGCGCGCGCGGCGCGTGGCGCGTCCACGTGCGAGGCGGATGGAGGACATGAATGAAGAAAGACAAACCCAGATCCAACGACGCGCTTGATTCGGTCAAGAGCGTCTCGATGCAGACACTGGACAAGGAGCTTTCCAGGCACGTGGAGATCGCCAGGAGGAATCCGGTTCCCATCGACCGCTATGGCGTGCCCTGGGTCTGGATCGTGTCGCATCCGCTGTGGATGGAGGTCGACTACCTGAAGTCCTTCGTTCCCGAGAACCATCCGCTCGTGGCGCTGAAGGAAGTGATCGACAGCATCCTGGCCTACGAAGGCGTGCTGATGAACGAGATCACGCTGCAGTGCCGAAGCGGCATGGACGCGCGCATGATCACGCGCGCATGGCTGCTGCAGATCGCCTACTCGCTGGCCGATCCGAAGGGCGTGTGCGAGGGGCTGCGCTACAACATGCTGTGGCGCTGGTTCGTGGGCTACATGCTGCGCTCGGAGCCGCTGCCCGAGCTTCAGGCCTTTGCCCACGACATCAACATCGCAAGCGCGCATCCGCGCGTGATCGACATCGTGCACCGCTGCCTGACCAGCGATGCCCTGCTGAGCACGGACACGGAGGAATTCAAGATCAACCGGGGCCTGCTGCACGCGCTGATGGCGCACCGCGACGACGCGCCGCGGCTGCCGCCGGCCAGCCTGCGGGAGCGTGCGCCGCGCGAGCGCGACGAACGCACGCTGAGCGGCTGAAGCGGATCGCGCGGGCGATCGAGACGGCCTTCGGCAGATGACAGATTCGTGATCGATGCTCGGGTGGATTCCGCATGCGGCGCGCCGGAACGCCGCGCACCGGCCAGCGCCGACGCGAATCCTCCCGAACTTGCACCATCAAGCTGACACGCAGGCTTGCGATCATTTCCAGCCTTACCCGGCACTGATTTTGGAGAGCGCAACATGGCTTCAGGGAACCTCGCACAGAAGCACCCGAGGCCGTGGCAGCAGCAGGCGTTCACGCTGATCGAGCTGATGGTGGTGCTGGTCATCATGGGCGTGCTGGCCGCGCTGATCGTGCCCAACCTGATGGCGCGCCCGGACCAGGCGCGGGCCACGGCGGCCCGGCAGGACGTCGGCTCGATCATGCAGGCGCTCAAGCTCTACCGGCTCGACAACGGCGAATATCCGTCCGCCAGCCAGGGGCTGCGCGCGCTGGTGGAGAAGCCCACCGCCGGCAAGATCCCCTCGAACTGGCGCAACTACCTCGAGCGGCTTCCGAACGACCCCTGGGGCAAGCCGTACCAGTACCTCAACCCCGGCACCAACGGCGAGATCGACGTGTTCTCGCTCGGAGCGGACGGCGAGCCCGGCGGAGAGAAGGCCAACGCGGACATCGGCTCCTGGCAGCTCTAGGCGCGGCCATGCGTGCTCCCGCGATGCGCCCTTCGGGCGCGAAGAGACCTTGCCGCGCCGAACCGCGCCATCCCGCGAAGGGGATGGCCGTCGTCAGCGTGCTGCTGGTGGTGGCCGTGATCGCGGTGCTTGCCGCGGCGCTGCTTGGCAGGCAGAGCGCGGTCATCCGGGCCGCGCAGACGGAGCAGACCCGCGCGCAGGCGTCATGGCTGCTGCGCAGCGAAATCTCCCGCGCGCAACGCGTGCTGCGCATGGAGGCCCAGCGCGATCCCGCCACGCGGCCCGACGGTCTCTGGAGCCGGCCGGTCAACGGGGAGGACCTCGGCGAACTCGAAGGCGCGCCGGCGCTGGTGTTCACCGAGATCGCCGACGAGCAGGCCAAGTTCAACCTGCGCAATCTCATGGACGCCGGCCGGATCGACATCGCCGAGAGCACGGCTTTCCTGCGGTTGTGCGCGCTGGCCGGCGTGTCGCCGGAGCAGGCGGGCCGCGTCGCCCGGCGCGTGATCTTCAGCCTGGTCGAAGCACAGCCGCCCACGAACCACGCATCCGAGGACGCTGCCGCGGCGCAGAGCCTCGCGCAACGGCTCGGGATCGAGAACCTGCCCCTGCGGGAACAGGCGCCGCGCCTGCGCGTGCTCGAGGACCTGCTCGGCACGCCGGGCCTGAGCGCCGACACCGTCGCGCGCCTGAAGCCCTACGTCACGGTGCTGCCGCAACGCACCTGGATCAACATCAACACGGCCACGGCCGAGGTGCTGGCGGCCTGGGTTCCCGGCCTGTCGCTCGATCGTGCCCGGGCCCTGGTGCGCACGCGCGACGAGGGCCAGTGGTTCATCAACCGCGCGGACTTCGCGAACAGGCTGCAGATGCCGGAGTTCGCCGGCCGCCGCCTGCGCGTGGGCATCTCGAGCTATTGGTTCCGCGTGTCGAGCGCGCTGCGGGTGCCGCGCACCACGTTGCTGATGCAGGCGCTGGTGCACGACGACAAGGAGAGCCTCCCGCGCGTGGTGTGGCTGAGGGAAGGGGCATGAGATGAGGCGCGTCGATGCCTTGCGGCTGATGCTGCCGCGCGCACGGGACCTCGAGTCCTCGCCCTTGCGATGCGCCTGGAGATCGGGCGAGGGTGCCTGGCAGGCCGAGCTGCTCGACGGCCTGCCGGCGGTGGCCCGCCGCTTCCAGCCCAGGCACGTCGAGGCCTGCCTGCATCCGGCCGATGTCTCGATGGCGCAGGTCGAGCTGCCGCCGCTCGCGCCCAGGCGCCAGCGCATCGCGGTGCTCGGGGCCATCGAGTTGCTGGCGCTGGGCCCGGCGGGCGATCTCGCGGTGGGCTTCGGGGCGCGCAATGCCGAGGGGCGGGCGCCGGTGGCCTGGATGAGCGCCCATGTCCTCGCGCGGCTCGTGCAGGCGCTGAAGGACCACGGCGTGGTCGTGAATGCGGTACTGCCTCCTCCCGCGTTCCTGCCAGCCCCCGAGGACGGGCTCGACGACGCGGTCGCCGCAACGATCGTCGACGATTGGGTGATCGCGCGCACGGGCGTGGAAGAGGGCATCGCCTGTCCGCTTCCGCAGGGCCGCGCCGACGCGGCGCAGATCGAGGCCAGAGTGAAGCCGCATCTTCCCGAAGCGCGGCCACTGCGTCTGCTGGCGGCCGATGCGCCCGCGGAAGATGGGCAGTCGATGGGCGGCGGCGGATGGCGCTGGTCATTGCCCGTGGGCCATGCGGCGCAGGCCGGCACTCGACGCCCCTGGCTGCTTCCGCTCGCCGGCTGGACCGCGGCGGCCCTCGCAGTCTGGCTCGTGGGCCTCAACCTCTACGCCGCGCGGATCGCCGCGCAGGGCCAGACGCTGACGCGGCAGATGGCGGCCCAGGTCAAGGCGGCCTATCCCGAAGTGCCGGTCATCCTCAACCCGCTGCAGCAGGCACGCCAGTTGCGCGATGCGCGACGCGCCGGAGCGGCCGCGGGCAGCCCCGAGGCGGGAAGCTTCGCCGCGCTGATGCGGGCTTCCACCGGCCTGCTGACACAGGCGAAGGGCCAGGTGCAGCGCCTGGAATTCCGCGACGACCGGCTCGAGGTCCGATGGCGTGACGGCGCCGCGCCGAGCGCGGACGAGATGAAGTCGCTGCAGGACAGGGCGCTGCAACATGGCCTTGCGCTGGCGGCCGAGCCGGGCGGCCTGCGCATCCAGGCGGGCGCGGTCGAGCCGCGCGCCGCCAGCGCGGCGGGGGCATCGAGATGAACGCGCGTTGGACCGCGGTGCGGACGGCATGGCGCCCCTGGCTCGCAAGACCCCGGGCCCTGCTGCTGCCGCTCGTGGCGCGTGCCCAAGGCCTCTGGCAGGGGTTCTCGCCGCGCGAACGCCTGCAGGTCGCGGCGATGGTGGCCGTCGTGCTGGCGGCGCTCGTCTGGCTGGCGTTCACGAAGCCCGCGCTCGACACGCTCGCGCACTGGGACGAGGCATTGCCCAAGCTGCGCTCGCAGGCCGCGGCGCTGAAGGAGGTGCTGGCCGACACGAACGCGAGCGCGGTGCCCGGCGACTCGTCGCTGGGACCGGCCGAGCGCGTGCGCGCCAGCCTGGAGGCCGCCGGCCTGGCCGGAGCCTACGAATTGCGGGAAGTCGATGCGACCCTGCGGCTGGTATTCACGGGCGGCGATTCGTCGCGCGCGACCGACTGGCTGCTCGGTGCGCCGGCGCCGCTGGGACTGAAGGTGCAGCAGGTCACGCTGCAGCGATCCGACGGCAAGGGGCCGGCGGACGATGGAAACGGGTTCGGCGTCGAGGCGACGCTGATCCCCCAACAGAAATCGGGGAAGGGATCATGATGCATGCCCACGCGTGGCGGATCGGGAGGCGCTGCACGCTGGTGTGCTGCCTGGCGGCGGCTGGATGCGCGACGACCGCGCCCGACGAATCGTTGTTCCGCGAGGGCACCTATGTTCCGAGCGCGGCAAGCACCGCCGCCGCGAGCGCGGTACCGGTATCGCCCGCGCCGCCGCCGGTATCGGCCAGGCCTGTTGCGCCGGCCCCCTCCGCCAACACCGGGCGCGCCGCGCGTTCGACCGGCCCCGAGCGGCGCGCACCGGTGCCGGTCATGCCCGCGCGCGGCAGCGACGACAGGGCGACGATGAACTTCGTCGACGCGGACATCCAGTCGGTGATCTCGGCCCTGTCGAAGTTCCTGGGCCGCAATTTCCTCATGGATCCGCGCGTCAAGGGCCAGATCACCCTGGTGTCCGACGGCGAGATTCCGGCCGCCACCGCCTACGACATGCTGAACTCGGCCCTGCGCATGCGGGGCTTCACCATCGTGGACGTGGGCAAGGTGAGCCGCGTGGTGCCGGTCGCCGACGCCAAGCTGCAGGGCGGCGCCGTCAACGCGAGCGCGCCCGGCGGTGGCATCGCGACCCGCACCTTCAGGCTGGCCTACGAGAACGCCGAGGCGCTGATCCCGGTGCTCAAGCCGATGATCGCGCCCGAGAACAGCATCACCGCCTATGCGGCGAACAACACGCTGGTCATCACCGACTACGTCGACAACCTGGAGCGCATCGCGCGCATTGTCGAGAGCATCGACACGCCGACCTCGCTCGACACCGACATGGTCAAGGTCCGCAACGGCGTGGCCGTGGACATCGCGGCGCTGGCCAACGAGCTGCTGCAGGGCGGCAGCGGCGAGGGCAAGCGCGACATCGTGGTGCTCGCCGACCCGCGTTCCAACAGCGTGATCATCCGCTCGAGCAGCCCCGCGCGCACCTCGCTCGCGCGCGACCTGGTCGCCAAGCTCGACAACGCGCAGGACGATCCGGGCAACCTTCACGTGGTGTACCTGCGCAATGCGCGCGCGAGCTATCTCTCGGGCGTGCTGCGCGGGCTGCTCACCGGCGACTCGGGTGCCACGGCACTGGGCAGCGGCGGCGACAACGTGCGCGCCACGCTCGGCGCGGGCGGCATGGTGGGCGGTGCCGGGAGCGGCACGGACGCGGCGAACCGGACGGGTACCGGCGGGTCCGGCACCAATGGCGGCACCGGCGGCAGCGGGAGCCGCGGCGGCGGCAGCACCCGCTTCGGCGCGGCCGGCGGTGGCGCCGCCGGCGGGTCGCAGCAGGGTGCCGCGGGCGCCGGCACCACCGGCACCGCGTTCTCGGCCAACGGCGTGACCGTGCAGGCCGACGCCACCACCAACGCACTCATCATCGCCGCGCCCGAGCCCATGTACCGCAGCATCCGGCGCGTCATCGATTCGCTGGACCAGCGGCGCGCACAGGTGCTGGTCGAGAGCCTGATCGTGGAGGTGACCGAACAGGATGCGGCGCAACTCGGCATCCAGTGGATGCGCAACAACGGCCGCTTCCTCGGCGGCACCAACCTGGGCGGCGGCGCGGCGCTGAACAACAGCGCGACCAACACCATCGACCGGCTGCCGCAGGGCATCAGCCTGGGCATCGTCGACGGCACCGTGAAGCTGCCCGGCGGGGCCGAGATCCTGAACCTCAACCTGCTGGCACGCGCGCTGCAGACCAAGGGCGGCGCCAACATCCTCTCGACGCCGAACATCATGACCCTCGACAACGAGGCGGCCTCGATCATCGTGGGCAAGACCGTGCCCTTCGTCAGCGGCCAGTACATCACGCCCGGCGGCGGCGGCTCGGACAACCCGTTCCAGACCGTGACGCGCGAGGACATCGGGCTGCAGCTCAAGATCCGGCCGCAGATCTCGGAAGGCGGCACCGTCAAGCTCGACATCTACCAGGAGGTCTCGAGCATCGACGACCAGAACTCCGGCATCGCGGGCGTGGTCACCAACAAGCGGGCGCTGGACACCAGCGTGCTGCTCGACGACGGCCAGATCATGGTGCTCGGCGGCCTGCTGGAAGACAGCGTCAACACCACGGTCGAGTCGGTGCCGGGCATCGGCGGCATTCCGGTCCTCGGCAACCTGTTTCGCTACGACAAGCGGCAGCGCGCGAAGACCAACCTGATGATCTTCCTGCGGCCCTATGTGATCCGCGACGCCAACGCTGGGCGCGGCCTCACCCAGGACCGCTACAACTTCATGCGCACCCAGCAGAGCCGGGTGCAGCCCGGCAAGCACCTGGTGCTGCCCGACATGGCGGCCTCGATCCTGCCGCCGAGCGACCTGCCGGTGGCCGGGCGGTCGCCCAAGCTGGACCTTCGCCCCGAGCAATGGGACAAGACCCGCGAGCTGCCCGCGCCCGCCACGCAGAGCAGCAGCGAAGTCCGTCAGCGCCCCGCGCAAGGCGAGTCGAACGAGCCCGAGATGCGCTCCCAGCTCCCGTCGAACGTTGGCGTGACCAGCGACCCGTCCGTGCTCTACGCCAACTCCGAGAGCAACAAGAGCGTGCTGCAGATCGCCGACGTGCCGAGACAGGACGATGCCGTGCAGGTCGCGCGGCGGGTGCGCATCAGCGGCCTGCCGGCGTACATCGTCGTCGGCCCAGGCGGCATCGGCTACGCGGTGCGCGTGGACCTGCCGCGCGACGCGCGCTCGGTCGATACCGCCACCGGCGTGCTGCGCGAACTCGGCTACCGGCCGGAGATCGTGGTGGCGCCATGAGGGCATGCCGATGAGCGCCGCGCCGCAACCCACGCCGCTGCTGCCGCACACCTGGGCCCGGGCCCAGCGCATCGTCGCGTGCCGCCAGGGCGACGTGGCGGAGATCGTCTTCAGCGTTCGCACGCCGGGATGGGCGCTGGCCGAGGCGCAGCGGCAGACGGCCATCGAGGCGCGGCGCGAGGTCCCGGACGAGGAGATCGATGCGCTGCTGTCCGCGGGCTATGCCGAGACGGGTAGCGCCGCGGCCGTGGTGGGCGCGGCCGAGTCGGAGGTCGATCTCGAGCGGCTCATGCAGTCCATGCCCGCCGTCACCGACCTGCTCGACGCGCAGGACGATGCGCCGGTGATCCGGATGATCAACGCGCTGCTGGCGCAGGCGGCGCGCGACGGCGCGAGCGACGTGCACTTCGAGGCCTTCGAGACGCACTCCGTGGTGCGCTATCGCGTCGACGGCACCTTGCGCGACGTGGTCTCGCCGCGCAAGGAACTGCATGCCGCGTTGATCTCGCGCATCAAGATCATGTCGCAGCTCGACATCGCGGAGAAGCGCATCCCGCAGGATGGCCGCATCACCCTGCGCGTGGGCGGGCGGCCGATCGATGTGCGGGTCTCGACCGTGCCGACCGTGCATGGCGAGCGCGCGGTCCTGCGGCTGCTGGAGAAGGATGCAGGCCGCCTGCAATTGCAGCGGCTGGGCCTCGCGCCGGACACGCTCGAGACATTGACGAAGCTGATCCGCCAGCCGCATGGCATCGTGCTCGTGACCGGCCCGACCGGCAGCGGCAAGACCACCACGCTCTACGCCGCACTGGGCCAGCTCGACAAGAGCGTGAGCAACATCCTCTCGGTGGAGGACCCGGTCGAATACGACCTGCCGGGCGTCAACCAGATCCCGGTGCACAGCAAGATCGGCATGACCTTCGGGGCAGCCTTGCGCGCCGCGCTGCGCCAGGACCCCGACAACATCATGATCGGCGAGATCCGCGACCTGGAGACCGCGCAGATCGCGGTGCAGTCCTCGCTCACCGGGCACGGCGTGCTGGCCTCGCTGCATACCAACGATGCGATCTCCGCGGTCACGCGCCTGACCGACATGGGCATCGAGCCCTTCCTGCTTTCTTCGTCGCTGCTGGGCGTGCTGGCGCAGCGGCTCGTCCGCTGCCTGTGCCCGCAATGCAAGCGCGCCGAGACGCAACCCGACGGCAGCGTGCGCTGGGTGCCCGTGGGCTGCGCCCATTGCAATCAATCGGGCTTCAAGGGACGCACGGGCATTCACGAGCTGTTCGTCATCGACGACGAGGTGCGCCGGATCATCCACGAAGGCGGCAACGAGCATGCGATGCGCGAGCTCGCTCGCCGCAGCGGCATGCGCACCATGCGCGAGGACGGCCAGCGCTGGGTGGCGGCGGGCGTCAGCACCGCCGACGAGATCCTGCGCGTCACGCGCGAGGACGGCTAGGGCAGGGCGATGCCGCGCTTCCAGTTCGAGGCCGCCAACCAGGCCGGCCAGGTTCAATCCGGCGCGATGGAGGCCGAGTCCGTGCGCGCGGTCCGGCTGCAGTTGCGCGACCGTGGCCTGACCGCGCTCGAGGTCCGGGAGACGAGGTCTGGCAGCGGGCAATCCTGGTTCAGCCCGAAACTCGGCGCGGCCGATCTCTGCTGGGCCACGCGCGAACTCGCGAGCCTGCTGAGCGCGCGCCTGCCGCTGGAGTCGGCCCTGATGGCCACCATCGAGCAGGCGGAACACAAGGTGGTGGCCGAGTCGCTGACCGTCGTCTGCAACCACGTGCGCGGCGGCATGCGGCTGGCCGATGCGCTGGGCGAGCAGCCGCGCGACTTTCCCGCGATCTACCGCGCGCTGGTGAGTGCCGGCGAGGATTCGGGCGACCTCGCGCGCGTGATGGAGCGGCTCGCGGATTACCTCGAGAGCCGCGACAACCTGCAGAGCAAGATGCTCACCGCCTTCATCTATCCGGCGGTCGTGGCCTTCGTGTCGGTGTGCATCGTGATCTTCCTGCTCGGCTACGTGGTGCCGCAGGTGGTCAGCGCCTTCTCGCAGGCGCGGCAGGAACTGCCCATGCTCACGCAGGTGATGCTGGGCGCCAGCGCCTTCGTGCGCGAATGGGGCGTGCTCGCCGGCCTCGCGATCGGGGGTGCGGTCGGATGCTTTCGCTGGCGCCTGCGCGACGATGCATTCAGGCTGCGCTGGCATGACCTGCTGCTGCGCACCCCCATGCTCGGCAAGTACGTGCTCGGCGTCAACACGGCGCGCTTCGCTTCCACCTTGGCCATCCTGATGGATGCGGGCGTGCCCTTGCTGCGCTCGCTCGATGCCGCGCGCCAGACCATGGGCAACGAGCGGCTCAAGGCCTGCGCGGCCGACACCACCGCGCGCGTGCGGGAAGGGGCACCGCTCGCCGCCGCGCTCAAGGTGCAGAAGGTCTTCCCTTCGAACCTGATCCATCTGGTCGCCAGCGGCGAGAAGACCGGCGCGCTGGCGCCGATGCTCGATCGCGCCGCGGCCAATCTCTCGCGCGACCTCGAGCGTCGCGCCACGCGCCTGACCGCCTTGCTCGAGCCGCTGATGATCCTCGGCATGGGCGGCGTGGTGATGCTGATCGTGCTGGCGGTGCTGTTGCCGATCATGGAGATCAATCAGATGGTGCAGTGAGCGTCGATTCGAGGATTCCTTCGAATCGACCGGCGCTGCATTGCGAGGTCGGAATTGCTTCCGGCCCCTCGGACTCACGCAAGCGCGATCGCCGATATCGCATCGCATCGGGCCGAACTCGGGTGCGCTTCGCGGATGTTCGGGAGCACCGCTCTCGCGGCCATGGCGATGGGCCCATCGCGAGCCGCGTGCCAAGAAGATACGAAGGTGTTGTTCGGGACGGAATCGCACGGGAAATCAACGGCTTGCGCGTGCTCCGAGAGCTCGCATCGAGGGTCGGCGCGCCGATCTTTCGCGATCCGTGTCCGATCCGGCCATCGCGGCACCGGGGTGCTTTCTCGCCCGTGTTCCGGACTTTCTTCAATGCCGCGTCACCGTCTCTTTTCAGAATTCATTTGTCGCCAAGAGACCAATGCGCGGATCCCCTGGATCGGTTGCCCTGGTCGTTGGCGAATGACGCGAGAAGTTTTATTCGTTCGATTTGGTTTTTCAATTTTTCTGTTTGCTTAGGAGCAACGACATGAAATCCGTGAACTTCAAACTTGTGGCGCTGACTGCGGTGGCCGCAGTGGCAATGGCGGCCGGTGCCGCTTCGGCACAGACCGTGACCGGTGGTGGCGCTTCGCTGCCGGCGGTGATGTATCAGGACATCATGGATCCGGCCCCCGGCCATGGCCCGATCCTCGGTAGCTGGACCTACACCTCGAGCAGCAGCGGTACGGGCAAGACGAACTTCCTGACCGGCAGCACTTTCAACTACGCCGGCAGCGACTCCGCTCTCACCAGCGCTGACATCGCCACGTACACGAACGGTGCGACCTGGGGCCCGATCATCCAGGTTCCGGCCGTGGCCACCCCCGTGCTGCTGCCCTACAAGGAAAACAACGGCACGGCCGCCACGACCGTCTCGACCCTGAACCTGACCACTGCCGATATTTGCCGCATCTTCTCGTTCAGCCCCGCCGCACGCACCTGGAACCAGGTTGCCACCGTCGCCGACGAAGGCGTTGCAGGCACCACCAATGCGATCCAGGTGGTGTTCCGCGACGAAGCTGCTGGCAGCGGCACGACCGAACTGCTGTCGCGTTTCCTGAACGCGGCCTGCGGCCCGTTCCTGCCCGCCGGCAAGTCCTTCACCGTGTCGAACAAGTTCCGCACTGTGGTGGCCAGCGCCATCACGACGCCGACCGCCGCGCAAGACGCCAACGGCGATGGCATCCCCGACGTGTGGGTTCCCGTGACGAACAGCGCGGGCATGTCGTCCGCCGTGGCCGTCAACCACCGTCTCGGCTACCTGAGCCCCGATCCGACGTACACGGGCAACAGCAACGCCGTGGTGTCGCGCATCAACAGCCTGCTGCCGACCGCCGCTTCCATCCAAGCGGCGCTGCCGGCTCCCCCGTCGGGCGCGGCTCGTACCAACCCCCTGAACTGGGTTCCCGCCTACGCGGTTCCGACCGGTGCCTATCCGATCTACGGCACCACCCAGCTGCTGCTGGCTCAGTGCTACGCCGGCGGCTTCGCCGCAGGCACCCGCGGCGCTGCGGTCAAGAACTTCCTGCAGAACTTCAACGACGGCACCTACGACAGCTACATCTCCGGTCCTCGTCCCACCAGCCCTACCGGCCACAGCTTCGTGAAGCTGCCCGCCGCATGGAACACGGCCATCGCCGAAGCCTTCCTGACCGGTTCGGACGGCAACGGCCTGGCCTTCGGCAACGCCGCCGACTGCGCCGGCATCGCTGGCCGCCCGTAAGTTGGTCTGAGCCAACGACCTGGATGAGCCATTGGCCCTTGCATGGCCGGTGACTCATCCACCGTGACGGAGTGGGGCGAGACGAGGGCTGAAACGCACTCGTCTCGCCCTCCTGCTTTTTGATCTCCTGCTTTTCGGGCCTGGGTGAACCGATGCGTCGGAGACGACGTCGAGTTCCGGTTCCTCGATGAAAAAGACTGGAAATCCCATGACGAATCTTCCCGTGAAAAGCGCAATGCTTTCCCTGGCCATGTCCGTGTTCCTGGGGGTCATGGGCAGTGCCTCGGCGCAAGCGGCAACCGTGCGCGGCTCCACGTTTCCGGCGCCACTGCACATGGACCTCATGGCGGCAGGCTGGACCTACAGTCCGGCCGTCGGTACATCGGAAAATGCCGCTTTCCTGACGGATGCCACCGTGAGCCTCGCGGCGGGCGAGTCTCCCTTGACCTCGTCGATTCTCGCGACGTACACGAACGCTCCCACCTGGGGCCCCGTGATCCAGGTGCCCGTGGCTGCGGGCGCGGTGCTGCTGCCGTACAAGGAAAACGGCGTCACGACCCTCAACCTCACCACCGCCGAGCTCTGCCGCATCTTCTCGTTCAGCCCGGCGGCTCGCAACTGGAACCAGATCGCGACCGCCGCCGACGATGGCGCGGCCGGTCCCGCGAGCGCGATCCAGGTGATCTACCGCAACGAAGTTGCAGGCAGCGGCACGACTTACCTGTTGTCGCGCTTTCTGAACGCGGCCTGCGGGCCGCACCTGCCCGCGAACAAGTTCTTCACCGTATCGAGCGGGTTCCAGGCGATGGTGGCGACCGCGCTGCCCACGTTGACCGCGACCCAGGACGCCAACGGCGATGGGTTGCCCGATGCCTGGGTCGGGGTCCAGGGCGATGCGGGCATGTCGCTCGCGAGCAGCCAGCTTCACCGGCTGGGTTACATCGGCCCCGATCCGGCCTACACGAGCGCCACCAACGACCACGTTGCCAGGGTCAACGGGTTCATGCCGACGGCCCCGGCGATCCAGGCGATGCTGCCGGCGCCTCCTTCGGGCTCGAACCGCCTGAATCCGCTGAACTGGGTTCCCGGCTACGTGGTGCCCGCCGGCGCCTATCCCGTCTGGGGTACCACGAACCTGCTGCTCGGTCAGTGCTACCTCGGCGGATTCGGTACCGGAACGAGGGGAGCGTCGTTCAAGAGCTACCTGTCGGGCTTCAGCAGCGGCGGGTTCGACCTTGCCCTCGCGGCTCACAACCTCGTCCCGTTGCCGCCCGCGTGGAAGACCGCGATCACCGATGCCTTTCTGACCGGCAGCGATGGGAACGGCCTGGCCTTCGGCAATGCCGCCGATTGCGGCGGAATCACCGGGCGACCGTAGATGAAGCGATGGATGCGGGGCGTCGCCAGTCCCCGCATGTTCGAGGCTCTTCGCGTGGTCGGGCGCAGCACCGGCTGTCACATGAATGCCATTTCCGAAAGGGATGATCGACCGGTTTAATGGGGTGTTCGTTGCCGTGCTGACCCAGTCCAATGTTTCCTTGCCCCTCGATGGGCGTCTTGGAGCGGCTTGGCACCATCCCCTCAACCGGGCGTCGTCGGCGCACGAGCGGTCATGCAGCACGTCGTCCGGGGCCTGATCCATGGCGCCGCCATTTGCGCCCTTGCAGCCTGGATGTCGCCGCTACCTGCACGGGCAGCGGCCGCCGTCGACGGCGAGGACACACGGGTCCGATCGCGCCTCCTCGATTTCGACATCCCTGCCCAGCCGCTCGCCGTGGCGTTGCAGCGCTATGCCGTGACGGCGGACCAGACCGTGCTGTTCAGCGATGCCCTGGTCTCGGGCCGCGCATCGGCGGCCATCAGGGGCCGCCTTCCGGCCCGCGTAGCGCTCGAAGCCCTGCTGGCCGGCACCGGGCTGGCGGCCGACGATTCCGATCCGCAACTCAACGGCGCTTTCGTGCTGCGCCGGATCCCGGCGAGCCCGGTCGAAGACATGCCGAAGGCCCCGGCGCTGGATCGCCGCTACGACGGTTTGGTCCAGGCGCGGGTCTTCGAGGCACTGTGCGCCGATCCGCGCACCGTTCCCGGCGACTACCGGGCTCTGCTCAGGCTGCAACTCGATCGCGAGGGTCAGCTGTTTCCGCACCTGGTCCGTTCGACCGGCAATGTCGTGCGCGACGCGGCCTTGCTCGGCGCGCTGGGCGGACTGCGCATGGAGCACGCGCCGCCCGCGGACCTTCGCCAGCCGCTGGTGCTGGTGATCCTGCCCAGGGACCGCGTGGCGGGCATGCCCTGCGAAACGGAGGGCGCGCGTGACTGACAGCGTGCTTCCGATGCTCCGTGGCGCGCTGGTGCAGTGCTACAACCAGATCAAGAACAGCCTCTCCATCCACCTGGGCAGCCCGGAGCTGGCGGGCGACACCTTGCACGAGGTGTGGCTGCGGCTGCACCGCGACAGTGAGATCGCGGGGCCGATCGCCAATCCGCAGGCCTACTTGGTACGCATGGGCGTCAACCTCGCGATCGATATCCGGCGCAGCCAGAGCCGCATGCTGTCGGCCGAGGACGTGCAGGAACTCATGCTCGCGATTCCGGACCCGGCACCGGGTCCGGCGCGCATCGCGGAAGGGCGCTCCGAGCTGGAACGCCTGAAGGCCGCGGTGGATGAAATGCCCGCGCGCCGGCGCGAGATCCTGATCCTGGTGCGCTGGGAACATTGGCCGCAGCGCGAGGTGGCCCAACGTCTCGGCATCTCGCTGCGGACCGTCGAAAGCGAGCTCAAGGCCGCCCAGGAGCACTGCGCCGAGCGCCTTCGGCGCGACCCATAACAGAGTTTCTTGACAGGGATGCGAGATTTTTTCGCGGGTTTGGTCCTCGCCAACCGTCTATAGGTTGGGAGCGAACATCGATGCCGCGTTCGACCGTCCCGGTGCCTCGAAAAGGCCGCGAGAACGAAACAATGACCACCACCGACGATTGCAGCAAGCTGCCCGATGTGCTCAAGGACGCGCAGGCCTGGGTGCGCAAGCTCACGTCCGGGCGCGTCAGCGAATGGGAGGCCGAAGCGTTCAGGCGCTGGCGCGATGCCGATCCGCTGCACCAGTCGGCGTTCCAGGAAGCGGCGCATCAATGGCGCCTGCTGGAATCGGCTGTCGGCGGCGTCCTCCACAGCAATCCCGCGGTGGCCCAATACCACCGCAAGGCGCTGCATCGGCCGCGCGTCGGCCGGCGCGCATTCCTCGGCACGGCGATCGGCGGCGCCACCGCCGCGGGGATCGCGGCCTACTCGCCGTTCGGCCTGTGGCCCGCGGCCCCGCAATGGGATGCCGACTACCGCACGGCGGTGGGCGAGCAGCGCGAGGTCCGGATCGACGAGCGCGTGGCCGTCGCGATGAACACGCGCACGAGCCTGCGCCGCACCGGCGATTCGCGGCAGGCGGCGGGGCTGGAGCTGCTGGAGGGCGAGGCACAGGTCGATGTCTCCAGCGCGCAGCAGTTCTTCCGCATGACCGCCGGGGTGGGGCGCGTGAGCGCGCAGGCGGCCGAGTTCGAGGTGCGATATCTCGATGGACGCACGCGCATCACCTGCATGCAGGGACAGGTGCTCGTCGAACACCCCGCGGGCCAGCGCCAGCTCCAGGCACGCCAGCTCGCGGTGTACGACAGCCGAAGCATCAGCGAGATCGCCGCCGCCGATGTCGACAGCGCGATGGCCTGGCGGCGCGGCGAGATGGTGTTCACCAAAGCGCCGCTGCCCGCCGTGCTCGACGAGATCAATCGATACCGGCCGGGGCGCGTGGTGCTGGTCGGCGATGCGATGCGCGACAAGACCGTCACGGCCCGCATCCGGATCGTGGACATCGAGACCGCGCTGCTGCAGATCCAGCGCAGCTTCGACCTCAGCGCGAGGTCGCTACCCGCGGGGCTCCTGCTGCTGAGTTGAGACAGCGAGCGCGGGTCATGGCCGGGCGCGCAGGGCTCCGGCGTCAGAAGAAGATTTACATCGATTCGCTGCGGGTTCGCGAATCGGCACTCGTCTAGAAGAATCGGCCGGCGCTCTCCGCCTCGCGTGGAGCGCCCGTGCCGCAACGTTCACGGACGGCCGCGCGAGAGGAATCGGAGTCGCGCGGCCGGTCGATCTCGATCTTTTGGACCAGAACCCACATGAACACGCACGGGCGCGCAAGCAGGAATCGACATTCGACGGGAGAGGGAAGCCAGGGCTTCGCGCTGGTGCCGGTGGCGCGTGCGATCGCGCTGGTGCTGGCCGCGGGCAGCGTCATCGGCGGCGCGCACGCACAACGTGCCTTCAGTGCGGGCTGGATGGCGCAGAAGAACCTGAACCAGGGCAATGCGATGCAGACGGGCCGTCTGCCCAACGGCCTGCCTGCGTCCACGCTCACCAGTCCGCAGGTCCAGCAGCAGCGCGCCAACGAACAACTGAGCCGCTCGATCGACAACCTCAATCTCGCGGCACGCGGCATCGCCGCGCAGCAGGCGGCACAGGCGGCCGCACGGCTGGCCGCGGGCAACGATCCCTCGGTGCCCGATGGCCTGGCCGATGGCGGCCTGAAGGTCGACACCAACAGTCTCACCGCCGGCTGGCTCAACGCCAATGCACCGGTGCAATCGCAGGTCGATGGCCGCACCAATGTCGCGATCCAGCAGACCGGCGACAAGGCGATCCTCAATTGGGAGACCTTCAACGTCGGGCGCAACACCACGGTCGATTTCAAGCAGGACCCGAGCTGGGCGGTGCTCAACAAGGTCAACGACCCGCTGGCACGCCCCTCGCAGATCCAGGGCCGGATCAAGGCCGACGGCACGGTGCTGATCGCGAACCGCAATGGCATCGTGTTCAGCGGCAGCAGCCAGACCGATACACGCAACCTGGTGGCGGCAGCGGCCACCATCACCGACGATCAGTTCCGCACGAAGGGCATCTACGTGGATGCCAATGGAACGGCACCCACGTTCACGGGCGCAGCCGGCAAGGTCGAGGTCCAGGCCGGCGCGCAGATCGCCACGCATGTGCCCCAATCGGCCACGCAGGGCGGCGGCTATGTGCTGCTGCTGGGCAACGAGGTGCGCAACGCCGGGCAGATCCACACGCCTTCGGGCCAGACCGTGCTCGCCGCGGGCGACAGCTTCACCATCCGCAAGGGCGTGGGCACCGACGGCAACCTGCGCTCGACCACGGCCGGCAATGAGGTGTCGGCCTCGCGCAATGCGGACAGCGCTGCGGGAACGGTGGTCAACACCGGCCTGATCACCGCGCCCGCCGGCGACATCACCTTGACCGGCCACACGGTGACGCAGGCGGGCGTGCTGATCGCCACCACGACGGTGGGCAAGCGCGGCACCATCCACCTGTCGACCCGCGCAAGCGACGAGACGGGCACGGTCACGGTGGCGGAGGGCAGCACCACCGCCATCCTGCTCGACACGAACAGCGCGACGGCGCTGGACAGCCAGCGCGATGCGGCACTGAGGCTCGTCGACGGCCAGCCGGTCAACAACGCCACGGGCGTGTTCGACAACCTGAGCACGATCGCCGATCGCCGCGATCTCTCGCGCATCGAGATCGTGAGCGGCAGCACGGTGGAGTTCCAGGGCTCGTCGCTGAGCCTCGCGACCGGTGGCGAGATCGTGGTGGCGGCGCCGAAGCGCACGCTGGTGGGCCAGGGTGCACAGCTCGATGTCTCGGGCGCGGTGGGCGTCAAGGTCTCGATGGAGAGCAACAACATCCTGATCAACGCCCAGGGCAACGAGCAGCGCGATGCGCCGATCAACCGCGACAGCAGGAACCTCAACAACCTGAACCTGTGGGTGGACCGGCGCAAGCTGGTGTTCGTGCCGGCCGGCACGAACGGCTACCCCACGGACCGCTGGTACACCGAAGGCGGCCTGCTCGAGGTCAGCGGCTACCTCGCGACCGGTGGCCACTCGGTCGGCGAATGGATGGCGCAGGGCGGTACCGTGACGGTGGCGGGCGGCGACCTGGTGACGCGCGCGGGCTCCAGCGTCAATCTCTCGGGCGGCACCCTGGATGTGGCGAGCGGCTTCATCAACCAAAGCTGGCTCAAGGGCAGCGACGGACGGCTGTACGAGGTCTCGAGCGCGCCCGGGGACCTGCTCTACAAGGGCCTGTACCGCGGCTTCGAGGACGAGCATGCACGCTGGGGCAAGAACACCACCGACTACTTCTACAACCCGCTGATCGGGCCGCAGCGTCGCCTCGAGAACGGCTACACGGTCGGGCGCGATGCGGGCCGGCTGGTGGTGGCCACCCACAGCGCCGTGCTCGAAGGATCGATCGTCGGGGAGACCTATCAGGGACCGCAGCAGACCCAGGCGCCGCAGGCGGACCTGGATGGCTACAACCAATCGCAGAACGCGGTGGCGCGGCGCGGCGAACTGGTCATCGGCCAGTACCGGCCGATCTTCGATGCCGCCAGCGGCGTGATCCGCCGCGGGCTCGTGCCGGTGGTCGACAGCGTCGAGCTGGGCGAACCGGTGCCGGGCATCGCCGACGCGCTGGGGCTCTCTGATGCCGTGGCCGCCGAGCGCCAGGGCATGGTGCTGCTCGACGCCGATTCGTTGACCGCGGCCTCGCTCGGCGCGGTGCGCATCGCGGCGAAGAAGAACATCGCCGTTGCAAGCCTGTTGCAGGTCAGCGATGGCGGAGAGATCGTGCTGTATGCACCCTCGGTGGACGTGGCCGCGAACCTCACGGCCCACAGCGGGACGATACGCATCGGCAACGTGCTGAAGCAGGTG
Organism: Variovorax endophyticus; assembly: GCF_025376855.1. NCBI lineage: Bacteria > Pseudomonadati > Pseudomonadota > Betaproteobacteria > Burkholderiales > Comamonadaceae > Variovorax > Variovorax endophyticus. The sequence goes on from NZ_JAHUTH010000008.1 coordinate 123,476, forward strand.
CGCGACGCCGCGACGCCGCTCGATATCGGCATCGAGGTGCCACAGGGCGCTCAAGCCGGCGTGTGGGTGCGCGAGGGCGTCACGCTCGATGCGACGGGTGTGCTGGGCGACCTGCGATCGGGCAGCGGCGCGCCGGCGGACCTTGCGCACATCGACGGGGGCCTGGTCAGCATCCGCTCGACCGAGAGCGTGACGCTGGAGAAGGGCTCGCTGATCGACGTGTCCTCGGGGGGCGTGGTGCAGCCGGACGGACGCATCCAGGGCGGCAAGGGTGGCTCGGTGCAGTTGGGCTCCGGGCTCGCGAGCACCGGCGCGGGCAACCGGGCGGCGGTGCTGACCATCAATGGAGACATCCGCGGCTACGGCGTCGAAGGCGGGGGCACGCTGCAGATCGAATCGGCGAGCGCGATTGCGATCGGTGGCAAGGTGGTGCCGATCGATGGGTTGCTGCGGGCTGGAGAAGCAGCGCTCGCAGATCTGGTCCTGCTGAACGAACTCGAGATCAATGTGGCGGCGGGTGGCGTGCTGCCAGGGCGCTACAGCTACATCACGTCCGTTGCCAAGCCTGGAGAGGTGGTCGGGCCAACGGGGATCAAGTTGAACGTCTCCATCACGCTTGCAGCTGACTGGGTTCCGCCCGCGTCGCCACAAAACATGCGTTACTCCATCGTGCTGAACGGTGTAGGTGCATTCAGAACCCCAGAAGGAATCGAGATAAGCCAAGGATTCGGATTGCCCCCCCTGATCCTGGACCACATTCCCGCCGGCACGGTCGTCAGTTTCCCTTCCAGCTATGGTCTGGCGGACACTTTTGCGAACTATGTCGTTCCGGCCAATGTGTTCCCGAACGGCGTGCCGATTGCCGATCGCACGGTGCAGCTTGAGAGCGGCGATCGCGCGCCCTTCGACCTCACGGTGAAGCTGCCGCCCGGTTCGCGCCTGGCGGCCGGGACGGTGCTGCCCGCGGACACCGCCGTGGCGGGCACGACAACGCTTTCCACCGATCTGTTCCGCGGCGGCTTTTCCCGCTACGACGTGCGCGCCTACAACGGACTGGTCGTGCCGGACGGCGTCACGCTGGACGTCGAGATGCCGGTGCTGCGTGCGAGCGGACCCGTGCGCCCCGCGAGCGAAGGCCTGGGTGGCCTGCTCCAGCTCTGGCAGCCCGCGCTGTACCAGGACGACCCCACAGCGCGGGAAGTACAGCAGCGCCGCGGCGCGAGCATCTCGCTGTCCGCCGGTGTCGAGGGAGGGCGGATCGGTGGAGATCTTGGCAGCGTGCAAGCGCAAGTCGGCGATCCCGGCAACCTGTACGTGGGCAAGGATGCCGCGGTGCGCGTGGACCCGGGGCAGTCGATCGCCTTGTCGAGCCGAGGCGACCTGACCGTCGAGGGCCTGTTGCAGGCACGGGGAGGAAGCATCAGTCTGCTCGGGCCGGTGACCGAGCTCGCGGGATCGAAGATCGCGAATGGCGGCATCGCCGCCGACGGCAGGGCCAGCGCGCGCCGCATCCTCGTGGGCGAACAGGCCACCCTCGATGCATCGGCCGAAGTCCACACGGGGTACGACATCCAGGGGCAACCCTTCGGCCTCGTGCCCCGCGGTGGCAGCATCGTCATCGGTGGCGAGTTGCTGGAATCGACGAGCCGCGCCACGGCATCGGATGCCTTCGTGGTGATTCGCGAAGGCGCGGTGATCGATGCCTCCGGTGCACAGGCACCATTGAACGTGAATGGCGCGGGCGTGAAGACCGTCGTGAGCGACGGGGGGCGTATCCAGATCGCCTCGAGCAGCGGCCTGTATCTGGACGGAAGCCTGCGCGCGCATGCCGGCGGTGCCGGTGCCGCCGGCGGCAGTCTCGTGGTGGCCCTGGAAGCGCCCAACTACCGGAACGCCAATGAGGTGGTTCCGGACGCCGCGCTGCTGGCGGTGCGCGACCTGACCCTGGTCCAGAACCGCCCGGCGGGCGCCTCGGATGCGCAGGGCCTGACGCATGGTCACGCGGCGCTGGCCGTGAATCAGGTGCAGGACGGCGGCTTCTCGTCGCTGAGCCTCTACAGCAACGGCCTCGTCAGCTTCGGCGGGGACCTGAACCTCGCCATGGACAAGGAACTGCGCATCTACGCGGGCGCGCTGACGGTCGCGGCCGGCATGGATCCGATCCACAGCGTGTCGCTGTCGGCGCCCTACGTCCTGCTGGCGGGCATCACCGACAACGGCGCATCCGGCGAGGGCTACCTGCGTCCGTCCTACCAGGGCGGCGTGAGCACGCTGAGTTCCTCGGCCGTGCTGAGCGCCCAGGGCAAGCTGGTCGATATCAAGGGTGTCGTGACCTTCGGTGCGAACGATGCGGTGGGCGCCACCTCGGTCGATCGCGCGGGTTTCGACCGCGTGAACCTGATCAGCGAGGGCGATCTGCGCTTCGTCGAAGGCACGCGCATGCTGAGCGATGGGTCGTACGGCGCCGAGCTCAACACCACCGGCGACCTCACGCTGCGCGCGGCGCAGGTCTACCCCGCCACCGGTGTCTCGGCGCGCGTGCTAGCGGGCCGGGCCAGCGCCACGGCGTTCAAGCCGGACCGCCGCCTGGTCATCGAGCGTTACGACACCAGCGCGGCCGACCCGCAGCTGCCCTCTTCGGTCTTCGGCTCCATGCTGCTCAGCGCTGCCCGCATCGAACAAGGCGGCGTCCTGCGCGCCCCCTTGGGCTCGATCACGCTGGGCACGAACGGCGCGAGCACGCCCGGGTCGACCGCCTCGGTGCGCTTCGCGCCGGGCAGTCTCACGTCGATTTCCGCGGCGGGCCTCGTGATGCCCTATGGCGGCACGTCCGACGGGGTGAACTACGACCGCCTCGGCAGCCATGTGAAGTTGTCCGGTGTGGGCAGCGCCGGCTCCATTCTGGTGTCGGGCCAGAGCATCGCGGCGGAGGAGGGCGCGGTGCTCGACCTGTCGGGTGGCGGCGACTTGCGCGGCGCGGGCTTCGTCTCGGGGCGCGGCGGTTCCACCGACGCGCGGATGAATCCGCTGATGCAGGTGGGCCGCAACGGCTTCGTGCTGCCCGGCCTCGACAGCAACCCGGTCTATGCGATCGTGCCCGGCTATGCCTCGGCCTACGCGCCGGCCGATCGCGGTGGCGCGGTCGATCCACGCATCGGCCAGCAGGTCACGATCGGGGCCAACGACATCCTCGGCCTGCCGGCGGGCACCTACACCCTGCTGCCGTCGAACTATGCGCTGCTGCCCGGTGCCTTCCGCGTCGAGATCAACGGCCCCGCCACGGGACGCACGCCCAGCCGCGCCACGCCGATGCGCAACGGCTCCTACACCACGGCCGCCATCGTGGGCACCGCCAACACCGGTCTGGCGGACAGCCTGTCGAGCCAGCTCGTCGTGACCTCGGCCGACGTGCTGCGCAGCTACTCGCAGTACAACGAGACCAGCTACGCCGACTTCGTGCTGCAGCAGGCGGCATTGGCGAACACCGCGCGCGCCGCGTTGCCATCGGATGCCAGGAACCTGGAGTTCCGGCTGCCCTCGTCGCCGGACAGCCGCTTCAGCTTCAATGCGAAGGCGAACTTCGATGCCGGCAAGAACGGCTACCGCGGTACGGCCAACCTCGTCGCGACCGGCGCGAACGTCGGGGACGGCGCCCTCGAGATCCTGGCCGACGGCGCGCGCGCCACGCCCGATTTCGACGGCCTGTCGCTCCATGCCCGCGATCTCAATGCCATCGGCGCGGCACGCCTGACGGTGGGCGGCAACCTGCAGTCGACCTACGGCACGCCGACGGGCGGGGCCAACCTCAGCAACTATGTCGACGTCAGCGGGGAGACCGGCCGCATCGTGCTGCGCGAGGGCGCGATCCTCAAGGCCCCCGAGGTGTTCCTGGTCGCGGCCAGCACCACCGGCGGCATCAGCATCGAGGCCGGTGCGGGGATCAACACCATCGGCATGGGCAAGGCGCCCTACGACTCGACCAACGGCTATGTCTACCGCCCTGGCGCGGTGTCCGTGGTGGCGGCATCCAACGGATGGCTCAACATGCTGGCGCCGCTGCAGCAGGACGATCCCACGCTCCCGATGGGCGCGGGCCCGATCGCCATCGGCGCGTGCGGCACCGCCGTGCTCTGCCAGGGCACGACCGAGCTGTACTCCGAGGGTACGCTGCTGGCCGCCACGCGATCGAGCTTCGACATGAGCGACCGCGTGCGCTACGGCACGCGCAACCTGGTGCTGGCGGTCGGCACGGTCAATGCCGGCAGCAGCGAAGACCTCGCGGCCGCCGCGGCGCGCGGCGCGCTGACCGCCGGGCTCAGCCTGAACCAGGACCTGCTCGATCGACTGCTGCGCGGCGACACGGCCTACGGCGCGCCCGCGCTCGAGCGCCTGGTGCTGACCGCCGCCGAGTCGGTGAACTTCTTCGGCAGCGTGAGCCTCGACACCACCAACGCCGCGACCGGCAGGTCGTCCCTGAGCAACCTGGTGCTCTCCACGCCGGCCATCTACGGCCAGGGCGGCGCCGGCGACATGGCCCGCATCACCACCGCCAAGCTCACCTGGGCCGGTCTCGCGGGCGCTGCCCCGGCGCCGGTCACCGGTGGCCGGGGCACGGGCAGCGGCAGGCTCGCGATCAACGCCGACACGATCGAGTTCGGCTATGACCCGACATCGCAACCCAATGGCGTCGACGACTTCGGCCGCACCATCCTGGGCTTCGCCGACGTGCAGCTGAACGCGACGCAGCGCATCACCGCCAACCAGAAGGGCGCGCTCTCGGTGTACCAGTCGCAGGCGACAGGCACCGATGGGCCGCGCTACGAAGGCGGCAACCTGACCCTCACGGCCCCGCTCATCACGGGTGCCGGAGGCTCGGTCAACCGCATCGCCGCGGGCGGCTCGCTGCAGGTGCTGGCACCCGCGAGCGGCCGCGCCGATGCGTCGGCCACGAGCCTCGAAGCCGGCGTGCAGACCGGCGCGGAACTGAAGCTCCAGGGCGCCACGGTCCGTGTCGACACCACGGTGGCGCTGCCCAGCGGCAAGCTCGGCATCGTGGCCGAGGGCGACATCGTGCTGGGTGACTCCGCCTGGCTCGACCTGGCCGGGCGCGAGATCGCGCTGTTCGACGTGCGCCGCTACTCGTGGGGCGGCGACCTGACGCTGCGCAGCAGCGCGGGCAACATCACGCAGGCGGCGGGGTCGACCATCGACCTCTCGGCGCGGAACAACAACGCGGGCCTGCTGAGTGCCATCGCGCTCGACGAAGATGCGGGCCGCGTCGACCTGCGCGGCACGCTGCGCGCCGGCGCGAGCGGCCACTACGACGCGGGCGGCGCCCTGGTGCCCTACCGCGCGGGCGGCGTGGACATCCGCGCCCAGCAGCTGGGCGGCGGCGCGCTCAGCGACGAGTTCGCGGCCCTCAACACACGGCTCAACGACGGCGGCTTCTTCGGCCAGCGCAGCTTCCAGCTCAAGCAGGGCGACCTGCGCATCGGCAACGAACTCAAGGCCCGCCAGATCAACGTGTCGGTGGACAACGGCCGGCTCGACGTGGTCGGCACCATCGATGCGAGCGGCGAGCAGGTCGGTAGCATCCGCCTCGCGGCCGCCAAGGGCCTCGCGCTGGCAGGCAGCGCCGTGCTCGACGCGCACGGCACGGTGCTGCGCGTGGACAGCCACGGCAAGATCATCGACAGCCCCAACCGCGCGATGGTGGAACTCGATGCCGGCAGCGGCACGCTGGTGCTGGGCGAGGGCGCGCGCATCGACCTGCGCCATGGCACCGGCTCGAGCGGCGGCGACGGCAGGAACCGCGGCACGCTGGACCTGTACGCACCGCGCATCGGCAGCGCAGGCGGCACGACGGACGCCGACGCGGCCACCTTCGGCGACATCGCCATCGATGCGCGCGGCAACCTGAACATCCAGGGCGCGCGCTCGATCGCCGTGTACGGCAAGCAGCGCTACAGCGACGCGCCTTTCGGCACCGACGCGGCCGCGAGCGGCCGGCCCTACCAGGTGATCGACCAGGCCTACCTGAACGCCAAGCATGGCGAGGCCACGCAGTTCGTCGACGGCGCGCTCGGCAACGGCAACCTGCTGAACACGAAGCTGGCCGGCCTCAACAACGCAAGCTACCGCGACGCCTTCCATCTGCGGCCCGCCATCGAGATCGCGAGCGCGACACCCGACGGCGACCTGGTCGTGCAGGGCGACCTGGACCTGTCGGGCTTGCGCTATGCGAGCCTGAATCCGAACACGCAGCGCACCGGCAGCTACGGCTCGGGCGAGGTCGGCATGCTGACCCTGCGCGCCGGCGGCAACCTGTCGATCTACGGCAGCATCAACGACGGCTTCGCGCCGCCGCCCGAGACGCCGGACGACGGCGGCTGGATCCTGACGCCGGGCGTGCAGGCCTTCGGCGGCGACGTGGTGGTGCCGGTGCCGGGCGTGACCCTGGCCGAGGGCACGGTCTACCCCGCGGGCAAGACGCTGAACTACGCGATCACGGTGAAGGACGTCACGCTGCCCGCGGGCACCGTGCTGCCGGGCGCGATCACGCTGGACCGCGAACTGATGCTGCCCTTCGGCACGGTGCTCGCGGCCGATGTGCGCGCGGCCGACGGCAGCGTGCTGCTGCCCGCGGGCCGGATGGTGGGCACCGGCGGGTTGGCACTGCCGGCGGGCGCGCAACTGCTGGCCGGCGCACGCCTGCCGGTGGCCGTGACGCTGGCGCGCCTGACCTGGCCCAAGGGCGCGAAGCTGCCGGTCGCGATGACGCAATCGGGCAGCCTGCTCCTGCCGGTGGGCGCATTGATCGCTTCGGGCACCAACGTGGCGCTGCCCGACGGCGCGTTGTCGGTCAATCTGCGTCCCGCGGATTCGACCGGGCACCAGGCCCGGAACTGGGCGCTGGCGCAGATGCTGCCGGAAGGTTCGCAGTCATGGAGCCTGCGCCTCGTCGCGGGCGCCGACCTGCAGGCGGCGGACAACCGTCTGACGCGGCTCGACGCGGGCAGCATCCTGCTTGCCGACACGCACTACACCGTGTTCAAGCAGACCGAGTTGCGGCGCGGTGGCGCCTGGTACTGGGCGCCCGGCAACATGTATAGCGGCGAACCGGGCACTCCCGCCCCCGATTGGGCCGATGACCCGACCTACAGCATCTGCGGCGAGGAGCCCGGACAGTGCGTACGCGTCTCGTGGGTGTGGGCGGACGGCAATATGTACAACGGCACGCCGGGCGTTCCGGTCGACGACTGGGCCGATGACCCGGGCTACAGCATCTGCGCGGAGGAACCCGGGCAGTGCGTGGCGGTGGGTGGCCCCGCCGGCGAGGTGGTGGTGGCCGTCACGCCCAAGGCGCCCGTCTTCAGCGTGCTGCGCACCGGCACGGGCGACCTGGACCTGGCCGCGGGCGGCAACTTCTCGATGCAGTCGCCCTACGGCGTGTACACAGCCGGCGCGCCCAGGAGCCTGGGCAGTGCCACGCTCGATGCCAACTACAACCTGGCGCGCGGCCTGCAGGCCAATGGCACTTCCGTGCTGTGGAACACCGCCGGCGACAAGACGCCCGCGTACGAGAAGCTGGTCAGCGGCACGGACAGCCTCTACAAGGCCTGGTATCCGGACGGCGGGGGCAACCTGTGGGTCGATGTCGGTGGCGATCTGACCGGCGATTCCTGGAGCGCCAGTGGGGAACTGGCCTCGGCCAGTTCGAGCGTGGGCAATTGGCTGTGGCGCCAGGGCACGGGCCATACGGCGGGGGTGAGCGACGTGCCGACGGCCTGGTGGATCAACTTCGGCACCTACAGCAACAACGAACAGACCGGTGGCGACGGCAAGCTGCTCTACTGGCCCGCCGTCACCGGCTTCACCGGGATGGGCACCCTGGGTGGCGGCGACGCCAACATCCGCGTCGGCGGCAACGCCGGGGTCATCACCACGCGCTCGACGACCGGTGTCGGCGGGAACGGCATGGCGCGCAGCCAGGGCGTGGTGCTCGCCGTGGGCAGCACCGGCCGGGTGTTGCCGGATGGCAGTCTCGTCCTGACGGGAGGCGGGGATCTGGACCTGCGCGTCGATGGAGGCTGGAACAGCAGCATCGAAGGGCGACTGGGTGGGCCCAACGGCGTTGGCGTGGCCCAGACGCAGGACCTGTATGGCAGGCTCGTCAACCTACGGGGCAGCCTCGCCATGTCGGCGGGACGGATCGGCACCGTGGAGCTGTTCTATGGTGCGGTACAGGATCCGAAGGAGGTTCGCGCATCGAATCCCTACGAAGCCAGCATTGCGCGCGCCACGGGCGGATTGATGCTGATGCAGGGCGACGCCGGCGCCAGCATCTCGAGCCGTGGGGACCTGGTGCTGGGCGGCACGGGAGATCCAGGCCTGGTGGCGACGCCGAACACCTTCGCATTCACGTCCGCGGCCGGCAACAGCTCCCGGGGGAGAAGCTGGTTCAGTCTGTGGACCGACCGGACGGCCCTCGATGTGTCGAGCGCGGGCGGCAACCTCGCTTTCGACACCCGCGCCAGCGAAACGGCCGCCAGCTTCAGCGGGACCGAATGGGACTACGTGAGCAATGGGGGTTGGTACCTGTTGCCGGGACGTGTCAGTGCGGTCGCGACCATGGGGAGCATCTACTACGGACCTTCGGCCGCCACGGCCATCACCGGCGGTGCGAGCAGTGCGCAGCAATGGAACAGCAGCCTGTTGCTGGCCCCGCTGGGCGAGCGCCGCATGGAGTTGCTGGCGGGCGGCTCGCTGTATGGCGGCGGCTACGCCATCAGTTCGTCCGGCGCGAACGCATCGGCCACCGCGACGATCGAGCATCCGGGCTTTGTGGGCTTCGACAGCGCGGGGGGGATCCTGATTTCCAATGTTTCCGGGCTTGCACCTGTGCCGCTCATCAGGCTTTCGCCGCTGTTCGCATTCGATGTCAACAGCCTCAGTGCCGATGCCAGCGTCTCGGCCAGTCCTTCCACCCCCTCGCGCTTCTACGCAGCCAATGGAGACATCATCGGGCTGCGAACCGGCACGGTGGTGACCTTCACCGGCACGACCGGTCCCCGCGCGGGTCAGGTCGACTACGTGGCATCCGGACCGGTGGCCGTGAAGGCGGGACGGGACATCGTGTATGCCGGCATGCGCAGCAACGACGCGCCGCTGGAGCTCCCCGGCTTGGCGAATCCCGATTCCCCAGCCCAGGGCCGCGGCAACCTGATCGTCCACACCCACCAGAACGACGTCTCCGTGATCCAGGCCGGCCGCGACATCCTCTATGCGAACTTCGAGGTCGCCGGACCCGGCACCCTCGAGATCTCCGCGGGCCGCAACCTGGTCCAGGACGACCTGGCCAACCTCACGAGCATCGGCCCCGTGGTCGCGAGCGATACGCGCCCCGGCGCCGGCATCGTCGTGCAGGCCGGCCTCGGAGCCCGGGGCGCCAACTACACGGGCCTGCTGAAGAAGTACCTGGATCCCGCCAACCTCGCGGCCTCGGGCACGCCGCTCGCGGACCAGGGCGACAAGGTCGCGAAGACCTATGGCGCCGAGCTGTCGGCGTGGCTGTCCGAGCGCTACGGCTTCCAGGGCTCCGCGGAAGAAGCCCTGGCCTACTTCGATACCCTGGCACCCGAGCAGCAGCGCATCTTCGCGCGCCAGGTCTATTTCGCCGAGCTGCGCGAGGGTGGCCGCGAATACAACGACGCCAACGGACCGCGCTTCGGCAGCTACCTGCGCGGACGCGACGCCATCGCCGCGATGTTCCCGCAGCACGGCGCCGACGGGCAGGCCATCGGCTACCAGGGCAACCTGCTGATGTACGGCGGCTCCGGCATCCACACCAACCTCGGCGGTGACATCCAGGTGCTGACCCCGGGCGGTGCCCAGACCTACGGCATCGAGGGCGCGGCACCGCCCTCGACCGCCGGCCTGATCACGCGCGGCCAAGGCAGCATCGAGCTCTATGCGCTCGGCAGCATCCTGCTGGGCCAGAGCCGTGTCATGACCACCTTCGGCGGCGACATCCTGGCCTGGTCGGCCGAGGGCGACATCAACGCCGGCCGCGGCTCGAAGACCACCGTGGTCTTCACGCCGCCGCGGCAGGTGTACGACGGCATCGGCAACATCAAGATCTCGCCCGAGGTGCCCAGCACGGGCGCGGGCATCGCCACGCTCGCGCCGCTGCCCGAGGTGCCGCCCGGCGACATCGACCTGATCGCGCCGCTGGGCACCATCGACGCGGGCGAGGCCGGCATCCGCGTCTCGGGCAACGTCAACATCGCCGCGCTGCGCGTGGTGAACGCCGAGAACATCCAGGTGCAGGGCAAGTCGAGCGGGCTGCCGGTGGTCGCGGCGGTGAACGTGAGCGCGTTGTCCAACGCCAGCGCGGCCGCGAGTTCGGCGGCGGCAGCGGCGCAGGACGCGATACAGCGCGACCGCGCCGAGGCGAGGAAGGCCTTGCCCTCGGTGTTCACGGTGCGCGTGCTGGGCTTCGGCAACGAGCCCGCGGAAGGCAGCGATCGAAGCGCGCCGACGCCGGCGACGAACCGCGGCGAGCAGCAAGGTCGCAATGCCCAGGTTCCCTACCAGACCCGCAGCTTCGTGCAGATCGCCGCGCACGGCGACGCGGTCGACCCGGCCGTGATGTCGAAGCTGACCGAGGCCGAGCGGCGCGATCTGCGCCAGGGCAAGTAGCGGCCGTGTCCATGTTGGACATGAATGCCTGGTTCTGCTTCGAAGCCTCCGCGGTGGAGGATGTCGAGGCGACGGCCGCGGATGCGGATCGCGGGACGCTGGGGCTGCGCGACGTGCTGGTGGCGAACTACGGCCGCCTGCACCAGCGCCTGCTGCGGCACCTGGGCGATGCCGACCTGGCCAGCGACTGCCTGCACGATGCCTGGGTGCGCCTGGGCGACGCCACGCACGAAGCGGTGCGCAATCCCGAGGCCTATGTTTACCGCGTGGCCTGCAACCTCGCGATGGACCAGTTGCGCCGCAACCGGGCCGCGCAATACACCAGTGATGCCGAAGCCGGGATCGACGGCCTGCCCGATCCCGCGCCGGGGCCGGAGCTGATCGCCGAGGCACGCTCCGACGTGCTGGCGGTAGACCGCGCCATCCAGAGCCTGCCGCGCCGCCATCGGGCGGTGCTGGTCGCGTTGCGCATCGACGAGATGAGCCGTCAGGAGGTGGCGTCGCGCTACCGGCTGTCGCTGCGCGGCGTGGACACCGCGCTGCGCCATGCGCTCACATGCTGCAACAGCATGCACTGACGCCCGCCGCGTCGCGGGCGAAGCCCACGGTAGCATCCACCCATGCTCCCCAGCCTGCTCTCGACCTTCGCCGACCTGATCCTCTTCATGGGCCTGTCCTGGGCCATCTGGCGCGCCCTCGGCCGCTCGGTGCCGATCGCGGTGCTGCCCATCATCATCGGCCTGCTGCTCGCGGCCACTGGCGTGCTGCCCAAGGCCGCGGGTATCCCGTCGGCGGGCGGCGACTTCATCGGCTGGATCGGGGTGCTGCTGCTGGCCTTCACGGCCGGGCTCGAAACGCGGCAGACGGTGCACCTGCCGGGCGCAGCCGACCTGCCGCCCGCTCGGCCCGGCGAGACGCTGCGCTTCGTCGCCAGCGCGGTGATGGCGCTGCTGCTGCCGTTCGCGGTGGGCACGCTGGCCGCCAAGCTCTGGTTCAACCACCTGCCGGGCTGGGCCGCGCCGCATGGTGGCCCATGGTGGGGCGCTCTGGCGATCGGGCTGTGCCTTGCCGTGAGTGCGCTGCCGGTGCTGATCGGCATCGTGCGCGAGCTCGGGCCGCTGCACCGGCCGCTGACGCGCATCGCGCTGCGCATCGCGGTGCTCGATGACGCGGTGCTGTGGATCGGCCTGGCGCTGCTGCTGCTGGCGGCCGAAGGGCAGGCGCTGCTGGCGGGCTCCTGGGTCAAGCCGGCCGCGGCGATCGCGCTGGCCGCGACGCTGGCGGGCATTGCCGCCGTCGCGCGCAAGGCGACGCGCGAGCCGCCGGTCTGGGCGATCTGGTTCGCGATGCCGCTGTTCCTCGCGGCTGGCGCGTGGTCGAGCTCGCAACTGGGCCTGCACGAGCTGCTCGGCGCCTACTTCGCGGGCGCGATCGTGCCGGCGGCCTGGTCGCGGCGGCTGCCGGTGGAGCGGCTCGGCCAGTTCGCGCTGATCGGCCTGGCACCCGTGTTCTTCGGTCACAGCGGACTCAAGATCGACGGCAGCGTGCTGGGCTGGGCCTCGCTGCAGGCCTCGGCCACCTTGCTGGTGCTGGCGGTGGGAGCCAAGCTGGTGGCGGTGCTGGCGTGCGCGCCGGCCAAGTGGCTGTCGCGGCGCGAGGCGCTCGCGGTGGGCACGCTGCTGCAATGCAAGGGGCTGATGGAGATCGTGGCCGCCACGATCCTGCGCGACAAGGGCCTGCTGTCGGAACATGCCTTCGCGGCCCTGGTCACGCTCGCGGTGCTGTCGACCCTGCTGACCGGTCCGGCCTTCCGCTGGATCGTGCGGCGCGTGGCGCCGATGGAGAACGCCAGCGGCCGCCCGGCCTCCCACTGAAGCGCGGGGCTTCTGCAAAGACTTGCCTGCCGTGGACGCGGGACTGCTACAGTAGGGCGGACGACGCCGCAAGGCCTCGACATTGACATGGAGCAGTGAAGCTCCCAGCGGCCGCAAGGGCTGCTGGGGGCTTTTTTCATTTGGGAGTCCAGACCGTGACCGGATCCAAACCACAACCCCCCTGGCGAGTCGGGGTGCTTTTCTCATCGACGGGCGTGACCGCGGCCGTCGAGCGCACGCAGCAGGCCGCGACCCTGCTCGCGATCGAGGAGGTCAACGCGAACGGCGGGGTGCTCGGGCGGCCGATCGAGCCGGTGGTGCTCGACCCGGCCTCGCGGCCGCCGCGCTACCGCGAGCTGGCCAAGCAGCTGTGCGACCAGGCGGGCGTGGCGGTGATCTTCGGCTGCTACATGTCGAGCACGCGCAAGGCGGTGCTGCCGGTGGTCGAGGCGCATCGCGCGCTGCTGTTCTATCCCACGCTCTACGAAGGCTTCGAGTACTCGCCGAACTGCGTCTACACGGGCGCGGCGCCGAACCAGAACTCGGTGCAGCTGGTGCGCTACCTCACGAGCCATTTCGGCAAGCGGCTGTTCCTGATCGGCTCGGACTACGTCTACCCCTACGAATCCAACCGGATCATCGCGGACCTGTTCCGCCAGGCCGGCGGCGAGGTGCTCGACGAGATGTACGTGCCGCTGCGCGTGGCCGACATCGACATGCCGAAGGTGATCCGGCGCATCGAGGCCGCGCAGCCCGACGTCGTCTACTCGACCGTGGTCGGCGACGGCATCGCGCGCTTCTACGAGGCCTACGGCGAGGCGGGCTTCGACCAGCAGACGCATCCGATCGCGAGCCAGTCGACGCAGGAGGCCGAGATCGCGCAGATGTCGGCGCGCGCGGCCGCGGGCAGCATCACGGCGGCGCCTTACTTCTCGACCCTGCAGACGCCGGCCAACCTCCGATTCGTCGCGGCCTGGCGCAAGCGCTTCGGCACCGGCCTGCCGATCACGGCCTGCGCGGAGTCGGCCTACTTCCAGGTGATGCTCTATGCGCAGACGCTCGAGCGCGCGGGCAGCGACCGCCTCGAGGCGATGCTGCCGCACCTGCACGAGCACGAGTTCGACGCGCCGCAGGGCCGGGTGCGCATCGACCAGGAGAACCACCACACCTACCTCTGGCCGCGCGTGGCGCGCGTGGATGCGCAGGGCACGTTCCAGGTGGTGGACGATCCGGGCCTGCGCGTGAAGCCCGATCCCTACATGTACGAGAACCGGTTCGATCCGCTCGCGGGACGGCCGGCCTGAGGGAAGCGGAGGCGCCATGACCATTTCGCTGCTGCGCGAACTGCCCGAGCTCAAGATCGTCGTCGTCCATCCGCCGGACGAGGAGGGCGACGCCCTCGTCAGCCACCTGCGCCGCGTGGGCTGCATGGTCAGCATGGCCTGGCCCATGCCGGCCGCCGTGCCGCCCAATGTCGACGTGCTGTTCCTGCTCGTCGAAGGCGAGTCGCGCCAGGCCACCGAGGCGCTGCTCAAGTCGATGCCGCGGCCCGAACCGACGGTGATCGCGATCGTCAACTACGAGGACCCGACCACCCTGCAGCTGGTGCTCGAGAGCGCGGCCTTCGCGGTGGTGCAGAAGCCGATCAAGCCCTTCGGCCTGCTCGCGCACCTGGTGACCGCGCGCAGCCTGTGGGCCGAGCGCCAGGCGATGCTCAAGGAGAACCGCAAGCTGCGCCGCAAGATCACCAGCGACCAGGCCATGAGCCGCGCGAAGACGATCCTCATGGCCTCCAAGGGCATCAGCGAGGGCGAGGCCTACCAGGCGATCCGCGCGCAGGCGATGGCCAAGCGGCTGTCGATGGAACAGATCGCGAGTTCGATCATCAACATGGAAACCCTGTTGCACCCGTCGCCTTAACTCGCTAGCATGACTGCATCGAGTCGGTCCTCCGGCTCGGTGGCTGCATCCCCTTGATTCGTCAGGCGCCGATGCAGCCGGCACCGGGAACCATGTGTGTTCTCCGGTCCATCTGGCAATGAAGCCCACGCCGCGGTCCCCACCGCGTTGTGGGTTTTTTTTCGCCTGCGCCCGACAGTGCTGTCGGCTGGTTCCACCCATCGAGCTCTTCAACCATTCGTCAGCGCATGGTCGCTGCGTCACGTCCTGAGGTCCCATCATGTTGACAACCAACCGCCGCCACTTCCTCGTTTCCTCGGCTGCTTCCGCGGCTGCCCTCTCGTCGCCCGCGCTGATGCGCAGCGCCTACGCGGCCGACACCATCAAGGTCGGCGCGCTCTATTCGCAGACCGGCGGTCTCTCGATCGTCGAGAAGATGCTCGCCAACGGCGTGCGCATGGCCGTGGCCGAGATCAACGCCGCGGGCGGCGTGATGGGCCGCCAGGTCGAGGTGGTGCTCGAGGACGGCGCCTCCGACCCGAAGACCTTCAACGAGAAGGCCTCGAAGCTGATCACGCGCGACCGCATCGAGACCGTGTTCGGCTGCCACACCTCGGCCAGCCGCAAGGCGGTGCTGCCGGTGTTCGAGCGCCGGAACGCGATGCTGTTCTATCAAACGCACTACGAAGGCTTCGAGTGCTCGAAGAACGTGGTCTACAGCGGCGCGGTCGCCAACCAGCAGCTGGCCAACTACGTGCCGTGGATCGTCGAGAAGCTCGGCAAGAAGAAATTCTTCATCGTCGGCTCTAACTACGTCTATCCGCGCGAGATGTCGAAGGTCAGCAAGAAGCTGATCGAGCAATCGGGCGCCAAGTGGGTGGCCGACGAATACCTCGAGCTCGGCCATTCGGAATGGGCCTCGGTGGTGCGCAAGATCAAGGAGTCGGGCGCCGACGTGGTGCTCTCGCACGTGGTGGGCGACTCGCTGGTGGCCTTCTACCGCGAGTACAAGAACCAGGGCATGTCGCAGGCCGCGGTGCCGATCTGCGCCACCGTGATCAGCGAGATCGAGATCGCGGCCATGGGCGGCGAGTACGCGGCGGGCAGCTACACCTCGGTGCCGTACTTCATGTCGATCGACACGCCGGCCAACAAGTCCTTCATCGAGCGCTACCGCAAGTTCGTCAACGACCCCAAGGCCGTGACCTACCACTCGCTCGAAGCCGCTTACTTCCAGGTCTTCCTCTGGAAGCAGGCGGTGGAGGCCGGCAAGGCCACCACGGCCGATGCCATCCGCGCCCACATCGGCGGCCAGAGCTACGACGCGCCCGGCGGCAAGGTGCGCATCGATCCCGAGAGCCTGCATGCCTGGGTCACGCCGCGCATCGGCCAGTGGCAGGCCGACGGCCAGAGCAAGGTGGTCGACGCGAGCCCGCAACCGGTGCGGCCGCTGCCTTACTTCGCCTACGGCGAGACCGACGCCAACCTGATCTGCAAGCGCAACGGCGCCGCGCCGGTGAAGGCCTGAAAGAGGCCTGAACAGCCGGCCGCGGGCGCGGCGGCAACCGCCGCGCCCGCACTCACCCTCAAGAGAAAGACTTCCGATGTTGGACGTACTCCTGATCGGGCTCAGCATGGGCTCGATTCTTCTGCTGGCCGCGCTCGGCCTGGTCATCATCTACGGCGCGATGGGCGTGGTGAACATGGCGCACGGCGAGATGATCATGGTCGGCGCCTATGCCGCGGTGCTGGCGCAGATCTGGCTCGGGCTCGGGCTGTTCGCCGCGATCCCGATCGCCTTCGTGGTCGCGGCCGCGCTGGGCCTGCTGATCGAACGCTGCGTGGTGCGGCGCCTCTACGGCCGGCTCGGCGACACGCTGCTCGCCACCTGGGGCGTGGCGATCCTGGTGCAGCAGGCGGTGCGGCTCGAAGGCGGCCTGGCCTTCTTCGGCATCCACATCGAAGGGCTGGGGCCGGGGCTGCAGAACATGCCGATCCCCGCCGTGCTGCAGGGCGCGGTGATGGTCGGCGACACGCCGATCAATGCTTACCGCGCCTTCATCGTGGCCTGCACCGTGGTGCTGACCTTCGCGACCTGGCTGCTGCTCTACCGCACGTGCATCGGCATGCAGGTGCGCGCCATCATCCGCAACCCGCGCATGGCAGCGGCCTGCGGCATCGACGTGCAGCGCGTCAACGCCTGGACCTTCGCCTTCGGCGCCGGCCTGGCCGGCATCACCGGCGTGCTGGTGGCGGGCTTCAAGACCGTCTCGCCCGACATGGGCACGGCGCTCGTGGTCGACAGCTTCCTGGTGGTGGTGTCTGGCGGCGTCGGCAGCCTGCTCGGCGCGGTCGTCACCTCGATCGGCCTCGGCGAGGTCACGGGCGTGGTGGCGGCGGTCAGCAACGACATCCTCGCGCGCGCGGTGGTGTTCGGCCTGGTGATCCTGCTGATCGTGGTGCGGCCGCAGGGCCTCTTCTCGTTCAAGGGGCGGTGAGCGGCATGGGCACTCCTCTGGACCGGCGCGCGACCTTCGCCGCCTACGCAATCTTCCTGGCCCTGGTCGCGCTGGCACCGCTGGTGCTCGACGGCTTCTGGCTCAACCGGCTCGCCAAGTACCTGGTGTTCGGCATGCTCGGCATCGCCGTCGCCATGAGCTGGGGCTATGCCGGCATCCTGAACCTGGGGCAGGGGCTGTTCTTCGGCCTCGGCGCCTACATGCTGGCCATGTCGCTGAAGATGGCCAGCCCCACCAGCCTGCAGCATGGCGGCGCCAACCCGGTGCCGGACTTCATGCTGTCGAACGCGCAGCCCGGCGCCACCGTCGACCTGTGCTGCATCAACCCGGGCGCCTTCCTGTGGCAGCCGTTCCAGTCGCAGGGGTTCGGCCTCGCCATGGGCCTGCTGCTGCCGGCGCTGGTGGCCTTCGTGCTCGGCGCGCTGCTGTTCCGCAAGCGCATCGCGGGCGTGTTCGTGTCGATCGTCACGCTGGCCCTGGTGCTGCTGGTGCGCCTGCTGCTGGTCGATGCGCAGCCGATCACCAACGGCTTCAACGGGCTGTCGGACCTGGCCTGGCTGCGCATCGCGGGGCACGAGCTCGATCCCTACGGCGTGTCGACCTACTACCTGGTCGCGGGCGTGCTCGCCGTGGTGCTGGTCGGTGCGCGCGCGCTGCTCGCCACGCGCGCCGGCGTGATCCTGCGCGCCACCTCGGGCGATCCGCAGCGCGCGCGCTACCTGGGCTTCGACGTGGCGCACTACCAGACCTTCTTCTTCGCGCTGTCGGCGGCCATCGCCGCGGTGGCCGGGATGCTCTACGTGGTGGTGGCCGAGTTCGCCTCGCCCACCTTCATGGACCTGAGCTTCTCGATCACCATGGTGGTGTGGGCCGCGGTGGGCGGGCGCGCCTCGCTGCTGGGCGCGTGCATCGGCGCGATCCTGATCAATATGCTCGAGGCCACGGCGAGCGAGACCCAGTCGCTGGTCGAGGCCTGGCGCGTGATCGTCGGGCTCACCTTCGTGCTGGTGGTGCTGTACCTGCCCAAGGGCATGGCGGGCTGGGCGCACGACCTGCTCGAGCGCATCGGTCAGCGCCGTGCCAGCGGAGGTGCGCCATGAGCGACATCGCACTCGAACTGCATGCGCTGGGCGTGAGCTTCGGCGGCTTCAAGGCGGTGGACGGCGTGTCGCTGCGCGTGGCCGAGGGCGAGTTGCGCGTGCTGCTGGGCGCCAACGGCGCGGGCAAGACCACGCTGATGGACCTGATCTCGGGCAAGACGCGCAGCACCGAGGGCCGGGTCGAGCTGCACGGGCGCGACCTCACGAACTGGCCCGAGTACCGGATCGCGCGCGCGGGCATCGGCCGCAAGTTCCAGATCCCGAGCGTGTTCCGCGAGCTCACGGTGCGCCACAACCTGTGCGTGGCCGCGAGCCGCGCGCCCTCGATCCTGCGCAACCTGCGCTGGGGCTTCGGGCGCGAGACCGACCGCCGCGTCGACGAGATCCTGGCGCTGGCCGGCCTGGAAGATGTGCAGCAGCAGCAGGCCGGTGACCTGAGCCATGGCCAGACGCAATGGCTGGAACTGGGCCTGCTGATCGCGCAGCAACCGAAGGTGATCCTGCTCGACGAACCCACGGCCGGCATGACGGCCGGCGAGACGCGCAAGACCGCGCAGATCCTCAAGAGCCTGCGCGGGCGCCACACCATCCTGGTGGTGGAGCACGACATGGCCTTCGTGCGCGACATCGCCGAGCGCATCACTGTGCTGCACCTGGGCCGCGTGCTGGCCGAGGGCAGCGTCGCCGAGATCGAACGCGATGCGCGCGTCCGTCAGGCCTACCTCGGATCCCACGGAATCGCATCAACATGCTGACACTCGCCAACGTCGACAGCTATTACGGCCGCAGCCACGCGCTGCAGGACGTGAGCCTCTCCATCCCGAAGGGGAAGATCACCGCCATCCTCGGGCGCAACGGCATGGGCAAGACCACGCTGCTGCGCACCCTGATGGGCAGCATGGTGCGCGCCACGGGCCGCATCGAACTCGACGGCCTGCGCATCGACGGGCTGCCCACGCACCTGCGCGCGCGCGGCGGCATCGCCTACGTGCCGCAGGGGCGCGAGATCATCCCGGACTTCAGCGTGCGCCAGAACATCCTGATGGGCGCCTTCTCGGGCCGGGGGCCGCGCGCGATCCCGCCGCTGGCGCTCGAGCTGTTCCCGTACCTGGCGGCCAACCTCGACCGGCCCGGCGGCGTGCTGTCGGGCGGCCAGCAGCAGCAGCTCGCGCTGGCGCGCGCCCTCGCGGCGCAACCCAGCGTGATGCTGCTCGACGAGCCCAACGAGGGCATCCAGCCCTCGGTGGTGCAGGAGATCGAGGCCGCGATCGCGCGCATGAACCGCGAGCTCGGCCTGACGATGGTGCTGGTCGAGCAGAACATCGACTTCGTGCGCCGCGTGGCCAGCGGCTTCGCCATGTTCGAGAAGGGAACCATCGTCGAGAGCGGTCCCATCGAGCAGCTGAGCGACGAGATCATCGATCGCCACATGACCTTCTGAATTTCCCTTCTTGTCTCCCTCTTCATTCACCGCATTCACGAGGAGTTTCTTCGCCATGAGCCAGACCACCCCCGCCATCGACCTCGCCACGCTGACCGTCGACACCGTGCAGGAAGGCTTTCGCAACGGCAGTTTCACGGCCGAGTCGCTCGCGCGCGCCTGCCTCGCGCAGATCGAGACCTGGAACGGGCGCTACAACGCCATCATCTTCCTCAACGACGAGGCCATCGACGATGCGCGTGCCATCGACCGCCGGCGCGCGGCCGGCGAGGCGCTCGGCCCGCTCGCGGGCGTGCCCGTGGTCGTCAAGGACCCGATGGACATGGTCGGTTTCCCGACCACGGCCGGCTGGTCGCTGCTGCACGGCAAGAGCGGCGGCGTCGACCTGATGCCCGCCACCGACGCGCCCGTGGTGGCGCGCATGCGCGTGGCCGGCGCGGTCATCCTCGGCAAGACCAACGTGCCGGTGCTGAGCCACACCGGCACCCATGCCGACGACAGCTGGGCCGGCCCCACGCTCAACGTGGTGCTGCCCGATCGCGTGCCCGGCGGCAGCAGCGCGGGCACGGCCACCGCGGTCGGCGCCAGCATGGCCGTGCTGGGCCTGGCCGAGGAGACCGGCGGCTCGATCCAGAACCCGGCCTCGGCGCAGGACTTGGTCGGCATCAAGCCCACCATCGGCCTGGTGCCCAATGCGGGCGTGATGCCGCTGTCGGGCAACCGCGACGTGGTGGGCCCGATCGCGCGCACCGTGAAGGACGCGGCGCTGTGCCTCGACGTGCTCGCGGGCTACTCGCCCGAGGATCCGAAGACGCTGGCCGGCGTCGGCAAGAAGCCGGTGGGCGGCTACACCGCGCAGTTCGGCAGCCGCAACCTCGCGGGCGCGCGCATCGGCCTGTACGGACCGGGCTGGCGCACCCAGCCGCTGTCGGCCGAGGCGAGCGAGCTCTATGCGCGCGCGGCAAAGGAACTCGTCCAGCGCGGCGCGGTGCTGGTCGACGATCCTTTCGCCGACACCGGCTTCGCGCAGCTGCGCCAGCCCACGCTGCCGCTCACGAACTTCGATGCGCGCGGCATGGAGTCGGTGCCCTACGACCTGCAGAAGTACCTCGAGCGGCTGGGCCCCGACGCGGCGCTCAAGTCCTTCGCCGATTTCGCGAAGGCGACCGAGAAGGAATCCGCCTTCGCCCCCGGCGGCGTGCTGAGCTACCTGCACAACCTGCCGCAGTTCGCGGCCGCGCTCAGGTCGCCGGGCACGCCGCCCGACCTGTCGGACTTCATCGCGCTCAAGGAGGCCTATCTGCGCATCGTCGACGCGGTGTTCGCGCGCGAGCAGCTCGATGCGCTGGTGTTCCCGCAGATGCGCGAGGAGCTGCCGGTCACGCGCGGCGGCACGATCCAGGAGACCACGGTGGGCGAGCTCAACATCGCCGGCCTGCCGGCCGTGACGGTGCCCGCGGGCTACTACGCCTCGGGCGCGCCGTTCGGACTGCTGTTCGTCGGGCCGCTGTGGAGCGAGGCGACCCTGCTCGCGCTGGCGCACGACTACGAGACGGCGACGCGGCATCGCAAGGCGCCGCGGCTCGCGGCCGCCTGAGCGCAGCGTACGGAGCGCCGTCTCCGTACTTTCCCGGGCAATGTATAGCTCTGC
The DNA here is from genome assembly GCF_025376855.1 of Variovorax endophyticus. Taxonomy (NCBI): domain Bacteria; kingdom Pseudomonadati; phylum Pseudomonadota; class Betaproteobacteria; order Burkholderiales; family Comamonadaceae; genus Variovorax; species Variovorax endophyticus. The sequence goes on from NZ_JAHUTH010000008.1 coordinate 144,661, forward strand.
TCAATACATTGCCCGAAAAACTTGAATTGGACGAATAGAAGCTTCGAGCGGACAGTGCACCCAGCGCGAGACGACAAGGTCTCCGAGACAAGTCACTGATTTCCAAAGGAGCTTCCCGATGACATTTCAAGCCGAGACCGTCCTGGCCAATGGACGGCATTTCGCGAAGCCGCGCGCGCCGGTGGTCGTGGTGTGCGTCGATGGCTGCGAGCCCGACTACATCACGCAGGCGATCCAGGCCGGCGCGGCGCCGTTCCTGCAGCGCATGCTCGAGCAGGGCAGCTCGCTGATCGGCGACTGCGTGGTCCCGAGCTTCACGAACCCGAACAACGTGTCGATCGTGACCGGCGTGCCGCCCTCGGTGCACGGCATCTGCGGCAACTTCTTCTACGACGTGGCGGCGGACAAGGAGGTCATGATGAACGACCCCGAGTACCTGCGCGCGCCCACGCTGCTGTCGGCCTTCTCCGATGCCGGCGCGCTGGTGGCGGCCGTGACCGCCAAGGACAAGCTGCGCACCATGCTCGGCCACGGCCTGCGCGGCATCTGCTTCTCGGCCGAGAAGGCCGACAAGGCGACCGTCGCCGAATGCGGCATCGACCGGGTGCTCGATCTGGTCGGCAAGCCCGTGCCCTCGGTCTACAGCGCCGACCTCAGCGAGTTCGTCTTCGCCGCCGGCGTGCGCCTGCTCGAGACGCGCAAGCCCGACCTGATGTATCTCTCGACCACCGACTACGTGCAGCACAAGTGCGCGCCCGGCACGCCCGAGGCCAACGCCTTCTACGCGATGATGGACGGCTACCTCGCGCGGCTCGACGCACTGGGCGCGGTGATCGGCCTCACGGCCGACCATGGCATGAGCCCCAAGACCGACGCGGCCGGCAATCCGCGCGTTCTCTACCTGCAGCAGGAACTCGATGCGCGGCTGGGCGAGGCCAGCACGCGCGTGATCCTGCCGATCACCGATCCCTACGTGGTGCACCACGGCGCGCTTGGCTCCTTCGCGACGGTGTACGTCAACCGCGCGCCGCTGGAGCAGGTGCACGAGGCGCTGGCCGGCCTGCCCGGCGTGGAGCAGGTGCTCACGCGCGACCAGGCGGTGCGGCAGTTCGAGCTCGCGGGCGACCGCATCGGCGACCTGGTCGTGGTCGGCGACCACCTGACGGTGCTGGGCACCAGCGCGGCGCGGCACGACCTCAGCGGCCTCACGGTGCCGCTGCGCTCGCACGGCGGCGTCTCGGAGCAGAAGGTGCCGCTGCTGTTCAACCGCGCGCTGCAGGGCGTGGACCCGCGCCGCCGGCTGCGCAACTTCGACGTCTTCGACCTGGCCCTGAACCACGCGGGCGCCGCCCGCTGAAGAGGTCCAGATGTCCCAGGAATTCTTCAATCCCGTGCGCAGCGTGTACGGGGCAGGGGCCCTGTCGTCCCTGCCGAAGCTGCTGGCCGGCCGCAAGGCCGTGGTCGTGACCTTTCCGGAGGCGCGCCGCTTCGGGCTCGTCGACCGGCTGCAGGCCCTGCTCGGCGACGGCCTGGCCGGTGTGATCGACGCGGTGCTGCCGAACCCCGACGTGGCCGAACTGCGGGCGCTCTACGAGGCGTTCTGGAGCGATGCGCAGCAGGCCGAGGTGCTGGTCGCGGTCGGCGGCGGCAGCGCGATCGACACCGCCAAGGCGCTGATGGTCGGCACGCGAAGCGGCCGCTTCGACGACCTGGTGGCGGCCCTGGCCGCGGGCGGGCCCTTCGTTCCGGCGCGTGTGAAGACGCTGATCGCGGTGCCGACGACCGCCGGCACCGGCAGCGAGGTCACGCCCTGGGCCACGATCTGGGACCGCGAGGCGCAGCGCAAGCATTCGCTGCACCTTCCCGAGACCTGGCCCAGCATCGCGATCGTCGACCCCGAGTTGATGCTCTCGCTGCCGGCCTCGGTGACGCTGCAAAGCGGCCTCGATGCGCTGTCGCATGCGCTCGAGGCGATCTGGAACGTGAATGCGAACGCGCTGTCCGACACCTTCGCGGTCGCGGCGGTGCAGCGGATCTTCGAGACCCTGCCGCTCTTGATGGACAAGCTCGACGACCTCGATCTGCGCGCCCGCATGGCGCTGGCCGCGCTGCAGGCCGGCATGGCCTTCTCGAACACCCGCACCGCGCTCGCGCACTCCATCTCGTACGAGATGACCCTGCGCTACGGCCTGCCGCACGGCATCGCCTGCTCGTTCCCGCTGCCGATGGTGCTGCGGCGCGCGATCCTTCAGGACGCCGGCCGCGACGCGGTGCTCGAGCGCGCGCTCGGCCCGCTGGACCGCGCGCCGGAGAAGCTGGCCGGCTTCATCGAGCGGCTGGGCGTCAAGACGCATTTCTCGGACTACGGCGTGTCGAGCGAGCAGGCCGACCGCATGGTCGCGCATGCACTGACCGGCGCGCGCGGCAAGAACTTCATCGGCACCCAACAGAAGGAGGCGGCATGAGCGCCATTCTCGACAGACAGGACATCCGCGTCGAAGCGCTGCGCATCGGCGGCGAGAAGGTCCACACGCCGCGCACGATCGCCGTGCGCAACCCCTACACCGGCGAGACGGTGGGCACCGTCGCCATGGCCACGCTGGAGGACGTGCGGCGCGCCTACGAGATCGCGCACGCCTACGTGCCGCGCCTGTCGCGCTACGAGCGCTCCGCGATCCTCAACCGCGCCGCGCTGCTGCTGCGCGCGCGCACCGACGAGGCCTCCACGCTGATCACCAGCGAGTCGGGCCTGTCGAAGAAGGACAGCATCTACGAGATCGGCCGCGTGGCCGACGTGCTGAACTTCGGCGCCAACGAGGCGCTGCGCGACGACGGCCAGGTGTTCTCGTGCGACCTCACGCCGCACGGCAAGCAGCGCAAGGTGATCACCACGCGCGAGCCGCTGCTGGGCGTGATCACCGCCATCACGCCCTTCAACCACCCGATGAACCAGGTGGCCCACAAGGTGGTGCCCTCGGTCGCGACCAACAACCGCATGGTGCTCAAGCCCTCGGAGAAGGTGCCGCTGTCGGCGCTGTACTTCGCGGACCTGCTGTACGAGGCCGGCCTGCCGCCCGAGATGCTGCAGGTGATCACGGGCGACCCGCGCGAGATCGCCGACGAGATGTTGACCCACCGCCACGTGGAGCTGATCACCTTCACCGGCGGCGTCGAGATCGGCAAGTACATCGCGAACAAGGCCGGCTACCGGCGCATCGTGCTCGAGCTCGGCGGCAACGACCCGCTGATCGTGATGGACGACGCCGACCTCGACCGCGCCAGCGATCTGGCCGTGCAGGGTTCCTACAAGAACTCGGGCCAGCGCTGCACCGCCGTCAAGCGCATGCTGGTGCACGAGAAGGTGGCCGCGGAGTTCACCGAGCGCGTGGTGGCGAAGACCCGCGCCTGGAAGTTCGGCGATCCGATGGATGCGGGCAACGACATGGGCACGGTGATCGACGAGGCCGCGGCGCGCCGCTTCCAGGCGGTGGTGGAAGAAGCGGTCGCGCAGGGCGCGCGGCTGCTGGCCGGCAACGAGCGCGAGGGCGCGCTGTACGCGCCGACGGTGCTCGACCGGGTGCGCCCCGAGATGACCGTGGTGCGCGAGGAGACCTTCGGCCCGGTGTCGCCGATCCTGCGCTTCGCGAACATCGACGAGGCCATCGCGATGTCGAACGGCACCGCCTTCGGCCTCTCGTCGGGCATCTGCACCAACCGCATGGACGACGTGATGCGCTTCGCCAAGGAGCTCAAGGTCGGCACCGTCAACCTCTGGGAGGTGCCGGGCTACCGGATCGAGCTCACGCCCTTCGGCGGCATCAAGGACTCGGGCCTTGGCTACAAGGAAGGGGTGCAGGAGGCGATCAAGTCGTTCACCAACTGCAAGACGCTCTCGCTGCCATGGTGAGCCCACCGACAATGGACTGAACGGCGCGCGGCCTCGCATCGACATGCGATGCGAGGCCGCGCGAACCGAAGAGCGCCGGCCAGGCGCCCGATGACTGCCAGGAGACACGATGAAACCCAACGACAACTGCCCGATCGACGCCATGCGCCGCCGATTGCTGACGGGCGCCGGCGCCGGCGCCGCGCTCTCGCTCGGCGAGCTGCTCTTTCCGCGGGCGGCGCAGGCCGCCCCCAAGCGCGGCGGCACCTTCGTCTACACCAACACCTACCCGAACAACCGGATGGGCGATGCGCGCACCGGCCGCCATCCCCAGCACTGGCTCGACCTCAACAACCGCAGCGCCTACAACGCGCTGACCTGGGTCGACGAGAACCTCGAGGTGCAGCCCGAGCTCGCCACGGCCTGGGAGCCGAGCGCCGACCTCAAGGTCTGGGACATCACGCTGCGCGAAGGCGTGCTGTTCCACGACGGCCGCGAGATGACGGCCGACGACGTGGTGTCGTCCTACCGCTTCCACCAGACCGCGACCGGCTACGCCAAGCAGATCGTCAAGGTCGAGAAGGTGGGCAGGAAGGTGCGCATGACGCTGGACGCGCCGAACAGCGAGTTCCCCTACGTGCTCGCCGAGTACCACCTGATGATCATGCCGGCGGCCGAGAAGGAGGCGATCGGCCTCTCGGGCATCGGCACCGGGCCGTTCCGGATCGCGAGCCTCGATCCCAAGCGCCGCATCATCCTCGAGCGCAACGAGAAGTACTGGCGCGCCGGCTTTCCCTACCTCGACCGGCTCGAGGTCGTGAGCTCGCCCGGCCGCATGGAAGGCGCGCTGAACGGATTCCGCGGCGGCCTGTTCGATGCCGTGATCGGCGTTGACCCCGGCCTGTTGCCCGACCTCGAGCGCACGCCCGACCTCAAGTACAGCCTGTCGAGCAGCGGCGACCAGGCGCTGATGGTGATCCCCAAGGTCGAGGGCTCGCCGCTCGACGACAAGCGCGTGCGGCAAGCCCTGGCGCTGGCGGTGGACCGCGAGAAGATCATCCGCATCGTCTACGGCAAGAAGGCCGGCTGGGTCGGCAACGACTCGCACCTGACGCCGGCCAATGCCGCCTTCCAGCCGCTGCAGCGCATGCACGACGTGGCACGGGCGCGCGCGCTGCTGGTCGAGGCCGGCCATCCCAACGGCGTGAAGCTGCCGACCTTCTATTTCGCGCCCACCTGGCCCGAGGTGCCGCGCGTGTTCCAGGTGCTGGCCGAGTCGGTGAAGGAGGCCGGCATCGTGCTGCCGATCGAGCAGCGGCCGAGCGACGGCTACCGCCAGTGGCGCGTCGAGGATGCCGAGAAGACGCGCAAGCACCGCTTCGCCTACACGCCGGCCGGCCCGCGCAATCCGGGCGTGAGCCTGTACCGGCTGCGGCCCGACAACAACGAGAGCGGCTACTGGCGCGGCGCGGGCTGCGACGAGTACATGGCGCTCTACCAGAAGTCGCTCGCCGAGCCCTCCACCGAGAAGCGGCGCGCGAACTACGTGCGCATGCAGGAGATCCTGCGCGACGAGGTGCCGACCCTGTCCGCGGGCGGACGGCGCAACCTGCTGATCCACAAGCCCAACGTGCACGACCTGCGCAACCACTCGCAGTTCTGGTCGATGCGCTTCGACGAGGTCTGGAAATCGTGAGCCGGCCCCGCATTCCCTTCACCGAACCGCGCGCGAACGGCGACCCATCATGCTCATGACCTTCCTGCGGCGCGTGGGCCTCTACGCGCTGACCCTGCTGCTGGCCTCGATGCTGGTGTTCGTGGCGACCGAGGTGCTGCCCGGCGACGCGCTCGAAGTCAGCCTCACGGCCGACGAGATCGCGATGATGAATCCCGAGGACCTGGCGCGAAAGCGCCACGACCTCGGCCTCGACCGGCCGGCGCCGGTGCGCTACTTCGAGTGGCTCACGGGCGCCATGCGCGGCGATTTCGGCAAGACCATCCTCGGCGGCACGCCGGTGGTCGAGATCATCCGCGAGCCGGTGAAGAACTCGCTGCTGCTCGCGGCCGTGACGGCGCTGGTGGCCATTCCGGTGTCGCTGCTGCTGGGCATCGTCGCGGCCTTCTGGCGGGGCCGGCTGCCCGACACGCTGGCCTCGATGGGCGCGGTGATCGGCTACTCGATCCCCGAGTTCGCCTCGGGCAACCTGCTGGTGCTGGTGTTCGCGATCTGGATCCCGGTCTTCCCCGCCGTGATCCTGGCCTTTGCCGACGCGCCGCCGTCGGCGCTGCTGGCCGTGTCGGTGCTGCCGGTCGCGACGATCGTGTTCGGCTCCATCGCCCACCTGGTGCAGCTGATCCGCACCGGGCTGATCGAGTCGCTGGCCAGCGACTACGTCGAGCGCGCCCGCTTCACCGGCCTGGGCGAGCTGCGGCTGATCCTGCGCCATGCATTGCCGGCCTCGGTGATCCCGGCGCTCAACTCGGCCGCGCTCTACGTGGCCGGCCTGCTCAGCGGCATCGTGGTGGTCGAGAAGGTGTTCGGCTATCCCGGGCTCGGAATGATCCTGCTGCAGGCCGTCGACAAGCGCGAGGTGCCGATCGTGCAGGCCATCAGCCTGCTGGCGGCCCTGGCCGTCGTCTCCATGAACCTGCTGGCCGACCTCGCGGTGGCCGCCCTCGACCCCCGCGCCAGGAGCCGCTGAATCATGATGTTCAAGATCAACCACCACGCGCTGCTGCGGCCCGTGGCCCTGTTCGGCATCGGCATCGTCGTGCTGCACCTGGCCGTCGCGCTGGCCGCGCCCTGGATCGCGCCCTACGACCCGATGTCGCTCAACGGCGGCCGCGCCGAGCCGCCGAGCGCCGAGTTCTGGCTCGGCACCGACGTGCTGGGCCGCGACTATCTGTCGCGCCTGCTGTGGGGCGGACGCACGGCGCTGCTGGCCGCCTTCACGGGCGTGGTCGTCGCGGTCGGCGTCGGCAGCATCCTCGGCGTGACGGCCGCCTACCTCGGCGGGCTGTTCGACGACGTGATGATGCGCATCGTCGACCTCAAGCTGGCGCTGCCGGGCATCCTGTTCGTCGCGCTGTTCGCGGTCGGCTTCGGCGAATCGCTGCCGGTGCTGATCGTGCTCATCGGGATGGTGTACTTCCCGGGCGTGATCCGGATCGTGCGGGCCCAGGCGCTGACACAGGTGCAGCTGGGCTACGTGAAGGCCGCGCAGCTGCGCGGCGAGGGCACGGTGTCGATCATCCTGCGCGAGCTGCTGCCCAACACGCTCGACGTGGTCTACGTCGAGTTCGCGATCCGCATGTCGCACGCGATCCTGCTGCTGAGCTCGCTGTCCTTCCTGGGCATGGGCATCTCGCCGCCCACGCCCGACTGGGGGCTGATGGTCGCCGAGGGCGTGAGCCAGCTCGCGTTCGCACCCTGGCTGGTGCTGGCGCCGGCGGTCTTCATCTCCACGCTGGTGGTGGGACTCAACTTCGGCGCGGAAGCGCTGGCACGGGCCCTCGGACTGGACGCCACGCGCGGCCAGGACGCGGCATGAAGGAACAGGCAACGATGAAGCATCCCGAATCCAACGCGCTGGCACGGCGCCAGCAGGCGGCGCGCCGCATCGGCGGACGGCTCGAGGTCCAGGGCCTGGGCATCGGCTACCGGCGCGCCGACGGACAGGTCGTCGGCGCGGTGCGCGGTGTCGAGTTCACGGTCGAGGCCGGCAGCAGCCTGGGCATCGTCGGCGAGAGCGGCTCGGGCAAATCGACCGTGGCGCGCGCCCTGCTGGGCCATTGCCGGCCCGGCGGCGTGATCACCGCGGGCTCGGTGCGCATCGCGGGCGAGGACATCCTGCCCCTGGACGAACCGGCGCGACGCCGGCTGCGCGGCCGGCACATCGCCTTCGTGCCGCAGAACCCGCTGAGCTCGCTGACGCCGCACATGCGCATCGGCGACCAGGTCGACGAGGCCGTGCGCCACCTGCGCGGCTGCGGCGCTGCCGAGGCGCGGGCGCGCACGCTCGAGCTGTTCGAGGCCACCAACCTGCCCGATCCGAAGGGCATCTGCGCGCGCTATCCGCACGAGCTCTCGGGCGGCCAGCGCCAGCGCGTGGTGATCGCCGCGGCGCTGGCCGGCGACCCCGGCGTGCTGGTGCTCGACGAGCCGACCACCGCGCTCGACAAGACCACCGAGGTCCAGGTGCTGGAGCTGGTGCGCACCCTGCGCGAGCGCTTCGGCACCTCGCTGATCTATGTGAGCCACGACCTCGGCGTGATCTCGCGCATGTGCGACCAGGTGATCGTGATGCACCAGGGCCGCATCGTCGAGCAGGGGCCGGCCGCGCGCATCTTCGGCGCGCCCGCGCATGTCTACACGCGGCAGCTGATCGCGGCCATTCCGCGCGTCGATGCCGAGCCGCCGGCGCGCGAGCCGCAGCAGCAGGCGCAGGGCGCGCTGCTGGTGGCGAAGGACCTCGCGTTCTCGTACCCGGCGCGCCGCCGCGCCTGGTTCCAGCCGCAGCAGGCCACGGCGCGGCCCGCGCTGGCCGGCCTGTCGTTCGCGATCGGGCGCGGCGAGACGCTCGGCCTGGTCGGCGAGTCGGGCAGCGGCAAGTCCACCGCGGCCTCGCTGGTCGCGGGGCTGATGGCGCCCTCGGGCGGTTCGCTGCACTTCGATGGTCAGCCGCTGGCCGCGAAGGCCACCGACCGCTCGCCGACGCTGCGCCGGCGGGTGCAGATCGTGTTCCAGGACCCGCTGTCCTCGCTCAATCCGCGCCAGCGCATCGCCGCCATCCTCGAGCGGCCGCTGACCCTGTTCACCGGGCTGCGCGGCCCGGCGCTGCGCGAACGCGCGCAGGCGCTGATGCGCGCCATGCACCTCGATCCGGCGCTGCTCGAGTGCTACCCGCGCCAGCTCTCGGGCGGGCAGCAGCAACGCGTCGCCATCGCGCGCGCCTTCGCGGCCGAGCCCGACCTGATCGTCTGCGACGAGATCACCTCGGCGCTCGACGTGTCGGTGCAGGCCCAGGTGCTGGAGCTGCTGCTCGAGCTGCAGCGCAAGACCGGCACGGCCTACCTGTTCATCAGCCACGACCTCGGCGTGGTCCGGCGCATGGCCGACCGCGTCGTGGTGCTGCGCCATGGCGAGGTCCGCGAGGCCGGCGCCACGCGCCAGGTCTTCGATGCCCCGGCCGACGACTACACGCGCCTGCTGCTGCAGGCCACCGCCCTGCATTCCGTGACCGCCTCACCCGAAACTCTTGCCGCATGACCAAGTTCATCCACATCACCGATCCCCACCTCGTCGCGCCCGGCGAGATCCTGCACGGCCTGGACCCGTACGCGCGGCTCGCCGCCTGCATCGACGACATCCTCGAGCACCACCGCGACGCGGCCTGCTGCGTGATCACGGGCGACCTCGCGCACCGCGGCGAGAGCGCGGCCTACGCGGCGCTGCGCACCCAGCTCGCGCGGCTGCCCATGCCGTGCTTCCCGCTGGTGGGCAACCACGACATCCGCGCGCTGCTCGCGGCGCAATGCCCGGGCGGGCCGAGCGACGGCAACGGCTTCGTGCAGGGCCGCTTCGACCTGGCCGACGCGAGCTTCCTGCTGCTCGACACGCTCGACGAAGGCCGCAACGGCGGCCTGTACTGCGAGCAGCGTCTGGCCTGGCTCGCGGCCGAGCTCGACCGACTCGGCGAGCGGCCGACCTACCTGTTCATGCACCACCCGCCGTTCGACATCGGCATTCCGTGCCTCGACCGCATCGGCCTCGCGAACCCCGAGCCCTTCGCGCGGCTGGTGGCGGGCCGGCGCAACCTGCGCCACCTGTTCTTCGGCCACGTGCACCGACCGGTCTGCGGCAGTTGGCGCGGCATCCCGTTTTCGACCATGCGCGGCCTCAACCACCAGGTGCCGTTCGATCTGCACACCATCTCGCCGGTGCCCAAGAGCCACGAGCCGCCGGCCTATGCGGTGGTGTTCCTCGCGGCGGACCAGGTCACGGTCCACTTCCACGACTACCTCGACAAGTCCACGCTCCCGGCGCCCCGGGACGTTTCGAAATGAGCAGCCGGCGGCGCGCCGTCGTGGTGGTCTGCGACAGCCTGTGCGCGGACCTGGTCACGCCCGACGTGGCTCCCGCGCTCGCGGCGCTGCGCGCGCAGGGCGCCGACTTCGTTTCGGCGCGTGGCGTCTTTCCCTCGACCACGCGCACCAGCTCGGCCTCGATGGCCACCGGCTGCCTGCCGGCCGCCCACGGCCTGCTGGGCAACACCATGGTGCTGCGCGAGCAGGGCGCGCTGGTGCGGCTGTCGGTGGGCAAGCCCGACTTCCTCGAGCGCCTGCGCCGCGCCACGGGCCGCACCTTGCGGCGCCCGACCTGGGCCGAGCGGCTGGCGCGGCAGGGCGGTGCGATCGTCATGTCGAACGTGTCGCCGGGCGCGGCCTACCTGCAGGATCCCGACGGCTTCGGCCATGTCTACCACCGCGCCGGCTCGCGCGGACCGGGCGGTGTCGCGTTGACGGACGGCCTGGCCATCGAGGTGGGCGCCGCGGGCGACCGGGCGATGACCGATCGCTTCTGCCGCGAGGTGCTGCGCGAACGCGCGCCCGCGCTGGCCGTGCTGTGGCTCTCGGAGCCCGACCACACGGCGCACGGCGTGGCGCTCGGATCGGGCGAGCACCTGGCGATGATCGCCCACGCCGATGCCTGCGTCGACCAGGTGCGGCGCACCGTGGAGGCGCTCGATCCGGCCGGCGACGAGATCCTGCTGGTCGCCTGTTCCGACCACGGCATGGAGACGGTGGAACGCAAGATCGACCTCGACGCGCTGCTGGTCGAGGCCGGCTGGAAGCGCTCGCGCGAATCGCAGGAGGTGGTGGTGGCGCCCAACGGCAATGCCGCGCTGCTGTACTTCGCCGACGAGGCACGCGACGCCATTCCCGCGCTCGTGCGGTGGCTGCAGGACCAGGACTTCACGGGACGCGTGTTCGCCGGCCAGGCCCTCGCCGAGATCGGCCTGCCGACCGAAGGCCCGCTCGGCCTGGCGCTGGCGCTGCGTCATGACGCGCGCGCCAATCCCCATGGCGTGCCGGGCCGCAGCGTCTCGCTGCTGAGCCCGTTCAGCGATTCATCGCCCGTCGGCTGCGCGCAGCACGGCGGACTGGGCGAACACGAACAGCATCCCTTTCTCTACCTGAGAGGGGGAGGGCTTCGTCCCGGCGAGCGACGCCAACCCGCGTCGCTGATCGACATCGCGCCGACCGTGCTGCGCCACCTCGGCGTGGCGGCGGACGGCATGCAGGGACGCGCATTGCAGTAGACGCGCCGCGTCTTTTGCTCCCCCGATGCCGGATGGATTCGTCACGCATGCGCGTGAGGGGCCCGCCTGCGCGTCGCCATCCCTGGGTCACCCCCAACCACTCGAAGAAAAAGATGAAGAGACAAAGAAGATTCACCCCCGTCATCGCCGGCGGCGCCATGCTCGCCATCGGTGCCTGCCATGCCCAGTCGAGCGTCACGCTGTTCGGGCTGATCGACACCGGCGTCGCCCACTACCGCGTGCACGGCAAGGGCAGCCAGACCGCGCTGGCCTCCGACGGGCTCGCGAGCAGCCGCCTGGGCTTTCGCGGCCAGGAAGACCTGGGCGGCGGCCTGAGCGCGGGCTTCTGGCTCGAGGGCTCGCTCGCCGTCGACAACCCGACATCCTTCGACCTCGCGCGGCGCTCGACCGTGAGCCTGGCCGGCCCCTGGGGCGAGCTGCGGCTGGGCCGCGACTACACGCCGACCTACCTGATCCAGTCGGACTTCTCGGGGCCCTGGGTCACCAACGGCGTCGGCGAGAGCATCGTCTACCGCGGCCGCGCCATCCTCTACGGCAGCGCCAACGCGGGTCAGAGCTCCCATGTGCGCGTGAGCAACTCGGTCGGCTACTTCCTGCCGCGCGACCTGGGCGGCTTCTCGGGCCAGTTCCAGTACGGCCTGCCCGAGGCGGTCGACGGCGGCGACGCGGAGCGCTACCTCGGCGGGCGCCTCGGCTACAGGCAGGGCGCGTTCCGCGTGGGTGCGGCCTACAGCCGGACCATGGGCGGGCCCAAGGCGCCGACCACGCGCCCGCGCGACATCCGCTCTGCCAGCATCGGCGTCGCCTACGACTTCGGCGTGGCATCGGTCGAGGCGCTGTACGCGCAGGACCGGGTGCAGATGCCGCTGGGCCACAAGCGCTTCGAAGGCGCGACCGTCGGCGTGACGGTGCCGATCGGCCCCGGCGAGATCCGCGCGAGCTACGGGCAGGTGGCCTTCCGCTACCCGGGCGACCGCTCGCGCGCCAGCAAGATCGCGCTCGGCTACGTGCACCACCTGTCGAAGCGCACCGCGCTCTATGCGACCTTTGCCCATGTGCGCAACCGGCGCGGCGCCGCGCTGACCGTCGGCGGCGACGTCGCGGGCCTCGCCGACCACGCGGCCAGCGGCCAGAACTTCGGCATCCGCCACGCGTTCTGAGCGCGCCCGGCCCGCTGAACCACCCCCACAATCCACGATTGGAGACAAGCATGCACCGTCGCGATCTCATCCGCCTGGCCTCGGCCGCCGCGGCCGCCACCTCCCTGCCGCGCTGGAGCTGGTCGAACACGCTGGCCCAGCGCGACCTGTTCCCGCTCGGCGTCGCCAGCGGTTCGCCGACCCCCGACGGCTTCGTGCTGTGGACCCGGCTGCTCGACGGCCCGGTGCCCGGCACCGTGCCCTTCGACACGCCGCGCCTGCCGCTGCCCGCCTCGCTGACGGTGCGCTGGGAGGTGGCCGAGGACGAGGCCTTCCGCCGCATCGTGCGCACGGGCCAGGCGAACGCGCTGGCCGAACTCGGGCACGCGGTGCACGTGGAGGTGTCGGGCCTGCGGCCGGACCGCTGGTACTTCTACCGCTTCATGCACGGCGACGCGGTCACGCAGACGGCGCGCACGCGCACCGCGCCGGCCTTGCACGCCATGCCCGGGCGCACGCGCTTCGCCTTCGTCTCGTGCCAGCGCTGGGAGCAGGGCCACTACGCGGGCTACCGCCACATGCTCGACGAGGACCTCGACCTGATCGTGTTCCTCGGCGACTACGTCTACGAATACGCGATGCCGAAGAAGCCGCCGAGCTACCAGCTGGTGCGCACGCACACGCTGCCGGCCGCGAAGACGCTCGCGGACTTCCGCGACCGCTACGCGCTCTACAAGACCGACGCGCAGCTGCAGGCCGCGCACCGCGCCTGCCCCTGGCTCGTGACCTGGGACGACCACGAGGTGCAGAACGACTACGCGGGCCTCGAAGGCACCGGCGCGGCGGGCGACTTCCTCGCGCGGCGCGGCGCCGGCTACCAGGCCTTCTACGAGAACATGCCGCTGCGCGCCTCGGTGCTCACGCAGGGCATCGGCGGGCTCGGCACGCTCGACGGCCTGCGCATTTACGAGCGGCATGCCTGGGGGCGGCTGCTGCGCTTCCACATGCTCGACACGCGCCAGTACCGCGACCGCCAGCCCTGCCGCGTGCCCGGCGAGGAATCGCCGAGCTCGGTGACGCCCACGGGCTGCCCCGAGCTGCGCGACCCCGCGCGCTCGATCCTCGGCAGCTACCAGGAGCGCTGGCTCGAGCAGGGCCTGGCGCAGGACGCCGCGCTGGGCGAGCGCTGGAGCGTGGTGGCGCAGCAGACCATCTTCGCGCAGCGCAACTACAAGCCGCTGCCGGCCGAGAGCTACCACCCCAGCACCTGGGACGGCTATCCCGCGAGCCGCCAGCGCGTGCTCGACGCGGTGCAGGGCGCGGGCGCGCGCAACACCGTCTTCCTCGGCGGCGACATCCACCAGAACTACGTCAGCCGCGTGCTGGCCGACTTCTCGCGGCCGCAGTCGCCGGTCATCGCGAGCGAGTTCTGCGGCACCTCGATCGCCTCGGCCAGCGGCACGGCGCAGAGCCGCGCGCAGGAGATCGCCGACAACAACCCGCACATCCTGCTCGCGCGTTCCGACCGGCGCGGCTATGCGGTGGCCGACGTGACGCCCGGGCGCTGGCTCACCTCGCTGCGCGTGCTCGACGACGTCGCGCAGCCCGACAGCGGCATCTCGACGCTGGCGCGCTTCGCGGTCGACGACTGCGTGCCGGGTCCCCGGGCGGTCTGACCCCATGCCAGACAAGACCATCCCCATGACCACCGGGGCCGAGTGGCCCTACCTGGAGATCCTGGTGCGGCTGGCGCTGAGCCTGGCGCTCGGCCTGCTGATCGGGCTGGAGCGCGAGCGCCGCGGCAAGGAGGCGGGGCTGCGCACCTTCGGCTTCATCTGCCTGCTCGGCGCGCTCGGCGGCCTGCTGGGCATGCCGGTGGCGCTGCTGTGCCTGGCGCTGGTCGGCGTGCTCGCGGTGCTGCTCAACGTGCAGACGCTGCGCGCCGGGCAGGGCGCCGAGCTCACGACCTCGGCCGCCATGCTCGTGACCTGCCTGGCCGGCGTGCTCTGCGGCCAGGGCCACACCATCTCGCCCGCCGCCGTGATGGTGCTGGCCACCGCGCTGCTGGCGTGGAAGGAACGGCTGGCCGGTTTCTCGGCCGAGCTGACCGAGAGCGAGATGCGCTCGGCACTGCTGCTGGCCATCCTCGCGATCGTGATCTATCCGGCGCTGCCGGCCGGGGCCGTGGGACCGTGGCACCTGGTGGAGCCGCGCGCCGCCTGGGTCACGGTGATCCTGATCGCGGGCATCGGCTTCGTGAACTACATCCTCTGGAAGCTCTACGGCACGCGCGGCACCGAGCTCTCGGGCTTTCTCGGCGGGCTGGTGAACAGCAACTTCACGGTGATCGAGATGGCCTCGCGCGTGGTCGCCACGCGCGGCGCCTACGTGGGCACGGCCTATCGCGGCATCCTGCTGGCGACCACCGCGATGGTGGTGCGCAATGCCGGGCTGCTGCTGATCCTGGCGCCGCTCGCGCTGCTGGGCGCCTCGGGCGCCTTCGCGCTGATGATGCTCGCGAGCGCGGTGCTCGTGCTGTGGAGCTACCGGCGAGCCACGCGTGGCCCCGTGCCCGACGTGCCCGAGATCAAGCTCGACCTGCCGTTCTCGCTGCCGCTGGCGCTCAAGTACGGCGTGGTGTTCCTGGTGCTGCACATCGTCGGCGGCCTCACGCAGCGGCAGTTCGGCGATGCGGGCTTCTACTTCGTGAGCGTGGTCGGCGGCCTGATGTCGAGCGCGAGCGCCGTGGCCGCGGCCGCCGCGCTCGCGTCGCAGGGCAGCCTGTCGGCCACCACCGCCGGCACGGGCGCGGTGCTGGCCTCGCTCACGAGTATCGCGTTCAGCATGTCCTTCGTGCTGCGCACGCGCGAACGCAGCCTCACCACGAAGCTGTGCACGGCCATGCTGTGCATCGCCGTTGCAGGCGCCGTCGGGCTGGCCGGCCGGCACCTGGTGCTGCCGCTGATCCTGCCGAGCGTCGGTTGAGCGCCGCATCGGTCCCTCACTTCTTGAACCCCATACCCATGAGCCATCCCTCGAAGAACATCGAATCCGTCCTGGTCGAGAACCGCGTGTTCCCGCCCGATGCCCGCGCCACGCAAGGCGCCCGCATTTCCGGCATGGCCGCCTACGAGGCGCTGTGCAAGGAAGCGGAGGAAGACTTCGAAGGCTTCTGGAGCCGCCAGGCCACGAGCCACCTGCAGTGGACGAAGCCCTTCAGCAAGATCCTCGACGAATCGAACGCGCCGTTCTACCAATGGTTCGGCGACGGCGAGCTCAACGCCAGCGCCAACTGCCTCGACCGCCACATCGGCACGCCCGTCGAGAACAAGACCGCCATCGTCTTCGAGGCCGACGACGGCACCGTCACGAAGGTCAGCTACAAGGAACTGCTCGCGCGTGTGAGCCAGTTCGCCAATGCGCTCAAGGCGCAGGGCATCAAGAAGGGCGACCGCGTCATCGTCTACATGCCGATGACGGTCGAGGGCGTGATCGCGATGCAGGCGTGCGCGCGCATCGGCGCCACCCACAGCGTGGTGTTCGGCGGCTTCTCGGCCAAGGCGCTGCAGGAACGCATCATCGACGCCGGCGCGGTCGCGGTCATCACCGCCAACTTCCAGCTGCGCGGCGGCAAGGAGCTGCCGCTCAAGGCCATCGTCGACGACGGCATCGCGCTCGGCGGCTGCGAGTCGATCAAGACCGTGTTCGTCTACGAACGCACGCCCTCGGCCTGGAACCGCGTCGAAGGCCGCGACAAGACCTTCGCCGAGGCGCTGGCCGGCCAGAGCAGCGAGTGCGCGCCCGAGCCGGTGAATGCCGAGCACCCGCTCTTCATCCTCTACACCTCGGGCTCCACCGGCAAGCCCAAGGGCGTGCAGCACGCCACCGGCGGCTACCTGCTGTGGGCCAAGATGACGATGGACTGGACCTTCGACATCCGCCCCGAGGACGTGTTCTGGTGCACCGCCGACATCGGCTGGATCACGGGCCACACCTACGTCGCCTACGGCCCGCTCGCGGCCGGCGCCACGCAGGTGGTGTTCGAGGGCGTTCCCACCTTCCCGCACGCGGGCCGCTTCTGGCAGATGATCGAGAAGCACAAGGTCAGCGTGTTCTACACCGCGCCCACCGCGATCCGCTCGCTGATCAAGGCGGCCGAGGGCGACGAGAAGGTGCATCCGAAGAACTGGGATCTCACGAGCCTGCGCATCCTCGGCTCGGTCGGCGAGCCGATCAATCCCGAGGCCTGGATGTGGTACCACCGCAATATCGGCGGCGAGCGCTGCCCGATCGTCGATACCTTCTGGCAGACCGAGACCGGCGGCCACGTGATCACGCCGCTGCCGGGCGCCACGCCGCTGGTGCCGGGCTCGTGCACCTTGCCGCTGCCGGGCATCATGGCCGCGATCGTGGACGAGACCGGCAAGGACCTGCCCAACGGCGCGGGCGGCATGCTGGTGATCAAGCGGCCCTGGCCCTCGATGATCCGCACGATCTGGAACGACCCCGAGCGCTTCAAGAAGAGCTATTTCCCCGAGGAGATGGGCGGCACGATCTACCTGGCCGGTGACGGCGCGGTACGCAGCGCGGACCGTGGCTACTTCCGGATCACGGGCCGCATCGACGACGTGCTCAATGTGTCGGGCCACCGGCTGGGCACGATGGAGATCGAGTCGGCGCTGGTGTCCAAGACCGACCTCGTGGCCGAGGCCGCGGTGGTGGGACGCCCGGACGACCTGACGGGCGAGGCGGTGTGCGCCTTCGTGGTGCTCAAGCGCGCGCGCCCGACCGGCGAGGAGGCGAAACAGATCGCCACCGAGTTGCGCAACTGGGTGGCCAAGGAGATCGGTCCGATCGCCAAGCCCAAGGACATCCGCTTCGGCGACAACCTGCCCAAGACGCGCAGCGGCAAGATCATGCGGCGGCTGCTGCGCAGCATCGCCAAGGGCGAGGCGATCACGCAGGACACGTCCACGCTCGAGAACCCGGCGATCCTGGA
This sequence comes from Variovorax endophyticus, assembly GCF_025376855.1. Classification (NCBI taxonomy): domain Bacteria; kingdom Pseudomonadati; phylum Pseudomonadota; class Betaproteobacteria; order Burkholderiales; family Comamonadaceae; genus Variovorax; species Variovorax endophyticus. Next base: position 162,028 of record NZ_JAHUTH010000008.1, read on the forward strand.
GCAGTTGTCGCAGACGAACTGATCAACACGGCATTCCTGCTGTAGGACAGGGGCGTCTGTGCCGGGCCGAGGGCCGGGCAGGCCCCTTCGCTGAGGTAAAACCGCTGGCACCACCGCGCGCCTCGAAGCGCGCGGGTTCCCAACGTGTTCGATCTTTCCGAAGGAGGCCCCCATGGGCGTGAGATCCGCTTTCCTGTTCGTCATCGTGCTGCTGATCGCGGCGCTGGCCGCGCTCAACTGGGGCACGCTGTCCACGCCCACCGACGTGTGGCTGGGCTTCATGACCGTCTCGGCGCCGCTGGGGCTGATCATGCTGGGGCTCACCGTGGTGCTGGCGGCCTTCTTCCTGGTCTACGTGCTGTACCTGCACAGCGCGGTGCTGCTCGACACCAAGCGCCACACCAAGGAGATGCAGGTGCAGCGCGACCTCGCCGACAAGGCCGAGGCCTCGCGCTTCACCGAGCTGCGCAACTTCCTGCAGGCGCAGGAGAACCAGCACATGGCGCAGAACGCAGAGCGCCAGACGGCGCTGCTGGCGCGCATCGACCAGCTCGAGTCCGCGGTGCGGCTGCGTTCGGACCAGTCCGACAACACGCTGGCCGCGCACATCGGCCAGCTCGAGGACCGCATCGAGCGCCGGCCCTCGCTGCCCGCGGACATCGAGCCGCGGATCTGAGGAGTCGCCTTATTTCGTCGACAGGATCCAGGCCGCGAGCTTCTTCGCGTCGGCTTCGCTGACCTGGTTGTTGGCCGGCATGGGCACCGGGCCCCACACGCCCGAACCGCCCTTGATGATCTTGCCGGCCAGCATGTCGGCCGCGCCCGCGTTGTCCTTGTACTTGGCCGCCACGTCCTTGAACGAGGGGCCGAGCACCTTGCGCTCGACCGCATGGCAGCTCATGCAGTTCTTCGAGGTGGCCAGCGCCAGGTCGGCGAAGGCGGGGGCTGCCAGGCCGAGGGCCAGGGTCGCGAACAGCAGGGCTCTTTTCATGGGGATCGGATTCTCTGTTTGTGTAAGGGCTGAGTTACATTCGATGGCTCAACGCGATGATGATTGTAGGGAGCGCCGGCCACCGGCGCGCGACCGCATCGCGCGATACGACCCGGAGGATTCGCGATGTGGTTTCTGGTGCTGGGCATCCTGGGCGTGGCCCTCAAATACTTCGAAGTCGGCCCGGTCGGCACCTGGAGCTGGTGGATCGTGCTGATTCCTTTCGCGCTCGCCGTGGCCTGGTGGGCCTGGGCCGATGCCTCGGGCTACACCAAGCGCAAGGTGGTCGAGCGCGAGGACGCGCGCCGCCAGGCGCGCATCGACCGGCAGAAGGCCAACATGGGCCTGAAGACCGGCACCGGATCGCGCCCACGCCGCTGAGTCCTGGGCGCTGACGGGCCCGCCGCGGCCCGCGTGTGAAACTCCTCCGACACGCCGCGCGGACCGCGGCGCTTCACAGGGAGGATCGAGGATGTCCACGCGCCTTTCATCGAACGGGCTTGCGCCCGTGCTGCGCATCGCCATGGGCTTGCTGATCGTGCTGGCCATGGGCACGGCCGGCTGGCTGCATCGCTCGCCATGGATCGTGCTGCTGGCGACGCCGTTGTTCACCGTGCTCTACGCGCTCGGCAAGTGGAATGCCTGGACCTTGGCCTGGCGGCTCGGCGGCGCACAGCGGATCGCGCTGTCGGCGCTCGTGACGCTGCCGATCCAGGCGGTGCTCGCGGGCGTGTTCTACCTGCTCGGTCTGGGCCTGAGCATGCTGCTGGCGCCCACCGCGCCGATCGCTGTGTTCTCGGGCGCCGATGCGCAGTGGGCCGCGGCGCTGTTCGTGCTGGCAGTCGCCGTGAGCGCGGCGATCATCCGGCTCGAGGACGTGGCGCCCGAGCCCGTGGCTGCCACGCCATCGCCCGTATCACCCGCAGCGGAGACCGAGCCCGAACTCGACATCGACCCAACGGCGCTGAATCACGACACCTTCTTCGAGTCCCCCGGCTACTGGCGCACCAATGCCGCGCGCGAAGCGCTCGCGCAGCGCGGCACGCCGGTCGAGAAGCCGCCGTTCGCGGCCAGCGAAGCCATGATCGAAGCCGCCGAGGCGCGGCTGGGCTTTCGACTGCCCGACACGCTGCGCGCGCTCTATGGGCGCATGAACGGCGGCTACGTGGGCTGGCTCTACGTGCCGCTGAAGCGCGACGCGGGGCCGTTCCACGACGACTGGCGCGGTGCCTTCTCCATCGACTATTCGAGCCTCGCGACGCTGGCCGAGCTGCGCACCGTGGCCGAGCACTACGAGGACTTCACGCACGATCCCGAGGACGTGCCGGCTGGCGCCGACAAGCTGGTGGTGCTGCAGGCCCGCTACGGCGACATGACCCTGCTCGACTACACGCGCGGGCCGCAGGCGCGGGTGCTGATCGCGGACTTCGATCGCCAGCCCGGCGTGGAGCCGGTCGACATCGCCTTCGAGAGCTTCGACCATTTCTTCGCGGCGCTGCGGCGCGTGCGTCCGGAGCGCGGCGTGGCGCGAACGGTCGCGCGCGATCTCGGCCCGCCGCTGGGCGAGGCCCCCGAGCAATGGCGCGCCTCGATGTTCTGGGGCGAGGCGCAGTCGCATTTCTTCCATCTCAATGCCGTGCAGCGCAAGGACGGCTCCGAGCCGCAACTGGTGGCCGACGATGCGTTGATCGCGCAGACCGAGGCGCGGCTGGGCCTGCGGCTGCCACGTGCGCTCGTGGCGCTGTGGCGCGTGAAGAACGGCGGCGGCGTCTCGTGCCGCTGGGTCGACATCGCCGACGGCGAGGGCCAGCCGTACAGCGAAGCCCTGCGCTACCTGATGCCGATGGAATACCTCGCGACCCTGGCCGAGCTGTCGGACCGCATCGTGTTCCCGCCGGGCGAAACGCCGTGGAAGCAGCGCTTCGATGCGCCGCAGCGGCTCGTGGTGCTCGAGGCCGACCACGGCCGGGTGGTCATGCTCGACTACCGCGACAGCGCCGCGCAGGCCCCGGCCGTGCTGGTCGTGGACGACCTGGACCGTGGTCCACCGCGCGAGCTGCTGCGCTTCGACAGCGTCGATGCGTTGCTGACGCGCCTGCGCCCGAAGTCCATCGGCTACGAGGACGTGGCGAAACCGTGGCAGCCGCCGGCCGCCACGGCCTGAGCGCCGGGCTTCAGAACTTGTCGAGCACCGCGCCCGAGCTCGCGCTCGAGGCATTGAACGCGAACTTGGCCTGCACGCCGCGCGTGTAGCGCGGGGCTGGAGCCTTCCAGCCTTCGCGGCGCTTGGCGATCTCGGCCTCGGGCACGTTGAGCTCGAGCTTGAGCGCATGCGCGTCGATGGTGATCGAGTCGCCCTCGTGGACGAAGGCGATGGTGCCGCCGGCCGCCGCTTCGGGCGCCACGTGGCCCACCACCATGCCCCAGGTGCCGCCCGAGAAGCGGCCGTCGGTGATCAGGCCCACGCTCTCGCCGAGGCCCGCGCCGATCAGCGCACCGGTGGGCGCGAGCATCTCGGGCATGCCCGGGCCGCCCTTGGGGCCGAGGTAGCGCAGCACCATCACGTCGCCGGCCACGATCTTGCCGTCGAGGATGGCCTTGAGCGCCGACTGCTCGTCGTCGAACACGCGCGCCGGGCCGGTGATGACCGGGTTCTTGAGGCCGGTGATCTTGGCGACCGCGCCTTCGGGCGACAGGTTGCCCTTGAGGATCGCCAGGTGGCCTTCGTCGTACATCGGCTTGTCAATCGGGCGGATCACGTCCTGGTCGGCGCGCGGCACGTCGGGCACGTCCTTGAGCACTTCGGCGATGGTCTGGCCGCTGATGGTGATGCAGTCGCCATGCAGCAGGCCGGCGTTGAGCAGCACCTTCATGACCTGCGGAATGCCGCCGGCCTGGTGCAGGTCGACCGCGAGGTACTTGCCCGAGGGCTTCAGGTCGCAGATCACCGGCACCTTCTTGCGCATGCGCTCGAAGTCGTCGATGGTCCATTCCACGCCGGCCGCGTGCGCGATCGCAAGGAAGTGCAGCACCGCGTTGGTCGAGCCGCCCGTGGCCATGATCACGGCCACCGCGTTCTCGATCGCCTTCTTGGTCACGATGTCGCGCGGCTTCAGGTCCTTCTTGATCGCCTCGATCAGCACCTTGGCCGATTCCTTGGCCGAGTTGGCCTTCTCGTCGTGCGGGTTCGCCATGGTCGACGAGTAGGGCAGCGAGATGCCGAGGGCCTCGAAGGCGCTGGACATGGTGTTGGCCGTGTACATGCCGCCGCACGAGCCCGTGCCGGGAATGGCGCGCTTCTCGATCTCGAGCAGGTCCTCGTCGCTCATGTTGCCGGCGGCGTTCTGGCCCACGGCCTCGAACACGCTCACGATGTTCAGGTCCTGGCCCTTGTAGCGGCCCGGCAGGATGGTGCCGCCGTAGACGTAGATGGCGGGCACGTTGGCGCGCAGCATGCCCATCAGGCCGCCGGGCATGTTCTTGTCGCAGCCGCCGACCACCAGCACGCCGTCCATCCACTGGCCGCCGACGCAGGTCTCGATGCAGTCCGAGATCACCTCGCGGCTCACCAGCGAGTACTTCATGCCTTCGGTGCCCATGGCCATGCCGTCGGAGATGGTGGGGGTGCCGAACACCTGCGCGTTGCCGCCGGCTTCCTCGATGCCCGCGATGGCCGCGTCGGCCAGCTTCTGCAGGCCCGAGTTGCAGGGCGTGATGGTGCTGTGGCCGTTGGCGACGCCGACCATCGGCTTCTTGAAGTCGCCTTCCTCGTAGCCCATCGCGTAGAACATCGAACGGTTGGGCGCGCGGCTCTTGCCTTCGACGATGTTGGCGCTGCGGCGATTGATCTGGATTGGCTTGGTGTCCATGGTGGGTGTCTCTTCGATCGTGGGGAGGGAAAACCGGGGAGCGCCAAGTATCGGACTTCTGATTGATTGCTTCCAATCCATTTTGAGAGGCTGATTGATATGCTTGGCATATGAATGAAAGCCTGATCGACCTGCGGGCCTGGCGCCAGTTCGTGGCCGTGGCCGAGGAACTGCATTTCGGCCGCGCCGCCCGGCGCCTGCACATGACCCAGCCGCCGGTCACGCAGGCCATCGCCCAGCTCGAGAAGACGCTGGGCGTGGTGCTGTTCGACCGCACGCGGCGCCGGGTGGCGCTCACGCCGGCCGGCGAGGCGCTGCTGCCCGACGTGCGCGAACTGCTGGCGCGGGCCCAGGCGCTGCCGGCGCGCGCCCGCGCGGCCGCGGCCGGGCAGGTGGGGCGGGTGCGCATCGCCTTCGTCTCGACCGTGGGCTTCGAGCAGTTGCCCGACTGGGTGCGCGAGTTCCGCGTGCTCTGCCCCGAGGTGGCGCTCGAGCTGGTCGAGGCCACGGGCGACGTGCAGCTCGAGGCTTTCGCCCGCGGCGAGATCGATGCCGGCCTGATGCTGCATTCGCCGGGCGCCGCGCCGCCGGGGCTGGCGCGGCTGGCGGTGTCGCAGGAGCCGCTGGTGCTGGCCCTGCCGCAGCGGCACGCGCTCGCGAGCGCCCAGCAGCTGCCGCTGGCCGAGGTGCTGGCCGAGCCGCTGGTGATCTTCCCGCGCCGCATCGTGCCTTCGCTGCACGACGCGGTCTTCGCGCTCTACCACGCGGCCGGGCGCGTGCCGCAGCTGGCGCAGGAGGCGATCCAGATGCAGACCATCGTCAACCTGGTCTCGGGCGGCATCGGCGTGGCCTGGGTGCCCGAGAGCGTCACGCAGTTCCGGCGCGCGGGCGTGGTCTACCGGGGCGCCGGCGAGTTCGCGCCCGCGGGCCGGCGCCGCGCCGCGTCGGCGCTGCCGCGCTGCGAAACCAGCCTGGTGTGGCCGGCGGAGGCCGCCAACCCGGCGCTCGAGCGCTTCATCGCGTTCGTGCGGGAGCGCCAGCCGGCGGCCGCGCGCGGCGCGGCGTAGCGGCGGAAGAGGGCGGCGGCCCGTCGAGCGCGGCGGCCAGCAGCGTCTCGAGCCAGCCCGCGAAGGCCTGCAGGCGCCGCGACAGGTTGCGCCGGTGCGGGTACACCAGGTGCACCGGCAGCGGCTCGGCGCGCGCGTCGGGCATCAGCTCGACCAGCTCGCCGGCCGCGAGCTGCGTGCGCACGTCGTACAGCGGTATCTGGATCAGCCCCAGGCCCGCGAGCGCGCAGGCGATGTAGGTCTCGGCGTTGTTGGCCGTCACCTGGCTGCGCATGCGCAGCGAGGCGGTCTCGCCGTCGCGCTGCCATTCCCAGGGCGCCGCGCGGCCGCTGGTCGGCGAGGCGTAGTTCACCGCCAGGTGCTGCGGCAAGTCGGCCGGCGTGCGCGGCGTGCCGTGCCGCGCCAGGTAGGCCGGGCTCGCGCAGTTGACCAGCGTGAAGTGCCCGAGCGGCCGCGCCACCAGGCTGCTGCTGGCCAGCGGCCCCACGCGCAGCGCGCAGTCCACGCCCTCGTGCACCAGGTCGACCGCGCGGTCGCTCGAGCCGAGTTCGAGCTCGAGCGCCGGATAGCGCGCGAAGAAATCGGGCAGCGCGGGCGCGATCAAAAGCCGCGCGATGCGGCTGGGCACGTCGACCTTGAGCCGCCCGCCCACGCTGCCGTGCGCGGGCAGGAACTGCTGCTCGAGGTCGTCCATGTCGGCCACCAGCGCGCGGGCGCGCTCGAGCAGCACCTCGCCGTCGGGCGTGAGGCCCACGCGCCGTGTGGTGCGGTGGAGCAGCCGCGAGCCCAGCCGCGCCTCGAGCTGCTGCACCGCGGTCGAGATGGTGGCGCGCGGCAGGCCGAGGCGGTCGGCGGCGCGCGTGAAGCTGCCGGACTCGGCCACGCGCAGGAAGACCTGGAGGAGGTCGATGCGGTCCATGAGAAGGGCGCCGGGGCGGGAAGGGATTGTTCGGGGATTTCCGAGCAGTCTAGCCTCGAATTGCCTATTTATCGGCCGTCTGACGATCAATACACTGCCCCCGTGTCACACATCAATGGCTTTCAACCCAGGAGATCCCCATGTCCGCACGCACACTGAAGAACAAGGTCGCCGTCATCGCCGGCGGCGGCAAGAACCTCGGCGCGCTCGTCGCCCAGCAACTGGTCGACGGGGGCGTGCGCGGCGTCGCCATCCACTACAACAGCGACAGCTCGCGCGCCGATGCCGAGAAGACCGCCGCCGCCCTCGAGGCCAAGGGCGCCGACACCCTGCTGGTGCAGGGCGACCTCGCGGTGGTCGAGAACAACGTCAAGCTGTTCGACCAGGCCGTCAAGCAGTTCGGCCAGGTCGACATCGCGATCAACACCGCGGGCGTGGTCATCAAGAAGCCGATCCTCGAGGTCACCGAAGCCGACTACGACAAGAGCTTCGACGCCAATGCCAAGGCCGCCTTCTTCTTCATCCAGCAGGCCGGCCGCACGCTGGCCGAGGGCGGCAGCATCGTCACGATCGTGAGCTCGCTGCTCGCGGCCTACACGCCGTTCTATGCGATCTACCCGGGCTCGAAGGCCGCGGTGGAGCACTACACGCGCGCCGCCTCCAAGGAGTTCGGCGAGCGCGGCATCTCGGTCAACGCGATCGGCCCGGGCCCGATGGACACGCCCTTCTTCTACGGCCAGGAGAGCAAGGAGGCGGTGGATTACCACAGCAGCGCCGCCGCGCTCAGCAAGTTCTCGAAGAAGGGCCTGACCGACATCGAGGACATCGCGCCCATCGTGCGCTTCCTGGTCACCGAGGGCTGGTGGATCACCGGCCAGACCATCTTCGCCAACGGGGGCTACACCACGCGCTGACGCATCGCGCCGAGAAGCGATGCACACGCTCATCGTGATGGGCAGCGGCTTCGTGCTGCTGGCCTTCTTCCTGCTGGCCGGCCGCGTGCTCGGCGGCGGCGGCGACGCGGCCCTGGGCACGGCCGCGCTCTGGTTCGTGCCGGCCTGGTTCGTCGGCGCCGGCATCAACATGGCGGTGGGGGTGATCGAGGCCGGCTACAGCGTGGCCGAGGAGCTGCCGATCTTCCTGCTGGTGTTCGCCGTGCCGGCCGCCGTCGCCGGCATCGTTTGGTGGAAGTTCGGGCGCTGAGGCCCGCGCCCCCGGATGCCCCCACGCCCCCGGCCGCGTCATGCGGCGCGGGCACAATCCGCGGATGCTCATGTATCCGCAGATCAATCCCATCGCCCTGCAGCTCGGGCCGATCGCCATCCACTGGTACGGCCTGACCTACCTGGCGGCCTTCGCGCTGTTCTACTTCCTCGGCACGCTGCGGCTCAAGCACGAGCCCTACCGCAGCCTCGTGGGCGCCGGGGCCTGGCAGCGCAAGGACATCGAGGACATCCTGTTCCTCGGCGTGGTCGGCGTCATCGTCGGCGGCCGGCTCGGCTACTGCCTGTTCTACCGGCCCGAGTTCTACCTGTTCAATCCGCTCGAGATCTTCAAGGTCTGGGAAGGCGGCATGAGCTTCCACGGCGGCATGCTCGGCGTGATCGCGGCCATGGTCTGGTTCGCGCGTTCGCGCGCGCGGCCGTTCTGGCAGGTGATGGACTTCGTCGCGCCCTGCGTGCCGACCGGGCTCGCGGCGGGCCGCGTGGGCAACTTCATCAACGGCGAACTCTGGGGCCGCTTCAGCAGCCCCGACCTGCCCTGGGGCATGGTGTTCCCGCAGAGCGGCTCGATGCTGCCGCGCCATCCCTCGCAGGTCTACCAGTTCCTGCTCGAGGGGCTGCTGCTGTTCGTGCTGCTGTGGCTCTACGCGCGCAAGCCGCGCAAGCAGGCCCAGGTGTCGGCCTTCTTCCTCGTGGGCTACGGCATCTTCCGCTTCATCGCCGAATTCTTCCGCGAGCCCGACAAGATCTTTGCCCACCCGGGCAACGAGCTGGGCCTGCGCGCGCTCGACCTGAGCCAGGGCCAGTGGCTCTGCGTGCCGATGATCCTGGGCGGCATCGCCCTGTGGGTCTGGGCCTCGCGCCGCGAGCAGGCGCCGCCGCCGGTGGCCAGCAAGGCCTGACGCCGCACCGGGAGCCGGGGAGGGCGGGGCGCCGCCCCGTCCCGCGCCTCCTGCACCTGCCGCGTGCCGCACCGCCGGCCACGCAAGCTATCGTCTGACCAGGGTAAGTCCGGAGCCCCGCGTTTCACGCGCGGCCCTTGCGCTGCCTCGCATCCGGGCTCAGAATTACGCGTAATTACAGGAAATTACGCGATCGAACCCGCCATGCGCCTGGTCCACAACTCCCTGCACGACGAAGTCGCCACCACGCTGCGCGAGCAGATCTTCGACGGCACCCTGGCACCCGGCAGCTTCGTCGACGAGATCGCGCTGTGCGAGCGGCTGTCGATCTCGCGCACGCCGCTGCGCGAGGCGCTCAAGGTGCTCACCGCCGAAGGCCTGCTGCGCCACGAGCCGCGCCGCGGCTGCTTCGTGCGCGAGGTGACCGAGCGCGACCTCGACGAGATCTTCCCGGTCATCGCGCTGCTCGAGGGCCGTTGCGCCTTCGAGGCGGCGCGCAACGCCAGCGATGCCGAGCTGCACGAGCTCGACGCCCTGCACGAGCGGCTGGTGCGCCACGCCAAGGCCAAGCGCATCAACGACTACTACGCCACCAACCACCTGATCCACGAGGCCATCATCCAGCTGGCCGACAACAAGTGGCTGGCCCAGGTGATCGGCGACCTGCGCAAGATCCTCAAGCTCGCGCGCCAGCAGCAGCTGCATGCGCCGGGGCGGCTCGAGCAGAGCCTGTCGGAGCATCTCGCGGTGTTCGCGGCGCTCAAGGCGCGCGACAGCGAAGGCGCCGATGCCGCGATGCGCACCCACATGACGCGCCAGCGCGAGGCGCTGCGCGAGGTGATGCGCAACCAGCAGAAATCGCGGGTCATGCCATGAAGCGCGCCGCCACCTCTTCCTCGTCTTTTTCTTTCTGCATGGGAGTGCATCCACGATGAGTGCGACCGAATGGTTCCAGGCGCGATTGCGCACGGGCGACAAGAACGAACGCAAGGTACCGGTGGCCTCCGACGCCCCCGCGAAGGGTGCCGCCAAGTCCGCGCCCAAGCCCAGCGCCCGCACCACCGCCGAGCGGCTCGAAGCCACCCTGCGCAAGGCCGACGAGGCGCTGTCGCCGCGCGCGCTGCGCCGCGTGCTGGCCGCCATGCAGTCGGTGATCGACCCGCGCGTGAGCGAGGTCGAGGGCGGCCGCCGTGCCCATGCCATCGCGATCGAATACGCCGCCGCCACGCCCGAGGAGCGGCGCGATTTCTGGGCCCTGATGAGCGAGCATTTCGCCGCCGACGCGCAAAAGCTCAAGACCGCGCGCGACCAGCACCAGGCCGCCGTCGGCACGCCCGACGAGGGCCAGGCCGAGCTCAAGCTGCGCCGCGCGCTGGTGTCGCCGCGGATGCGCCTGCTGCAGCGCTTCGCGGTCGAGCCCGCGGGCATGCGCTTCCTGGTCGACCTGCGCGCCGAGCTGCTGCCCGGCCTCAAGGGCGACCGCCGCCTGCTCGCGCTCGACGCCGAGCTCGAGCAGCTGTTCTCGACCTGGTTCGACGTCGCCTTCCTCGAGCTGCGCCGCATCGACTGGAACTCGCCGGCCTCGCTGATCGAGAAGCTGATCCGCTACGAGGCGGTGCACGACATCAAGAGCTGGAACGACGTGAAGAACCGGCTCGACGACAGCGACCGCCGCTGCTACGGCTTCTTCCATCCACGGCTGCCCAACGAGCCGCTGATCTTCGTCGAGGTGGCGCTGGTCGACCGCGTGAGCGACGGCATCACGCCGCTGCTCGACGAGACGGCCGTGCCGGTGCCGCCGGCGCGCGCCACCACCGCGATCTTCTATTCGATCAGCAACACGCAGAACGGCCTGCGCGGCGTGAGCTTCGGCGACTCGCTGATCAAGCGCGTGGTCGAGACCCTGCAGGACGAACTGCCGCGGCTCAAGACCTTCGCCACGCTGTCGCCGATCCCGGGCTTTCGCACCTGGCTCGCGAAGAACGCCCCCGACATGACCGCGCGCCTCGACGAGAAGCGCGCCGCCGAGATCGGCCGCCTCGTGGGCTCGCTGCCGCCCACGCCCGACCGGCTGCTGGCCGCCGTCGATGCCGCCGCGAGCCTGGACCCCAAGTCGCCGCTGCGCCAGTGGCTGCTGCAGTGCGCGGCCGAGTACCTGGGCCGCTCGCTGGTCGACGGCACGCCGGCCGACCCGGTCGCGCGCTTCCACCTGGGCAACGGCGCGCGCGTCGAGCGCCTCAACTGGGCCGGCGATCCGTCGCCCAAGGGACAGAAGCAGTCCTATGGCCTCATGGTGAACTACCTATACGATCTCAAGCGTCTGGACCGGCACCGCGACTGGCTCGCGCAGGGCAAGGTGGCCGTGTCGGGAGACGTCGAAAGTCTGTTTTTCAAGAAAGGCTGATCGGGCCTCAAGCCCGGCGCATACAGCGCCGGCCGTCGCTCGCGCGGCGATCCACAACGACAGGAGATGAGACAGATGAACCAGAGTTTTCAGCGGCGCGACGTGTTGCGCCTGGCGGCTGCGGGCGCGGCGGTTCTTTGCGGCGGCGCCGCGACCGCGCAGGGCAACTGGCCGACCAAGCCGGTCAACGTGGTCGTGCCGTTCCCGGCCGGCGGCGGCACCGACGCCTTCGCGCGTCCGCTGTCGGGCCAGTTCGCCAAGCTCACGAGCCAGACCCTGGTGATCGACAACCGCGGCGGCGCGGGCGGCACGCTGGGCGCGAGCATCGCCTCCAAGGCGCCGGCCGACGGCTACACGCTGTTCATGGGCGCGGTGCACCATGCGATCGCGCCTTCGATCTATCCCAAGCTCGACTACGACATCGAGAAGGACTTCGTGCCGCTGATGCTGCTGGCCAACGTGCCGCAGGTGGTGGTGGTCAATCCCAAGCGCGTGCAGGCCGCGACCATCCAGGAGTTCATCGCGCTCGTGAAGCGCAGCCCCGGCAAGTTCAACTACGGTTCGGCCGGCGCGGGCACCTCGCACCACCTGGCGGGCGAGCTGTTCAAGATCCAGACCGGCACCTTCATCACCCACATCCCGTACCGCGGCGCGGGCCCGGCGCTGGCCGACCTGATCTCGGGCAACGTCGACCTGATGTTCGACGGCCTCGGTTCCTCGGCGCAGCACATCAAGAGCGGCCGCATCAAGGCGCTGATGGTGGCGGGTGCCAAGCGCAACCCGGCCTTTCCCGACGTGCCCTGCGCGGCCGAGGTGGGCCTGCCCGACTACACCGTGACCACCTGGTACGGCCTCTGGGCGCCCAAGGGCACGCCGGCCGACGTGCAGGCCAAGGTGGTGGAGGACATGAAGAAATCGCTCGCGAGCGACGAGCTCAAGGCCATCTGGGCGCAGAACGGCTCCGAGATCCCGAACCTGACCATGGCCGCGTACGGCGGCTTCGTCAATTCGGAGATCAAACGCTGGGCCGCCGTGGTCAAGGCCTCGGGCGCCAAGCTCGAATGAGCGCGGGCAGCGTCAGCCTGCGCCGCGAGGGCGCGCTCGCGTTCCTCACGCTGTCGAACCCGGCACGCCTGAACGCGATGACGCGCGCGATGTGGCGCGAGCTGCGCGCGCTCGTGGCCGGCCTCGGCGCCGACCCGGCGCTGCGCTGCGTGATCGTGCGCGGGGAGGGCGGCGCCTTCTGCGCGGGCGGCGACATCTCCGAGTACCCGTCGTTCCGCTTCGAGGCCGCGAGCCTGCGCGAATTCCACGAGAACGAGGTCTGGGCCGCGCTGCAGGCGCTGCTCGACTGCCCGCTGCCGCTGGTCGCGCAGATCGAGGGTGCGTGCATGGGCGCGGGCATCGAGATCGCGAGCTGCTGCGACATCCGCCTCGCGGGCGCCTCGTCGAAGTTCGGCGCGCCGATCGCGAAGCTCGGCTTTCCGATGGCGCCGCGCGAGGCCGCGCTGGTGCATGGCGCCATCGGCGACACGCTGGCGCGCGACATGCTGCTGGCCGCCGGCGTGCACGATGCCACGCGGCTCTACCACGCGGGTTTCCTGCTCTCGGTGCTGCCCGACGCCGAGGTGGCCGCCGCGGCCGAGGCGCACGCGGCGCGCATCGCGCGGCTCGCGCCGCAGACCGCGCGCATGCACAAGCGCACCTTCGCCGTGCTGCACCATGCCGTGACCGGCGCCAACACCGCGCCGCCCGAGGTGGAGCCGGTCGCCGCGCTGGTCGCCACCGCCTACGACTACGCCGACTCGGCCGAGCACCGCGAAGGCATCGCCGCCTTTCTCGCCAAGCGCGCGCCCGATTTCTGACCCGCCTTTCGTTTTTCGCCTCCTGTGAAGTCCGACCGATGAAGAAGACCGCCAACGCCAACCTGTTCGCCGCCCTGCGCGCGGCCTTTCCCGCCGACCTCGATGCCATCGCGGTCGAGACCGACAACGGCCTCGCGTACTCGTGGCGCGACCTCGACCGCGCGAGCGCGATGATCGCCAACCTGCTCGACGCGCTGAAGCTCGAGAAGGGCGCGCGCATCGCGGTGCAGGTCGAGAAGTCGGTCGAGGCGATGCTGCTGTACCTCGCGACCCTGCGCGCGGGCTATGTGTTCCTGCCGCTCAACACCGCCTACCAGAGCGCCGAGATCGAGTACTTCATCGGCAACGCCGAGCCCGCCGTGGTGGTCTGCACCAGCCGCAACGCGGCCTGGGTGGCGCCGCTGGCCACGGCCGCCGGCACCCGCCACGTGTTCACGCTCGACGACGACCGCAGCGGCACCCTGCTCGAGGTCGCGGCCAGCTGCAGCGACGTGCACAAGCCGGCCGCGAAGTCGGCCGACGACCTGGCCGCGATCCTCTACACCAGCGGCACCACCGGCCGCAGCAAGGGCGCGATGCTCACGCACGGCAACCTGCTGTCGAATGCCGAGGTGCTCAAGGACTACTGGGGTTGGACCGAGGGCGACGTGCTGATCCACGCGCTGCCGATCTTCCACGTGCACGGCCTGTTCGTGGCGCTGCACGGCGCGCTGCTCAACGGCAGCAAGATCCTCTGGTTCTCCAAGTTCGATCCCAAGCGCATCGCCGCGAAGCTGCCCGAGGCCACCGTGTTCATGGGCGTGCCCACGCTCTACGTGCGCCTGCTGGCCGAGCCCGGCCTCACGCGCGAGGCGGTGCGCAACATGCGGCTGTTCGTCGCGGGTTCGGCGCCGCTCTTGATCGAGACCTTCGACGAGTGGCGCGAGCGCACCGGCCACACCATCCTCGAGCGCTACGGCATGAGCGAGACCATCATGCTGACCTCGAACCCCTACCGCCCCGAGCAGGGCGAGCGCCGCGGCGGCACCGTCGGCTTCGCGCTGCCGGGCGTGCAGCTGCGCGTGCGCGACGACCAGGGCCGCGACTGCACCACCGACGAGATCGGCGGCATCGAGGTCAGCGGCCCCAACGTGTTCGCGGGCTACTGGCGCATGCCCGAGAAGACGCAGGAGGAGTTCACGGCCGACGGCTTCTTCAAGACCGGCGACGTGGGCAAGATCGACGGCCGCGGCTACATCACCATCGTCGGGCGCAGCAAGGACCTGATCATCAGCGGCGGCTACAACGTCTATCCGGCCGAGATCGAGGGCTACATCAACGAGATGGCCGGCGTGGCCGAGAGCGCGGTGGTCGGCGTGCCGCACCCCGACTTCGGCGAGGTCGGCGTGGCGATCGTCATCGCCAAGCCCGGCGCCACGCTCGACGGCGATGCGATCGTGGCCGAGCTCAAGGCCAGGCTCGCGAACTTCAAGATCCCGAAGCGCTGCTTCATCGTGCCGGAGCTGCCGCGCAACACCATGGGCAAGGTGCAGAAGGCGCTGCTGCGCGGCGAGCACAAGGGGCTGTTCGCCTAGGCCCTTCTAGGTTGTCGGCGCGTCCTTCGCGCGCCTGAAGACGATGTCCTCCACCATCGGCTCGAAAGGCACCGCGATGCGGTCGATGCGGCCCGCGCGGTCGTAGAGAAAGCTCAGCGCGAGGTTGTCGGGGTGGAACACCGTCGGCCGGTCCGGCGTGACGAACATGTCGTAGTGCCAGTGCGTGAGCGCGCCGGCGGCGCCGCGCCAGTGCCAGGCGAGGTGGTCGCCCTCGTGCGCGATCTCGATGCAGCCGTAGGCCGGATGCTCGTAGCGGCCCGCGTACTCCTCGAGCGCATGGCTGGGCTGCGTGCCGGTGCGGCGCCGGTCCGTGCGCGCCTTCTCGTCGACCCGCTGCTGCACCAGGTCGGCGCGGCGCTTCGCGAGCAGCCGCTGGAACCAGTCGACCGGCTCGCGGCCCGCGATGCGGTCGAGCGCCGCGAAGGTGAGGATCGAGGTCACGGCGCCCGGCGCGCGATTGGTCAGCACCGCCACGCCCGCGCGGCGCGAGGGCACCACGGTCATCAGCGTGGCCCAGCCGAACCACGAGCCCGAATGCGCGAGCGTGCGGTCGCCGCGGTAGTTCTCGCAGAACAGGCCCAGGCCGTAGTGCGAATCGCCGATCTCGGCATGCTCGGAACGCGACATCCAGGCGCGCGGCATGCCCATCTCGCGCACCGTCCTGGCCGACAGCAGCGGCGTGTCGCCGACACGGCCTTCGTCGAGCAGGCAGCGCATCCACTTCGCGAGATCGGCGGCGCTGGCATTGAGCCCGCCGCCCGCGGCCGTCGGCACCGGCCACAGCTGCGCGGGCACGGGATCGCCCTCGACCATGGTGTGCGGGCGGGCCGCATCGGCGGCCGCCACCAGCGCGTCGATGCCGAAGCCGTAGTGCGTGAAGCCCAGCGGTTTGAGCAGCCGCTCGGTCACGAAGTCCTGCCAGCCCTGTCCGCTGAGTCGCTCGATCACGATGCCCGCGACCATGTAGCCGAGGTTCGAGTACTGGAAGGCCTCGCGCAGTTCGCGGCTCGGCACCAGGTGGCGCAGCAGCGGCAGCATCTGCGCGCTCGTCAGGTCGGCCGGCATGTGCAGCCAGTCGTGGCGCGGCAGGCCGCTGAGGTGGCTCAGCAGGTCGCGCACCGTGAGCTGCGCGGTCGCCACCGCATCGTGCAGCCGGAACTCCGGGATGACTTCGCGCACCGGCCGGCTCCAGGCGAGCCGGCCCTCGTCGACCAGCAGGCCGAGCCCGGCCGCGGTGAAGGACTTGGTGATCGAGCACAGCAGGAACTGCGTGTCGGCGGTCACGGGCTCGCTGCCGCGCAGGTCGCGCACGCCATAGCCCTTCAGCAGCGAGACCTCGCCATCCTCGATCACCGCGAGCGCGAGCCCCGGGATCTTCCATTCCTTCATCGAGCTTTCGACGAGGCTTTCGAATTCGCGCCACATGATCGGGGTCCTAGGGTTCGGGGCGCGAATCCTAAGGCATCCGTCATGCGGCGCTCTCAACCCATGCCGTTCATCAATCCCGTGCGCGCATGGCAGTTGATGTATTCGTAGCGCTGCTCGTCGGCCTTGAGCACCGACACCTCGTGGTACACGCGCAGCTGCAGCTGGAAGTTCAGCGCCTGCACATAGCGCATGAAGCTGCCGAAGATCGCCACGTGGGTCGGATGCGATTCGGCCCAGCGCTCCATGTCGGCCAGCGAGCGCCAGAAGCTCAGGCCGAAGGACTTCTGCAGCGGCGCGCCGCGCGCATCGAGATGCCGCATGTAGCGGTTGCTGTAGCAGCCGATGGCCAGGCCCTGGTCGCGCAGGAAGTCCATGCCTTCGCGCAGCACCGGCTCCATCTCCTCGAGGTAGAGCGTGCGCTCCTGGCCGGTGGTGTCGGTCCATTCCTGGCCCGAGCGGATCATCGCGACGTGTTCATGGCCCGCGATGCGCACGCGCCGGCCCGGCGCGGGCGCGTCGCCGACCGCCGCGCGCGTGCCCGAGGGCGACATCGGATCGGTCTGCGACAACGGGATGCGGTCGCGCATCGATCCCCAGTAGCCATGCTCCTGCAGTTCGCCGCTCACGCCACCCATGGCCACGCCGATGCCCTCGAGCCGGTCGGGCGTGTTGAACATGGTCTCGAAGTGCTGCACGCGCGGCGACACGATCTCGCGGAAATAGCCCAGGCCCTCGTGCAGCCGCTCGTCCGATTGCCACCAGCCGTCGATCTCGGGCGTGGCGCTCCAGCGCGCGAAGGCCGCCGGGTCGGTCCAGTAGGCGATCGCGATCATGTTGTCGTGGCCCTCGGCATCGACATAGTGCGTGAGGTCGTGGTGCAGCGGGCCATCGGGCTGCGCGAAGTCGCGCGCGATGCGCATCAGCGCGGCGCAGGCGCGGCCCTGCTGCTCGGCGCCGAGCGACTGCACGCCGAAGTAGCCCATCACCACCTGCGTGACCGCGCGGTCGGCGCGGGCCGACCAGACGGGGTAGGGCGGTGTGTAGTCGTCCTCCACGCGGCGGGTGCGCGTGCGCGGGCACTTCAGGTGCTCGTCGATGGCGGATTCCATGGCGCGGCTCCTTCGTGCGCGCTCAGGCCTCGACCGGCTCGGCCGCGTTGCCCTCGGGCACGGGCGTGAGCTGCACCACCACGGGCTCGCGGCGCGTCTTGTTGAGCAGCAGCTGCGTGACGTCGGGGCGCGAGTAATGGCCGCTCGGATCGGCCGCGGCCTTCGCGAGCGAGATCATCCCGAGGTCGATGTCGGCGATCACCAGGCCTTCCTCGGTCTCGGGCAGCGGCGTGCCCAGGGCCGAGCCGTCGGGCCCGTAGATGCGCGCATGGCCGCCGCCCACGCCCAGCATCTGCTGCTTGCCGGCATCGGTGCACATCAGTTCGCTCATCGCCTTCGAGACCGTGGCGCAGGGCGCGAGCACGAAGCAGCCGCCCTCGACCGCGTAGACCTGGCTCGCGGCGTTGTTGACCTCGGCGCCCAGCGCGTTGGCCGCGCCGCGGTAGAGCGAGAAGCTGGGCCAGGCGGCGCAGTGGATCTGCTCGTTCTGCGAATACATCGCGTACTTGCTCAGCGGCTGCAGGTGTTCCCAGCAGCACAGCGAGCCGATGTTTCCGATGGCGGTGGGCACCACGTGCAGGTCGGCGCCGTCGCCTTCGCCGAACACGGTGCGCTCCACGTGCGTGGGCTTGAGCTTGCGGCGCGTCTGCGCCACCTGGCCCTGGTCGTCGATCAGCGCCTGCGCGATGTAGAGGCTGCCGGCGGCCTTCTCGCTGAAGCCGAACGAGAGCCAGATCGAATGCGCTCGCGCGGCCGCCTGCAGGCGCTCGAACTCGGCCGAGCCGATCACCAGCGAGTTGTCGTGGTAGCGCTGCACGAACTGCATGCCCCAGGCCGGCGAGTCGAGCCAGATCCACCAGGGATAACCGGGGATCCAGGTCTCGGGAAAGGCGATCAGTTTCACGCCCTGCGCGGCGGCTTGCGCCATCAGGTCGATGGTCTTGTCGATGGTGCCGTCGAGGTCGAGGAACACGGGCGCGGCCTGCACGGCGGCGACGCGGAGCTTGGGATGAACGGTGGTGGGCATGGCGGGGCCTTTCGGTGGGGAACGTGGATTCGCCGCCTTGCCCCGGCGCGGGTTTGCGCGGTGGCATGCGGGTTGCATGAAGCGTAGATTCGCCGCGCTGGAACGCCTTGACCGCAGCTTGCGGCGTTCTTGTTCCTGCGTTGCATGCCCGCCGATCCCCGTTTTTCGAGATTCCACCGATGAACACGCTGCTCAGCACCGATGCCGTGGCTCGCCCGCAGCGGCTGGCCTACTGGACCGACATGATCTGCAACGTCTATGTGCAGCTCGGTTGCGATCCGGTGCGGCCCGACGAGTCCGAGGACTTCGAGGGCAGCATCCGCCAGCACACGCTGCCCGGGCTTGACGTGTCGGTGGTGCGCTCGGGCCCGCAGAAGGTGCTGCGCACCTCGGGCCACATCGCGCGCTCGGGCGACGACTACTTCCTCGTGAGCATCCAGGCCCAGGGCCGCGGCGTGGTGCGCCAGGACGGGCGCGACGCGGTGCTCGAGGCCGGCGACTTCGCGCTCTACGACAGCACGCGGCCCTACCAGCTGCTGTTCGACGACCGCTTCGA
Organism: Variovorax endophyticus; assembly: GCF_025376855.1. Lineage (NCBI taxonomy): Bacteria > Pseudomonadati > Pseudomonadota > Betaproteobacteria > Burkholderiales > Comamonadaceae > Variovorax > Variovorax endophyticus. The sequence goes on from NZ_JAHUTH010000008.1 coordinate 180,983, forward strand.
GCAGATCGTGCTCAAGCTGCCCGGCGACCGGCTGCGCAGCGAGCTGCGCGAGACGCAGGCGTTGACGGCCACCACCGTGTCGGGCCGCCAGGGCGCGGGCCACCTGCTGCTGGGCATGATCCGCACCCTGCGCGAGGACATCGAGACGCTGCAGCCGGCCTCGGCGCTCGCGGTGGCCAATGGCGTGCAGAACATCCTGGTGGCGGGGCTGCAGACCTTGCCGGCGGCCAGCGCGCCCTCGCTCAGCAGCCTCACGGCCTACCACCTCGCGCGCGTGAAGCGGCGCATCGAGGAACAGCTCGGCGACCCCGCGCTGTCGGTGGGCAGCCTCGCGGCCGAGCTCGGCGTGTCGGCCAGCCAGATCCATCGCGTCTTCAAGAGCGAGCCGCTGACGCCCGCGCAGTACATCTGGGAGCGTCGGCTCGAGGCCTGCAGCCGCGACCTGCTCGAGCCGCGCCTCGCGGGCCGGCCCGTGGCCGAGATCGCCTATGGCCGCGGCTTCAACGACGCGGCGCATTTCAGCCGCGCGTTCAAGGAGCGCTTCGGCTGCTCGCCGCGCGAGTGGCGGCAGCAGCGCGTGCAGTAGGCCGCGCGGAAGGGCCGGCGCAGTGTCAGGCGGTCCGGCGGGCGCGCTCGAGGTGGGCGCGCAGCGCGGCGTCGAAGCGTTCTGGCTGGTCGATGTTCGGCAGATGACCCGCGTCCGGAACGATCTCCAGATGCGCGCCGGGAATCTCGGTCCGCAGCTCGCGCATCGCATCGGGCAGCGCGGCGTCGTTGGCGCCGACGAGCAGGGTCGTGGGCACGCGGATGCCGCGCGCGGCCGCGCGATGGTCGAGTTGCTGGATCGCGCGCGCGCAGCCGACCATGCCCGCGCGCGAAGTGCCGGCCGCGGCCGCGTGCAGGGCCCGTGCTTCGGCGGGATGGGCCTCGATGAAGCCGCGGCCCAGCCAGCGCTCGATGGTCGGGCCCGCGAGCGCTTCGCAGCCCTGGGCCTCGACGAGCGCGATGCGTTCGTCCCAGGGCCGCGCGAAGGCCGCGGGCGCGTCGGCGCGGCAGTCGCACAGGCACAGGCTGGCCAGGCGCTCGGGATACCGTTCGGCCAGCGCGAAGCCGCACATGCCGCCGAGCGAGAGCCCGACGTAGTGCGCGGCGCGGATGTCGAGCGCATCGAGGATCTCGACCACGTCGCGCGCCAGGTCGCCCATGCGCCAGGGCAGTGATGGCGGTGAGGGCGCTTCCGACCGTCCATGGCCGCGCGTGTCGGGCCGCAGCACGCGCCAGCCCTCGGCGGCCAGCCATTCGGCCTGGCGGCGCCACAGAACGGAGGATGAAAGGATCGCGTGCGCGAGCAGCACGACGGGGCCGTCCGCGGGGCCGTCGACGTGGACCGCGACACGGCAGGCCGCGCTCGGCAGGAACAGATGCTGGGTGGTCGTCATGAGAACGCCAGTCTCGGCCCCTTCCCCAGGCCCCGCCACCGAGTAAAACTGAAGCCCGTTGAGAAAAACGCAACCCGCTTGCACCCATCGCGGCCTACAGTCGCCCCGCCATGTCCAGAAAACTTCCACCCCTGAACGCGATCCGGGCCTTCGAGGCCGCGGGCCGGCACGTGAGCTTCACGCGCGCCGCGGAAGAACTGAGCGTGACCAACGGCGCCATCAGCCGCCAGGTCGCGCTGCTCGAGGAATGGCTGGGCGTGCCGCTGTTCCGGCGCACCTCCTCGCAGCTCGCGCTGACCGAGGCCGGGCGCCTCTATCTCGGCGAGCTGACGGCCACGCTCGACCGCGTGGCGGTGGCCTCGATGCAACTGCGCGAGCAGGCGGTGCCGACCGCGCTGCGCATCAATGCGCCGCCGACCTTCACCATGCGCTGGCTGCTCTCGCGCCTGCCGGCTTTCCAGCGCAAACGGCCCGAGGTCGACCTGCGGCTCACCACCTTGCTGGCGCCGGTCAACTTCGACGAGGGCCGCTACGACATCGCCATCGCGGGCGCGCTCGAGCCGCCGCCGCACTGCGTGTCGCGGCCCTTCATGAGCGAGCTGATCCTGCCGGTGTGCCATGTGGACCTGCTCGACGGCGGCCGGCTGCGCGAGCCGCGCGACCTGGCCACGCACACGCTCGTGAGCTTCGCCACCGAGCCTTATGCCTGGGAGGACTGGCTCGCGGCGGCCGGCGTGGCCGGGCTCAAGCCCGGCGGCGCGATCCGCTTCGAGCAGATGTACTTCGCGCTGCAGGCCGCGATCGACGGGCTGGGCCTCGCGCTGGTGCCGCTGTTCCTCGCCTTCGACGACATCATCGCGGGCCGGTTGTGCGCGCCCTTCGGTGTGCTGGCCGCCAAGCAGCGGCGCTACTTCGCCAGCACGGCCCATGCCGACCCGGTGACCGAGAGCTTCTGCGAATGGCTGGTGCGCGAGGGCAGCGACACCGAGGCCTCGATGCAGCAATGGCTGCGCTCGCAGGCCCCGGCGTCCTGAGCGCGCAGCTCAATCCATCTGCACGCCGCTGCGGCGCACCAGGTCGCCCCAGCTCCTGAACTCGCTGGCGACGTAGGCCGCGGCTTCCTCGGGGCTGGCGCTGTAGCGCGGCAGCGCGCCGATGCTGCGCATGCGCCGCTCCACCTCGGGCTTGCGCATGGCCTTGGCGATCGCGTCGTGGGTCGAGGCCACCAGCGCCTTCGAGGTGCCGACCGGGTAGAGCAGCATCAGCCAGGTCGAGGCGCGGAAGTCGGCGAAGCCCTGCTCGATCAGCGTGGGCACGGCCAGCGGCGCGTCGAGCCGGCTCGCGGTGGCCGCGCCGAGCGCGCGCAGCTTGCCGCCCTGCACGAAGGCCTGCACGCCGGCCGCGGTCTCGAGCGCCAGCGAGACGTTGCCCGCGACCACGTCGGTCAGGCCTGGCGCGCTGCCCTTGTAGGGCACGTGCACGATGTCGATGCCGGCGCGCCGCTTGAACTCCTCCATCGCGAGGTGCGACACCGTGCCGTTGCCCGAGGAGGCATTGGTGAGCTTGCCCGGGTTGGCCTTGGCATAGGCCACCAGCCCCTGCGCGTCGCTGAAGGGCAGCGAGGGATGGCACACCAGCACGAAGGGCAAGTCGCCGACCAGGCCCACCGCCTCGTAGTCCTTGAGCGAGTCGTAGGGCACGCTGCGGTAGAGGTGCGGGTTGGTGGCCACGGCCGACATGTGCGTGAGCATCATCGTCGAGCCGTCGTTGGGCGACTTCGCGAGCTGGCCCATCGCGATGCTGCCGCCCTGGCCGGGCTTGTTGTCGACGATGTAGTTTTCTCCGGTCACGGCCTGCATCTTCTCGGCCATCAGCCGCGCCACGATGTCGGTGGCCTGGCCCGGCGGAAAGCCCACGAGGATCTTCGTGACCTTTCCGCGCGTGGTGGCCGGCTGCGCGAGGGCCGCCGTGCCCATCGACGCGGCCGCGAGCGCGAGCAGCGCGCGGCGGCTCAACATTGCCTGGTTGTCCATGTCGTTGTCTCCGATGTTCTTTAAAAGGGCGAAGCTTCAGGCGAGCTTCATCTCCTTGAGCACCTCGCGCGCGTTGCGCAGGCTGTCGAGCGCCGCGGGCACGCCGCAGTAGATGGCGACCTGCAGGAACACTTCCTGCAACTCGGCGGGCGTGATGCCGTTGTTGATCGCGCCGCGCACATGCAGGCGCAACTCGTGCGGCCGGTTCAGCGCGCTGATCATGCCGAGGTTCAGCAGGCTGCGGCTGCGCCGGTCCAGGCCCGGCCGGTTCCAGATCTCGTCCCAGCAGTACTCGGTGGTGAGCTGCTGCATCGGCCAGTTGAAGTCGTCTGCCTCGGCGATCGACTTCTCGACGTATTCGGCGCCGAGCACCGCCTTGCGCGTGGCGAGCCCGCGCTGGAACTTCGCCGAGGTGTGGGTCTTGTCCGTCATGTCGTCGCTCCCTTCAGGCCACGGCCGGCTCGGCCAGCGGCGTGTTCCAGGCGTCGTAGGCATAGACCCAGTCGGAGTCCTGCGGGTCGCGCAGCCAGGTGTTGGTGCGCGAGGTCAGCTGGACCTTCGAGGTGCGCGGCTTGCGCGTGGCCTCGAAGCGCTGGAAGGCCTCGGCCACGCCGTCGCGGTCGGTGCCTTGGAGACAGCGCGAGAGCACCGCCGCATCCTCGATCGCCATCGCCGCGCCCTGCGCCATGTAGGGCGTCATCGGGTGGCAGGCATCGCCGAGCAGCGTGATGTTGCCCTCGCTCCAGCGCGGCAGCGGGTCGCGGTCGACCAGCGCCCACTTGTGGACCTCGGGGCAGGACTGCAGCACGTGGCGCACCTGCGGATGGAAGTCGGCGAAGGCCTCGCGCAGCGCGTGGATGTCGCCCTTGGTCGACCACGATTCGAGGCGGAAGCCGGGCTCGGGCTGGCTGGTCACGAAGTAGACCTCGCTGCGGTCGGGCTTGATGTAGTAGATGACGATGTGGCGGTCCTTGCCCCACCACTTGGTGCACTGGTCGATCTCCTGGCCGCCGAGCAGCGCCGCGGAGAAGGTGGTGCGATAGGCGATGCGGCCCGTGAAGTTGGGCTCGGACCTGCCGAACAGCTGGTCCTTGACCAGCGAGTGCACGCCGTCGGCCGCCACCACCGCGTCGGCATGCACGGTGGCGCCGTTGGCGAAGCGCAGCTCGACGCCGCCGTCGCCCTGCGAGAAGCCCGCGAGCTTGTGGCCGCGGCGGATGAATTCGTCGGGCACCGCGCTGTGCAGCGCGGCATGCAGGTCGCCGCGGTGCGCGAGCAGGTAGGGCGCGCCGAACTTCCGCTCGGCGGTCTCGCCGAAGATCATGTCGAAGCGCACCTCGCCGGTGTAGGCGTCCTTGTTGTTCCAGGAGCGCGGGTAGAAGGCCTCGGCGCGCATGCGCGCCTCGAGGCCCAGGCCGCGCAGCACCTGCATCGCGTTGCAGCCGATCTGGATGCCCGCGCCCAGGCGGGTGAATTTCTCGGCCTGTTCGTAGACCATGACGTCGATGCCGACGCGGCGCAGCGCCGCGGCCGTGGCCAGGCCGCCCATGCCGGCGCCGATGATGGCAACCGAAAGTCTCTTGCTCATGTCCGTTCCTCGTGTGGTTTGCGTGAACGGAATGGTCCTGTTTTCAGCCGCCGCGAACCATCGAGATTTGCTGGCGCTGGTTGAGAAAAACTGCGGCGCGCGCCTGCGCGACGCGTCGGCCGGGCGCGTCGTGGCGTCGAGAAAAGGAGGGGCGGAAGAGGGCCGCGCGCTCAGCCGCGCAGGCCCTTCCAGAGCATGTAGGCCGCCAGCAGGTAGAGGATGCTCGCGAACACGCGCTTGAGCTTCTTCACGGGCAGGTTGTGCGCGGCCTTGGCGCCCAGCGGCGCGGTCAGCACGCTGCACACGGCGATCACCGCGAGCGCGGGCAGCCAGATGTAGCCGAACGAGCCTTCGGGCAGGCCTTGCACCGACTGGCCGCTGATCACGTAGCCGGCCACGTTGGCCACCGCGATCGGGAAGCCCAGCGCGGCGCTGGTGGCGACCGCGTTGTGGATCGAGATGTTGCACCAGGTCATGAAGGGCACGCTGATGAAGCCGCCGCCCGCGCCGACCAGGCCCGAGACCAGGCCGATGGCGCCGCCCGCGCCGAGCTGGCCCGCGGTGCCCGGCATCTGGCGCGTGGGCTTTGGCTTGCGGTCGAGGAACATCTGCGTGGCCGAGAAGCCCACGAACAGCGCGAACACGATCGCCAGCGCCGTGCCCTTGATCAGCGCGAAGATGCCGAGGCTGCCCACGAGGCTGCCGATCACGATGCCGGGCGCGAGGCGCTTGACGATGTCCCAGCGCACCGCGCCGCGCTTGTGGTGCGCGCGCACGCTCGACACCGAGGTGAAGATGATGGTGGCCATCGAGGTCGCGATCGCCATCTTCACCGCGAGGTCGGCCGGCACGCCGCGGTGGCCCATGATGATCGTGATGAACGGCACCATCACCATGCCGCCGCCGATGCCGAGCAGGCCCGCGAGAAAACCGGTGCCGAGGCCGAGGACGGCGAGTTCGGCGATCAGGAGGGGGTCGAGCAGGCTGGTCACGTTCACGCCACGGACTTTCGGGTAAGGCAAGGGCGCCGTGCAGCGATGGCAACGGGCCTCGGGTCGAGGGAAAAAGGGAGGGGGATGGGCTGCAATGCTATCTGAAACGTAGCTGCGGCCCGGCGCGCACGGTCGCGCGCGAGCCAGGATCGGATGTATCGATGCGAATACAGCGTGGGTTCCTGGGGCGATCCCGCCATGCCGGGGATCGCCGATGTTCGATGCGCACTCAGCGCAACGAAGAGGAATAGGTGTCTGCGAATGGGCGCCAGACTCGCATCCTGAACCGGGGTTCAGGTGGGCGAGGGCAGCAAGACTTCGGGTTCATCTGACGCGAGATGATCACACCCGTCGAGCGATATACCAAGCCCGGCTCCGTAGAGCATTGGAACAAGGACATATAAAGCCCAACGCGCACCGCAGACAGGAACGATTTTACGCCTTCGCGCCCGGGCGCTTTCCGGTTTTTTGAGGGGAGTCCCTGCGGCGCGGGCAGGTTTGCATCGAAGTTCTTGCAGTGCGCGCCGATCTCTGCAAGCGAGAGAAAGAAAGCGCGTAACGCTTAAAGCAGATGCCCGTCGCCGGCCAGTGCCTGATCGAGCTTGTGGATCAACTGCGTGGCCTTCGGATCGACCGCGCCGTCGTCGGCGGGGGCCGCGGCCGGAGTCGGGGCCGGCTCGGCGGGCGGCGCGGCCTTCGCCGTGGTCTCCTGCGCCGCGAGATCGAAGGCCAGGTTCAGCGAGGCCAGCACCGCGATGCGGTCGCGCGCCTTGACCTTGCCCGCGTCGCGGATCTTGCACATGGCCGCGTCCACGCGTTCGACCGCGTCGCGCAGCTGCGCTTCGCCGCCATCGGGACAGCCGAGCAGGTAGCTCTGGCCCATGATCTGAACTTCGATCTGCTTCATGCGGGGGAATCTTCGGAGGGAGGTACGGCCGGCAACTGCTCGAGCAGCGCGTCGAGCCGCGTGCGCGCCGCCGCGAGCCGCGACTTGAGCGCATCGCGCTCGCGCGTCAGCGCATCGACCTGTTCCTGCAGCAGCGCATTCGTGCGCTGCACCTCTTCGTGACGCAAGAGCAGGCGTTCCACGCGCTCGGCGATCTGGTCGATGGGGCTGGAGGCGGGCATGGTGCGCGATTGTAGTTTCCCGTGAAAGCGGCGGTCCTCCGGGGCACCCGCCGCGCCTGGCACGGCATTCTGCGGCCTGCGCGCCGCGCCATCAAACTTCGCTGAGCCGCACGTAGGTGGCGAGCAACGCGCTCTTGGCGGCCACCCCCAGCAGCACCGGGTTGGCCGGGCTCTCGATCACCGGCAGCCGTTCGCCCAGGTGCTCGAGGAAGCGCTGCAGCGCCTCGCCCAGGCTGGTGTCGGCGGTGATCGGCGCGATGGCCTGCGACAGCAGGTCCGCCGCGCGCACCTCGGCCGCGGCCGTGCCGAGCGCGGAGAGGGGCACCACGCCGAGGTAGCGCTGGTTGGCGTCGACCACGTAGAGGTACTTCACCGGGTGCTGCAGGAACAGCCGGCTCATCGCCTCGCGATCGGCCTCGGGGCCGACCACCGTCTGCGCCGGCTGCACCAGGTCGCGGATGTGCAGCGAGCGCAGCCGCAGCTGCTCGTCCTGCTGCTCGCGCCGGCGCAGCGTGATCTCGTACATCGAGCCGGCGTTGGCCGAGCGCGCGACGAAATAGGCGATCACGCCGGCCAGCATCAGCGGCAGCATCACCTGGTAGTTGAGCGTCATCTCGAAGATCATGAGGATCGCCATCAGCGGCGCCTGCGTGGCCCCCGCGAGGAAGGCGCCCATGCCGACCACCGCATAGGCGTAGGGGGCCGACACCGCATGCGGCCACAGCGCCTGCGCGGCATGGCCGAACAGCGCGCCCACCATGCAGCCGAAGAACAGCGCCGGCGTGAACACGCCGCCCACCGCGCCCGAGCCGGCCGTGGCCAGCGTGGCGACCAGCTTGGCCGCGAGCACCATGGCGATCAGGGTCCAGGTCCAGGGCGTGTGCAGCACCGCGTTGACCACGCTGTAGCCATTGCCCCAGACCTCGGGCCAGGGCACCGACACCAGCCCCATCGCGAGCCCGCCGAGCGCGAGCCGCCACGGCAGCGCGAACGGCAGCCGCGCGAACAGCGCCCGGCTGCCCTGCAGCGCGCGCAGGAAGCCCGCGGCCGCGAAGCCCAGCAGCACGCCGAGCAGCGCGAACAGCGGGATCTCCGCGCCATGCAGCTCGGGGAACACCGGCATCTGGTAGGGCGGCTGGTAGCCGGGCAGGGCGCGCATCACGATGTTGGCGACCACCGCCGCGATCAGGATCGGGCCCACGCTCTCCATCACGATCGAGCCCAGCACGATCTCGGCGACGAAGAAGGCGCCCGCGATCGGCGCGTTGTACGCGGCCGTGAGGCCCGCCGCCGCGCCGCAGGCCACGAGCAGGCGCAGCCGCTCGACCGGGAAGCGGAACACCCGGCCCAGCAGCGAGGCGGCCAGCGCGGCGAGCTGCACCATCGAGCCCTCGCGGCCGATCGAGCCGCCGGTGCCGATGCTCACGAGCGAGGAGGCGCTGCGCACCAGCGTCTGCGCCACCGGGATGCGGCCGTCGCCGAGCACGATCGCCTCCATGTAGTCGGAGGTGGCACTGCGCACCGCCACGCGCTTCGCGAGCACGAGCAGGCCGCCGGCCACGAGGCCGCCCACGGCGGGGAAGGCGATGCGCGCCCACCACGGCAGCGCGCGCGCCATCGCGACCAGGCTGTCGCCGGGGCCGAGCACGAGGTGCTCGAAGCCGCGCAGCGCGGCGCGGAAGCCCTCGGTCGCGAGCGTGCCGAGCAGGCCGGCGACGATGGACCACAGCAGCATCGATTGCCAGCCCGATACGCCGAACAGGCGCTGCAGGGCGGAGCGCAGGCGCAGCAATGGCGAGGAACGCAGGGTCATGCGGGGTGGTGGTGATGGCATCCCATAGCCCGTCGATGTTAGTGCGCGGGACGCGGCGAGCGTCGGGCGCACGCAACTTTCGACTTAAGGCGCGCGGCGCAACGCCTAGAATCTCGCCCGTTGGTGCCTGCGGCGTGGTTCACGCGCCGCGGTTCAACGGGAAGCAGGAGTGAAGGGACCGGCCGCGCGCCGGCACCGAAGCCGCCTGCGCTGCCCCCGCAACGGTCAAGCAGACGGCGCCGCAAGGCGCCACCCTCTCCACACGAGCCACTGGGCGCCCTGAAACAGGCGCCTGGGAAGGCGGCGAGGGCCGGTCTGCCAGCCCGGATACCGGCCAACAAGGCGGTTCGCGCATGCTCTTCGCTTCGTCGATGCAGGCACGGACCAATGGCGCCCCGGGCGCCGGCGGGGAGGCCGGCAAGGGGCATAGACGTTCGTTCGCTCACTCCATGATTTCCTGCGTTTTCTTCTCGCGCCGTTCGCGCGCTCGCATTCCCGCGTCCCGCATCGGCATGCGCCTGGCCGGCCTGCCGCTGGCCCTGGTGCCGGCCTTCGGCGGCCTGCTGCTGGCTCAGTTGCCGCTGGCGGCCTCGGCCCAGACTCCGGCCGGCGCGCTCGGCGAGACCGTGGTCACGGCCAACCGCACCGCGCAGCCGCTGTCGGACCTGGTGGCCGATGTCTCGGTGATCGACCGCGAGACCATCGAGCGCAGCGGTTCCACCGGCGTGGCCGACGTGCTCGCGCGCCAGGCCGGCATCCAGATCGTGCGCAACGGCGGCGTCGGCAACTCGACCAGCGTCTACATCCGCGGCGCCGAGACGCGCTTCACCGCCGTCTACATCGACGGCGTGCGCGTGGACTCGCAGGCCACCGGCGGCGCGGCCTGGGAGAGCATCCCGCTGGCGCAGATCGACCGCATCGAGGTCTTGCGCGGCCCGGCCGCGGCGGTCTACGGCTCCGACGCCATCGGCGGCGTGATCCAGCTGTTCACCAAGCGCGGCGAAGAAGGCGTGTCGCCCTCGATCGGCGTGGGCGTCGGCAGCCACGGCCTGTTCCGCACCGAGGCGGCGATCAGCGGCAAGGCCAACGCCTTCGACTATTCGTTCGGCGTGGCGCACGAGGAAAGCCGCGGCTTCAACATCCAGCCGCTCGAGAAGCGCACGCTGCCCAAGGACGGCTTCACCAGCCCCGACCGCGACGGCTACAACACCACCTCGGGCAACGTGCGCCTGGGCTGGCAGATCGCGCCCGGCCAGCGGCTCGAGGCCACCGCGCTGTCGAGCGATACCAAGGCGCACTACGACGCCGCCAAGTCCGGCAGCAAGCCGCCGGCCTACTACCTCGACGACCAGAGCCGCAACCGGCTGCGCACCGCCGGCCTGACCTGGTCGGCGCAATGGAACGAGGTCTACAGCACGCGGCTGCAGGTGACCGATTCGCAGTCGGTCTACAGCACCATGCCCTCGTACTACCGCACCGAGACCCGGCTGCGCGGCTACCTGTTCCAGAACGAACTGCGCTTCGGTCCACACCTGGTGACGGCCGCGCTCGAACGCCGCGAGGACCGGCTCGAGAACGCCCCCACCAGCAGCACTGACAAGGGCCTGGCGCGCAAGCGCTCGCAGGACGCGGTCTCGCTCGGCTACGGCTTCGTGCAGGGTCCGCACTCGTTGCAGCTCAACGTGCGCCACGACGACGACAGCGAGTTCGGCGGCAAGACCACCGGCAGCGCCGCCTACGGCTTCGCGATCACGCCGAAGCTGCGCGTGACCGCCTCGGCCGGCACCGCCTTCCGCGCGCCCACGCTCTACCAGCGCTTCAGCGAATACGGCAAACCCGACCTGCAGCCCGAGTCGAGCCGCAACGTCGAGCTCGGCCTCAAGTACACCGACGGCCCGACCAACGCCGGCATCGTGGTCTACCGCAACAACGTGCGCAACCTGATCGTGTTCGACTCGACCGCCAGGGGCTGCGCCTCGTCCTTCGGCTGCTACGGCAGCACCGCGCGGGCGCGCTACGAGGGCGTGACGCTGTCGGCCGGCCACCGCATCGGCGACGTGACGCTGCGCGCCTCGCTCGACTTCCAGGATCCGCGCGACCTCGCGACCGACAAGCTGCTGGCCCGCCGCGCCAAGCGCTACGGCACCCTGGGTGCCGACTGGCGCCTCGGCGGCTGGACGCTGGGCGCCGAGGTGCAGGCCTCGAGCCAGCGCTACGACGACGCGGCCAACACGCGCAAGCTCGGCGGCTACACGCTGCTGAACCTCGTGGCCAGCACGAAGATCGTGCGCGACGTCGACCTGGTCGCGCGCATCGACAATGTGGGCGACAAGGACTACATGCTCGCGCGCGGCTACGTCACCGGTGGCCGCAACGCGTACGTCGGATTGAAGTGGACGCCCCAGTAAGCCAGCACCTGCCCGATCGCGCGGCGCGCTGCGCCGCCGTGCTCGTGGCCGCGCCCGCTTCGGGTCAGGGCAAGACCACCGTGGCCGCCGCGCTCGCGCGGCTGCATGCGCGCCAGGGCCGGCGCGTGCGCGCCTTCAAGTGCGGGCCCGACTTCCTCGACCCGCACTGGCTGCGGCTCGCCACCGGCGCGCCCGTGCATTCGCTCGACCTGTGGATGACCGGCGAGGCCGACTGCCGCGCGCGGCTGCATGCGGCCGCGGCCGAGTCCGACCTCGTGATCGTCGAGGGCGTGATGGGCCTGTTCGACGGCACGCCGAGCGCGGCCGACCTGGCGCAGCGCTTCGGCCTGCCGGTGCTGGCCGTGATCGACGCCCAAGCGATGGCCGGCACCTTCGGCGCGCTGGCGCATGGGCTGCAGAGCTTCAGGCCCGGCATGCCCTGGGCCGGCGTGCTGGCCAATCGCGTGGCCGGCGAGCGCCATGCCGACATGCTGCGCGGCGCCTTGCGCGAGCCCGCGGACTGGCTCGGCGCCTTGCCGCGCGACGCGGGCTTCTCGCTGCCCGAACGCCACCTGGGCCTGGTGGCGGCGCACGAGTTGGGCGACGCGGCCGAGCGGCTCGACCGCGTGGCCGATGCGCTGGCCGGCACGCCGCTGGGGTCGCTGCAACTGCCGCAGGTGCGCTTCGAGCCACCTTCCACCGATGAGGTCGCCCCGATCGCGCCGCTGCTCGCGGGCCGCACCATCGCCATCGCGCGCGACGCGGCCTTCTCGTTCATCTACCCGGCCAACCTCGACACGCTGGGTGCGCTCGGCGCCAGGCTGGTCTTCTTCTCGCCGCTGGCCGGCGATGCGCTGCCCGACTGCGATGCGCTGTGGCTGCCCGGCGGCTATCCCGAGCTGCATGCCGCCACGCTCGCGCGGCGTTCGGACCTGCGCGCCGCGCTCGCCGCCCATGCGGCCGCGGGCCGGCCGATCTGGGCCGAATGCGGCGGGATGATGGTGCTGTTCGACGAGATCGCGGTGCCCGGGGATGGCGACGAAGCCGCGGTGCATGCGCTCTGGGGCCTGCTGCCCGGGCGCGTCACGCTGCAGAAGCGGCTCGCCGGCCTCGGCCCGCAGGCGCTCGCGCTGGGCGCGCACACGCTGCGCGGCCATACCTTCCACTACTCGCGCTGCGAGACACCGCTGGTGCCGGCCGCCCATTCGCGTCGCCCGCAAGGCACGGCCGGTGGCGAGGCGCTCTACGTGCGCGGCTGCGTGCGCGCGAGCTACTTCCACGCCTGGTTCGCCTCCAGTCCCGAAGCCACCGCGCGGCTGTTCGACGCCGCGCCGCTCGAAACCGGGGCACCGGCTGCCCAGGAGCATCGCGTTGACGCCTGAACACGAATTCATCCTCGGCGGCCAGAAGAGCGGCAAGTCGCGTCGCGCCGAGCAGCGCGCGGCCGACTGGCTGGCGGCCGCGCCGAAGCAGCGCCGCGCGGTACTGATCGCCACCGCGCAGGCCTACGACGACGAGATGCGCGAGCGCATCGTGCGCCACCAGGCCGACCGCGCCGAGCGCGTGCCCAGCCTGCGCACCATCGAGGAACCGGTCGAGCTGGCGCGCGCCATCGTGACCCAGAGCACGCCCGAGTCGCTGGTGCTGGTCGACTGCCTCACGATGTGGCTCACGAACCTGCTGATGCCGCTGCGCGCCGAGGGCGCGCGGCCGGTCTCGCGCACGCCCGCCGCGCACGTCAACCTGCTGTTGGGCGCGCTGCGCGATGCGCGCGGTCCGGTCGTGCTGGTGGGCAACGAGATCGGCCTGGGCGTGATCCCGCTGGGCCGCGAGACGCGCGCCTTCGTCGATGCGCTGGGGCGGCTCAACCAGGACGTGGCGGCGGCCTGCCAGCGCGTCACGCTGATGACGGCCGGATTGCCGCTGACGCTGAAGGAGCCGGGCCGATGAAGAAGTTTTTCGCCGCCGCGCTGGCGGCACTCGCGCTGGGCCTCGGCCTGTGGACGTCGCCCGCGAGCGCGCTCGAGGTGGTCGACGAGCGCGGCGTGAGCGTGGAGCTGCCGCAGCCGCCGCAGCGCATCGTGACCCTGCTGCCCTCGCTGACCGAATCGGTCTGCGCGCTCGGCGCCTGCGCGCGGCTGGTCGGCGTCGATCGCTATTCGAATTCGCCCGTATCGGTGCGCACGCTGCCGCAACTCGGTGGCGGCATCGATCCCAACGTCGAGGCCGTGGTGGCGCTCAGGCCCGACGTGGTGCTGCTCGCCAAGTCCTCGCGCGTGACCGAGCGGCTCGAGGCGCTGGGCCTCAAGGTGCTGGTGCTCGAGCCGAAGAACCATGCCGACGTGCGTCGCGTGCTCGGCAAGCTCGACCAGGTGCTCGGCACCCACGAGGCGCCGGCGGTCTGGCGCGCCATCGATGCCGCGGTGTCGGCCGCGGCGCAGTCGCTGCCGGCCGCCGCGCGCGGCGTGCGCGTGTACTTCGAGGTCAACAGCGGCCCGTACGCGGCCGGCGAGTCCTCCTTCATCGGCGAGACGCTGACGCGGCTGGGTGCCAGGAACATCGTGCCGGCGGCGCTCGGCCCCTTTCCCAAGCTCAACCCCGAATACGTGGTGCGCGCCAATCCCGGCCTGATCATGGTCAGCGTGCGCAGCGCGCAGGGCCTCGAGCAGCGCCCGGGCTGGAGCACCATGCGCGCGGTGCGCGAAGGGCGCATCTGCCGCTTCACGGCCGAGCAGTCCGACGTGCTGGTGCGCCCCGGTCCGCGCATGGACGAGGCGGCACGGCTGATGGCGCAGTGCCTGGGCGACAAGGCAAGCAAGGGAGGCGCGCGCTGATGCCCGCGGGCCACCTGCGCCGCGTGGTGCTGTTCGGCCTCGCGCTGCTGGTACTCGGCGCCTCCTTGCTGCTGCTCGGCCTGGGCATCGGCAGCACCGGCTTCGAGAGCTTCCTGTCGGCGCGCCACGATCCGGTCGCGCTGCAGATCGTCTGGGACATCCGGCTGCCGCGCACCCTCGGCGCCTGGCTCGCGGGCGCGCTGCTCGGGCTGGCCGGCGCGGTGGCGCAGGGGCTGTTCCGCAATCCGCTGGCCGATCCCTTTCTGCTCGGCAGCGCCTCGGGGGCCTCGCTGGGCGTGGCGCTGGCGCTGCTGTTCTTCGGCGGCTCGGCCGCCAGCGCGCAGTGGGTGGTGCGTCTCGGCCTCACGGGCGCGGCCTTCCTCGGCTCGATGGCGGCCGTGATGCTCACATTGCTGCTCGCGCGCGGCGTGCAGCAGACGCTGCGGCTGCTGCTCGCAGGCGTGATCGTCGGCGTCGTGCTGGGCGCGATGAAGGACCTGATCACCATCGCCTCGGCCGACATCCTGCAGGCGATCCAGGGCTTCACGCTCGGCAACACCGGCCTGGTCGGCTGGAGCGCCTGCGCCGTGATGGCGCTGGCCTGCGCGCTGTGCCTGTTGCTGGCCTGGGCGCTGGCGCCGGTGCTCGACGGCCTGGCACTGGGCGAGGCCACCGCGCGCAGCCTGGGCTTGCCGCTGGGCGCGATGCGCGCCGCGCTGGTGGTGGTGCTGGCGCTGGCCACCGGCGCCGCCGTGGCGCAGACCGGCCTGATCGCCTTCGTCGGCCTGGCCGCGCCGCACCTGGTGCGCTCGGTGGTCAAGACCACGCATGCGCGGCTGATCGTGCTGTCGGCCGCGATGGGCGGGCTGCTGCTGATGGCGGCCGACCTGCTGGCGCGCTGGCTGATCGCGCCGCAGGAGCTGCCCGTGGGCGTGCTCACTGCGGTGCTGGGCGGCAGCTACCTGCTGTGGCTGATGCACCGGCGCACCGCGAGGGGCACGGCCTCATGACGGCCGTCACCGCACAGGCGCTCGAGGTGCGCGGCGTGAGCGCGGCGCTCGGCGGCACCGAGGTGCTGCACGGCATCGACCTCGCGATCGGCGCCGCGCGCTGGACCAGCATCGTCGGCCCCAACGGTGCCGGCAAGTCGACCCTGCTCAAGGTGCTGGCCGGCCTGCTCGCGCACCGCGGCGAGCTGCGCCTGTTCGGCGAGCCCGCGGCGAAGCTGCCGGCGCGCCAGCGCGCGCGCCGCCTCTCGTGGCTGGGCCAGGGCGTGGCGGGCGAGGGCGCGGCCGACGACCTGCTGGTCTACGACGTCGCGATGCTCGGTCGCCTGCCGCACCAGCGCTGGCTGGCCGCGCCCGACGCCGCCGACCGCGCCGCCGTGGAGCGCGCGCTGCGCGCCACCCAGGCCTGGGACTGGCGCGAGCGGCCGCTGGGCCAGCTCTCGGGCGGCGAGCGCCAGCGCGTGCTGCTGGCGCGCGCGCTCGCGGTCGAGGCCGAGCTGCTGCTGATGGACGAGCCGCTCGCCAACCTCGACCCGCCGCACCAGGCCGACTGGATGCAGACCGTGCGCGCGCTGGTCGCCGCGGGCCGCACCGTGGTCAGCGTGCTGCACGAACTGCCCATGGCCCTGGCCGCCGACGAACTCGTGGTGATGGACCGCGGCCGCGTGGTGCACCACGGCGGCAGCAGCGATCCCGCGACGCATGCGGCGCTCGAGCAGGTGTTCGATCACCGGATTCGCGTGCACCGCGTGGCCGAGCAGTGGATTGCGTTGCCGCGATGAATGCGGGGTCGGACAGCCGTACGCGAAGGGCGCGAAGGTTTCGCGAAAGGCGCGAAAGAATTCAAAGAAAATTTTTGGATGTCTTCTTTTGCGTCCTTCGCGAAACCTTCGCGTCCTCTGCGTCCGGCTGCCCGCATTCGACAGCCTTGAAAGAGACCACCCCATGCAGATAGAAACCCCACCCAGCGAGAAGCCCTACGAAAAGCCCGAAGGCGAACGCCGCGGCATCGTCATCGTCAACACCGGCGACGGCAAGGGCAAGAGCACCGCGGCCTTCGGCTTGGCGCTGCGCGCGCATGGCCGCGGCAAGGCCGTGAAGATCTACCAGTTCATGAAGGTGCCGAGCGCGCGTTTCGGCGAACACCGCATGTTCGAGCAGATCGGCATCCCGATCGAGGGCCTGGGCGACGGCTTCAGCTGGAAGAGCCAGGACCTCGAGCGCTCGGGGCAGCTCGCGCGCGACGGCTGGGAAAAGGCCAAGGCCGCGATCCTCTCGGGCGAGTATTTCCTCGTGGTGCTCGACGAGATCACCTACCCGCTGATATACGGCTGGCTGCCGCTCGAGGGCGTGCTCGAGACTCTGCGCGCGCGGCCCAAGCAGGTGCACGTGGCGCTCACGGGCCGCCGCTGCCCGCCCGAGATCATCGAACTCGCCGACACCGTGACCGAGATGACGCTGGTCAAGCATGCGTTCAAGGCCGGCATCCCGGCGCAGCGCGGCATCGAGGATTGAGCCGGATGAGCCAGGCGTTCGCGGCCGAGGAGGCGAGGGCGGTCTACCGCGCCATCCACGAGCGGCGCGACATGCGGCATTTCGCGGGCGGCGAGGTCGCGCCCGCGCTGCTGCGCCGGCTGCTCGAGGCGGCTCACCATGCGCCCAGCGTCGGCTTCATGCAGCCCTGGCGCTTCATCCGCATCCGCGACGCGGCCCTGCGCACGCGACTGCATGCGGCGGTCGAGCGCGAACGCGTGCTGACGGCGCGCGCGCTCGGCGAGCGCGAGGATGCCTTCATGCGGCTCAAGGTCGAGGGCCTGCTCGACGCGGCCGAGCTGCTCGCGGTGACGCTGGCCGACGGCCGCGAGCACCATGTGTTCGGCCGCCGCACCCTGCCGCAGATGGACCTGGCCTCGGCCGCGTGCGCGATCCAGAACCTCTGGCTGGCCGCGCGCGCCGAGGGGCTGGGCATGGGCTGGGTCTCGCTGTTCGATCCGGCCGAGGTGGCGGCGCTGCTGGGCCTGCCGGCCGGCGCCGAACCGATCGCGCTGCTGTGCCTCGGGCCGGTGCACGGCTTCTACGAGGAGCCGATGCTGCAGCGCGAGCGCTGGGCGCGGCGCGCGCCACTGTCGTCGCTGGTGTTCGACGAGGCCTGGGGCCGGCCCTCGGACCTGTTCGATCCCGATCCTTCTTCGCCTGACCTGGAGTCCGCCTGATGCTGGCCTTCGATACCGTGCTGTTCGAGCTCGCGCGCCTGTTCCTGTGGCCGGTGACGCTGGGCGTGCTGCTGTCCTTCGTCTATGCCGTGTGGTGCCTCGGTGCCTTCGGCGTCGAATACCTGCAGCGCCGGCGCGACCCTGCGCGCGCGCTGGTGCTGGCGCGGCATGCGCAGGCCAGCCAGGAGCAGATGGAGCTGGCCGTGCTCAAGGAACTCGAGGGCGTGCGGCTGTGCAGCCGCGTGGCGCCGATGCTGGGCCTGATCGCCACCATGATCCCGATGGGCCCCGCGCTGGTGGCCGTGGCCTCGGGCGAATCGCAGGGCGTGGCGCAGAGCCTCGCGCCGGCCTTCGCGAGCGTGATCGTCGCGCTGGCCTCGGCCTCGATCGCCTTCGTGGTCTACACCGTGCGCCGGCGCTGGCTGATGCGCGAGCTGGTGATGCTGCTCGACGCGCGGGATCGGCTCTCATGAGCAGGCGGCAGTTCTCCATCCTGAGCAGCCTGGACGGCGACGACGACGATCCGGTGCTCTCGACCATCAACCTGATCGACGTCTTCATGGTCGTGATCGGCATGCTGATGATCGCGGTCATCAACAACCCGATGAACCCCTTCGCGCAGGACAAGGTCACGGTGATCCGCAACGAGGGCCAGCCGAACATGGAGATCGTCACGCGCGAGGGCCGCAAGATCACGCGCTTCAAGGCCAGCGGCACGACCGGCGAGGGCGACGGCGAGCGCGCGGGCACGGCCTGGCGCCTCAAGGACGGGACCATGGTCTACGTGCCGGCCGACGCGGTGCCGGTGCAGGGCGGCAAGTGAGCCTGACGCGGCGCTGGGTCGCGCTGTGGCTGCTGGCGTGGCTGGCGGCGCTGCCGGCCTGGGCGCAGCAGTCGTCCACCGGGCCGGTGGTCGTGCTCGCGACCTCGCTGGTATCGCCCGCGCGCGTGGCGCGGCTGCAGGCCGCGGCGCAGCAGGCCGGGCTGCCATTGCAGGTGCTGTCGGCCACGCGAGATTCGCCCGAGGCCCTGTCGGCCGCGCTCGAGGGCGCGCGGCTGCTGGTGATCGACGCGCCGCACCAGAGCGTGGCGCAGGCCGCGGCGGCGCGCTTCGGCGACGCGATCGCGCGCAGCGCGGCGCCCTATGTGCTGGTCGGCGAGTTCGCGCTGGTGGCCCGGGGCCAGGTCACGGCCGCGCCGCCGCTCGCGGCCGAGCGTGGCGTCGACGCGGCCTGGGCGCAGCGGCTGCGTGCCTACTGGCGCTTCGCGGGTAGCGCGAACCTCTCGGCGTCGATGCAGGCGCTCGCCAGGGTCGGCGTGTCCGATGGTCTGCCCGAACCCGTGGCGACGCCGCTCGCGGGCTTCTATCACCCGGGGTGGCCGCGCATCGAAACAAGCATCGAGGCGGTCGAACAGTTGCCCGGCACGAACGGCACGGTCGCGATCGCGGTCAATGCCGCCACCGTGACCGGCGAGGACACGGCCTGGCTCGACACGCTGATCGCCGCGCTCGCGCAGCGCGGCCTGCGCGCCTATGCCTTCTACGGCCCGCGCCAGCAGAAGGACCTCTACACGCGCATGACCCAGGCCGAGGGCGGCCGCCGCGTGGCCGACCTGATCGTGAATGCCGCGCTGGTCTTCACGCCCAACGAGCGCAAGGCCGAGCTCGAGCGCATCGGCGTGCCGGTGCTGCAGACCCTGCCGTCGCTGGCCATGGATGCGGCGCAGTGGGCGCAGAGCAAGGACGGCCTCGCGCAGTCCGACATCGCCGCCTACTACAGCCCGAGCGAACTGGCCGGCATGACCGACCCGATGCTCGTGAGCGCGCGCGATGCCGCGAGCGGCAGCCTGCAGCCGCTGCCCGCGCAGGTCGAGGCGGTCGCCGACAAGGCCGCGGCGCTGCTGCGGCTGCAGCGCACGAGCGCGGACCAGCGCCGGGTCGCGATGCTGGTCTACAACTACCCGCCGGGCGAGGCCAACTTCGGCGCCTCTTTCCTCAACGTGCCGCGCAGCGTGAGCCGCATGATCGCGGCCATGCAGTCGGCCGGCTACCGCACCGAGGCGCCCGCGCCCGAGACGCTGATCGCGCAGGTGCAGGCCACGCTCAAGGCGTCCTACCCGGCGCCGGGAACCGACGAACTGCGGCCGCTGTTCGCGCAGGACCTGGCCGACACGCTGCCGCTCGCGCGCTACCTCGCATGGTTCCGCGCGCTGCCCTTAGAGACGCAGCAGCGCATCGAGGCCTACTGGGGCGCGCCCGAAAGCTCGACCCAGCTGCGCACGGTGGACGGCGCGCCGGCCTTCGTGATTCCGCGCGTGCGCTTCGGCAACGTGGTGGTGCTGCGCCAGCCGCCGCGCTTCGAACCCGGCACGAGGGTGATGGACAAGGCGCAGCAGGTCTACCATCGCTCGGCGGTGCCGCTGGGCCATGCCTACCTCGCCACCTATCTCTGGCTGCG
The DNA here is from genome assembly GCF_025376855.1 of Variovorax endophyticus. Taxonomy (NCBI): domain Bacteria; kingdom Pseudomonadati; phylum Pseudomonadota; class Betaproteobacteria; order Burkholderiales; family Comamonadaceae; genus Variovorax; species Variovorax endophyticus. Next base: position 200,897 of record NZ_JAHUTH010000008.1, read on the forward strand.
CACGCAGTTCGGCGCCTCGGCCGTGGTGCACGTGGGCACGCACGGCACGGTCGAATGGTCGGCCGGCAAGGAGCGCGGGCTGTCGGTGCAGGACGATCCGCTGCTGGTGCTCGGCGACCTGCCCAACGTCTATCCCTATGTGATGGACAACCTCGGCGAGGCCACCACCGCCAAGCGCCGCGGCCGCGCGACCATGGTCAGCCATTCGACGCCGATGTTCTCGTCGGCCGGCCTGCGCCCGGGCCTCGCGCGGATGCACGAGCGCATGCACGACTGGGAGACGCTCGCCCCCGGCCCGGTCAAGGCCGCGCTCGAACGGCAACTGCTGGCCGACTTCGTGGCCCGGCACTACGACCGCGACCTGGCCTGGACCCCCGCGCGCATCCGCGGCGACTTCGCGGGCTTCGTGGCGGTGCTGCATCCCTACCTCGACGAACTCGCGCAGACCGCGCAGCCGCTGGGCCTCGCGACCTTCGGCGAGGCGCCCAGTGCGCAGCGCCGGCGCGCCACGCTGCTGCAGATCGTCGGCAAGCCGCTGGCGACCGCGCTCGGCGAGGACCTCGACGAAACCTTCCTGCGCGAGCCGGCCGACATGGCCGATTCGCCGCTGGGGCGCTGGGTGGCGCGGGTGCTCGACGATGCGGCCTTCGACGGCGCGACCACCGTGCCCGCGCAAGCCGAGACCTTGCGCGCGCTGGCCATGCGCGTGCGCCAGCTCGACGCGACGCTCGCGCACAACGAGGAGATCGAGGGCCTGCTGACGGCCCTCGACGGCCGCTACCTGCGCGCGAGCTATGGCGGCGATCCGGTGCGCAATCCCGACAGCCTGCCCACTGGCCGCAACCTCTACGGCTTCGATCCCAGCCGCGTGCCCACGCGCGCGGCCTGGGACACCGGCGTGGCCGCCATGGACGCCTGGATCGCGGCCTATGCGCAGTCCCACGGCGGCAAGGCGCCCGAGAAGATCGCGTTCACGCTCTGGGCCGGCGAGGCCTCGCGCCACCAGGGCGTGCTCGAGAGCCAGGCCTTCCACGCGATGGGCGTGCGGCCGCGCTGGGACGATGCGGGGCGCATGAACGGCATCGAGGTGCTGCCCGCCTCGGCCTTGAAGCGGCCGCGCATCGACGTGCTGGTCAGCGTGACGGGCTCGTACCGCGACCAGTTTCCGCACGTGATGCGCTGGCTCGACGAGGCGGTGCGGCAGGTGGCGGCACTGCGCGAGCCCGCGGGCACCAATGCGGTCGCGCGCCACAGCGAGGCGCTGGCGCGGCGGCTGCGGGCCGAGGGTGCGTCGGAGGCGGAGGCCGCGCGCTGGTCGACCGCGCGCGTGTTCTCGAACGAGCAGGGCAGCTATGGCGCCGGTCTCGAGGAGGCCGCGCTCGCGAGCGAGCTCTGGCGCTCGCAGCGCCGCGGCGGCGGCGACGCGCAGATGGCGGGCCTGTTCATCGACCGCATGGGCCATGCCTATGGCCAGGGCCTCGACGGCGCCTCGCGGCCCGGCGCCTTCGCGGGCAATCTCGCACAGGTCGATGCGGCGCTGATGGCGCGCAGCTCCAACCTCTATGGCGTGCTCACCAACGACGACCCGTTCCAGTACCTCGGCGGCATCGCGCAGGCGGTGCGCCATCTCACGGGCAAGGATCCGGCGCTTTATGTGCAGAACCTGCGCGACACCGGCGCGGTGCGCACCGACACCGCCGCCGGCGCGATCGCGCGCGAGATGCAGACGCGCTACCTGCATCCGCAGTGGATCGCGGCGCAGCAGGCCGAGGGCTACAGCGGCGCGCTGCAGGTGCTGAAGACCGCGCAGTTCCTCTGGGGCTGGCAGGTGACCGCGCCGGCCACGGTGCGGCCCGACCAGTGGCAGTCGTTGCACGACACCTATGTGCGCGACCGCGAGCGGTTCGGCACCCGCGCCTGGCTCGAAGGCGCGAATCGCGCGGCCTTCGCGCAGACGCTGGAGCGCATGCTCGATGCGGTGCGCCTGAACTACTGGTCGCCCGATGCCGCGACGCGCCGCGAGCTCGCGCGGGCCTATGCGCAGGCGGCGCAGGCCAGCGGGTTGCGCGAGCGCAACGTGGCGGTGGAGCGCTTCGCGCGCGCGGCGATGGCCGCGCCGCCGAAGCCGGTGGTGGTGCCGGTGGAAGTGCGGGGCGCCACGGCCCCGGCCACGCAGGCCGAGTCGCCGGCACCCACTGAAAGCAAACAAGGCGACGAGGCCGCGACCCAACTCGTGCGCGGCCTGCGGCTCGAACCGCAGCCCGAGCCCGTGCCCGCGCCGCGCAGCGCCTCGGTGGTGCGCACGCTCTGGGCGCTTTTCGGCATGGCGGTGCTGCTGGCGCTCGGCGCGCTGACCCAATGGCACCGGCACCGCCGGCCGCGGCCGGCCCTCTGATTCGGGACAATCGCGCCATGCCGGCCATCGATTTCACCGCTCCCGTGCTGGCCATGCTGGCCGCGCTGTGGATCGCGCTCGCGGTCGACCTCTGGCTCGGCGAACCGCCCGCACGCTGGCATCCGGTGGTGTGGATCGGGCGCTACCTGGGCTGGGCCGGCGCGCGCATCGCGCCGCCGTTCGGCGCGGCCTCCGGTAATGCAGGGCGCGCCTTCGCGCTCGGCGCCATCGCCTGGTGCGCGGGCGCGCTGGCCGTGCTCGCGATCGCCGTGGCGCTGCAGGCCGCGCTGCAGCAGGCGCTGCCGGCCTGGGCCTTCGCGCTGCTGCTGGGGCTGGTGCTCAAGCCGCTGTTCGCCTGGCGCATGCTGCGCGACGAGGTGCTCGCGGTCGAGGCCGCGCTCGGCGAATCGCTGGACGCGGGCCGGGCGCGGCTCGCGCGCCTCGTGAGCCGCGATGTCTCGCAGCTCGGCGAGCGTGAGGTGCGCGAGAGCGCGATCGAATCGCTGGCCGAGAACCTCAACGACTCGCTGGTGGCGCCGCTGTTCTGGTTCCTGCTGTTGGGCCTGCCGGGCGCGGCGCTCTACCGCTTCGCCAACACGGCCGATGCGATGTGGGGCTACCGCGGCGAGCGCGGCGGCCGCGACTGGACCTGGGCCGGCAAATGGGCCGCGCGCGCCGACGACCTGCTGTCGTGGCTGCCCGCGCGGCTCACGGTGCTGTTGCTCGCGCTGGCGGCCGGGCGCTGGCCGCGCGGCCTCGCGCGCGAGGCGCGCCGCACGCCGTCGCCCAACAGCGGCTGGCCGATGGCCGCGATGGCGCTGCTGCTCGGCGTGCGGCTGGCCAAGCCCGCGGTCTATGCGCTCAACGCCGAGGGCCGGGCCGCGATGCCCGCCGACACCGCGCGTGCGGCCCGCTTCGGCCAGCGCGCCGTGCTGCTGCTGGCGCTGGCCGCCTGGCTGCCGGTCGTCCTGCTGTTCATGGGGGTGCGATGAGCGAGCTCGACTTCACCCCGAACCATGGCGGCCCCGATGCGCTCGGCGCACCCGCCCACGATTTCTCGACCAATGCCAATGCCTGTGGCCCGTGCCCCGAGGCGCTCGCGCAAGTGCGCGCGGCCGACGCGACACGCTATCCCGATCCGGCCTACACGGCCCTGCGCGCGCGGCTCGCGGCGCTGCATGGCGTGGAGCCCTGGCGCATCGTGATCGCGGCCGGTGCGAGCGAATTCATCCGGCGCATCACCGCCTGGGTGGCGCAAGAGGACCGCGGCGCGCACGGTGAGGTCGTGCTGCCGGCCACCTCCTATGGCGACTACGCGGCCGCCGCGCGCGCCTGGGGCCTGCAGGTGGTGCGCGCGCCGCACGCGGTGCGGCGGCCGCGGCTCGCGTGGTGCTGCGATCCGTCTGCGCCGCAGGGGCAGGCGCAGCCCGGCCTGGCCGCGTCGATCGACGCGCTGCCCGAGGGCGTGCCCTGCGTGCTCGACCGTGCCTACGAACCGTTGCGGCTCGATGGCGAACTCGCGCTGGCGCCCGCGCGGCTCGACCGGCTCTGGCAGATGTGGTCGCCCAACAAGGCGCTGGGCATGACGGGTGTGCGCGCGGCCTATGCGATCGCGCCGGCCGACGCGCAGGAGGCGGTGGGCGCGCTGCTGCGCCTGGGTTCATCGTGGCCCGTGGGCGCGCATGGCGTGGCGATGCTGTCGGCCTGGGCCGAACCCGCGGTGCAGGCCTGGGTGCGCGACAGCCTGGCCACGCTGCGCGAATGGAAGGCCGCGCAGCTCGCGTTGTGCGCGCGCATGGGCTGGCAGACCACGCCCAGCGTGGCGAACTACCATCTCGCGCAACCGATGACGGCGGATTTCGCGGGCCTGCTGGCCGGCTTGCGCGCCGAGGGCATCAAGCTGCGCGACTGCGCTTCATTCGGCCTGCCGGGCCAGGTGCGCATGGGCGTGCTGCCGCCCGCGAGCCAGGCCGCGCTGCACGCCGCATGGCAGCGCCTGGCGGGTGCAAACTAGCCGACAGGAACGACCACGAGGACCTTGCCATGCTCTACGCCATCACCACGCTCTTTCTCTGCCAGCTCGCCGGCGAACTGCTGGTGCAGTGGCTCAGCCTGCCGGTGCCCGGTCCGCTGCTCGGCATGCTGTTCCTGTTCGCCGGCCTGCTGTGGCGCGGCGGCGTGCCCGAGAGCCTGGGCGAGACCTCGGGCCATCTGCTGCGCAACCTGATGCTGCTGTTCATCCCGGCCGTGACGGGCGTGATGCTGCACTTCGAGCGCGTGGGCCGCGAATGGCTGCCGTTCCTGGCCGCGGGCATCCTGGGCGCGGCCTTCACCATGACCGTCACCGCGCTTACCCTGCGCTGGATGATCCGCATCACCGGCAAGGACGCCCAATGAGCGCGCCCGCGAAGCTGTCCGAGATCTGGGTCTTCCTGGCCCAGTCGCCGCTCTTGTGGCTCGCGCTCACGCTGCTGGCCTACCTGGGCGCGCTGTGGCTGCACCGGCGCAGCGGCGCCAACCCGGTGGTCAATCCGGTGCTGGTGTCGGTGATCGTGATCGTCGCCGTGCTGCTGCTCACACGCACGCCCTACGACACCTACTTCGAGGGCGCGAAGTTCGTGCACTTCCTGATCGGGCCGGCCACGGTGGCGCTCGCGGTGCCGCTCTACAGCCAGGTGGCGCGGCTGCGTCGGCTGTGGCTGCCGATCGGCGTGGCGCTGCTCGCGGGCTCGGTGGCGGCCATCGTGTCGGCCGTGGGCATCGCCTGGGCGCTCGGCGGTTCGCACGAGCTGCTGATGTCGCTGGCGCCGAAGTCGGCCACCATGCCGATCGCGATGGGCGTGTCGGAAAAGATCGGCGGCCTGCCGTCGCTGTCGGCGGTCGCGGCCGCCATCACCGGCATCGCGGGCGCGATCATGGCCACGGGCCTGTTGAACCTGCTGCGCATCAAGGAGCCCGCGGTGCGCGGCTTCGCGGTCGGCATCACGGCGCATGGCATCGGCACCGCGCGCGCGATCCAGGTCAACGAGACCGCGGGCGCGTTCTCGGCGCTCGCGATGGGGCTCAACGGCATCGCGACGGCCCTGCTGGTGCCGCTGGTGGTGCGCTGGCTCGGGGCCTGAGGCGCGGCCTTCAGTCCGCCGGCCGCTCCTGCAGCACCAACGAGATCTCGACCGCGCCGCCGCCCGGCAGCGAGGCCACGCCGACCGTGGTGCGCGCGGGCAGCGGCTGGTCGGGAAACACCTGGCGCAGCAGCTCGCTCGCGGCATTCATCACCCGCACATGCTGCGTGAAGCCGGGCCCGGCCTGCAGGTAGCCGGTGAGGGCGACAATCTTCTGCACCCGGTCGAGGCCGCCGAGCTCGGCGCGCGCGGCGCGCAGCAGCGCGATGGTGGCGGCGACCGCGGCCCGCTCGCCGAGCGCGATGCCCGCGTCGCTGTCGTCGATAGGGCCCGCGATCACCACGCCATTCTCGCGCCCGACCACGCCGCTCGAATGCAGCAGCTCGCCGGCGCGCGCGAAGCTCGCATAGCGGCCCGCGGGGCGCGCGGCGGGCGAGGCGTCGTGGCCCGCTTGCGCGGCGAGCGCCTCCAGGCGCCGGTCGGCATCAGTCATGCGGCAGCGCCTCCATCGCCTGCGCGTCGCCGCGCAGCCAGCAGCCTTCGGCGGCCTCGGCCTGCGCGGGCAGCCGCACCTGGATCGCCGAGGGCGAGCCCATGGCCTCGCCCTGGCGCACCGTGACCAGCGTGCCATCCGCGCCGACCAGCGCCATCTCGCGCAGGCCCCAGGCCAGCGCGGCGGCGGCGATGCCGGTGGCCGCGTCCTCGGGATAGCCGGAGGAGCGCGGGAACTGGCGCGCGCTGACCTCGGTGCCCTGCGCATCGGCGTTCGATGCGAAGGGATAGAGCCCGGTCGAGCCGAGCCGGTCGCACAGCGCCTCGACGCGCGCGAAGTCGGGCCGCAGGCCGTGCAGCAGTTCGGGGCTTTCGAGCCGCACCAGCGTCTTCACGCGGCTGGTGGCGGCGTTGAGCACCGGCGACACGATCTGCGCGAGCCCGATGCCCAGGCACTGCGCGATCTCGCGCACCAGGGCCGCGTCGACCGCGGCGATGCTGGCGCTGGGCTGGCTGATCTCGACCGCGCCGTCGACGAAGCGGCCGTGCACCGTGCCGCTGAGCGTCTGCACCGCGATCGGCTCGCCGCTCCAGCGGCCGCGCTCGTGCAGCAGCCACAGCGCGCCGAGCGTGGCATGGCCGCACATCTCCATCTCGTGGCGCGGCACGAAGTAGCGCATGCGCAGGCGGTGCCGGGCGGCATCGTCGGGCGCGAGCACGAACACCGACTCGTGCCCGCTCTCGCGGGTGCGGGCCTGCATGTCCTCGGTGGACATGGCATCGGCATCGAGCCAGACCGGGGCCGGGTTGCCGCCGGCGCGGGTGCCGGGGCGGGCGAAGACGCGAACGAGCTGCATCGTCATCTCAGTCCGCCTTCGCGTTGACGGAGCGCGCGATGCCGCCCCACAGCGCGATGTCGGCGCGCACGCGCTGGCCGAACTGCTCGGGCGACCAGCTCGCGGGCGAGACGCCCTTGGCCATCATGTCGGCGCGCAGGTTGCGGTCCTGCAGCGCCTTGTCGAGCGCCGAGCGCAGCCGCTCCACCACCGGGTTGGGCGTGGCCGCGGGCGCCATCAGGCCGTACCAGAGCTCGGGCTTGAAGTCCTTGATGCCCGCGGCCTCGAAGCTCGGCAGCTCGGGGAACACCGCCGAGGGCTGGCTGATCGCGAGCGCACGCATGCGGCCGGCGCGCACCTGGGGCGCGAGCGCGGTGGGGTTGTCGAACAGCGCCTGGATCTGGCCGGCCATCAGGTCGGTCTGCGCGGGCGCCGCGCCGCGGTAGGGAATGTGCGTCATCTCGATGCCGGTGCGCTGCTTGAACAGCTCGCTCGCGAGGTGGCTCGCGGTGCCGTTGCCGATGCTGCCGTAGTTGAGCGTGCCGGGCCTGGCCTTGGCATCGCGGATGAAGTCGGCGAGGTTCTTCGCGGGCAGGGTGGGTGCCACCACCAGCACGAAGGGCGTGGTGCCCAGCGTGCCCACGGGCGCGAGGTCGGCCAGCGGGTCGTAGGGCAGCCTGGGGTAGACGGCCTGGGCCGAGGCGATGGTCGTGGTGGTGGCGGCCACCAGCGTGTAGCCGTCGGGCGCGGCCTTGGAGGCATAGCCCGTGCCCACCGTGCCGCCGGCGCCCGCGCGGTTGTCGATGATCACCGGCACGCCGAGCTCGGCCTGCAGCCTGACCTGCACCGCGCGGAAGATCACGTCGGTGCCGCCGCCGGCCGGGAAGGGCACGACGATGGTGATCGGCTTGGCCGGATAGGCGTCGGCGGCGGCCGCGGCACCGCAGGCGGCGGCGAGCAGGGCGGCGGCGGCCATCAGGGCGAGGCGCCGTGGCGGGCGGAGGCTGGCGGTCATGGAGGTCCTTGGCGGAACGGGTGGAGGGGAGGTCCTAGTCTTCCTGCCGGTTCCCCTCCGCGTGCCTCCGCTCGCGACGCCCGCGCGCACGAATGCGACATCGGCCGCGCGATTGACCACACAATCGGCCCCATGCCGTCCCCAGCCGCCCCAGCCGGACCGCGGATTTCCGCGTTCTCCGACCGCCTCGCCCACAAGGCGACGCCGGTGGCGAGCACGCTCGACGGCTACGCCACGACGCCGCATGCGCACGATTGCGACATGCTGTTCGTGCCGCTGGCGGGGCGCTTCGACGTGATCGATCCGCGCGGCGACGCGCTGCAGTCCTCGCCCGGCCACTTCCTCTGGTTCGCGGCCGGCGCCGCCCATGCCACCAGCGCGATGACCCTGCGCCAGACGCACCTCGCGGTCTATGTCGATTCGGAGTTCTGGGACACGGCGCTGCGCGCGCACGGCATCGCGAAGCCGGCCCAAGGCCTGCGCGCGGGCAGCGGCGCGCTGAACCTGCTGTCGCACCGGCTGCTCGAGATGGCCGGCACGCCGGCATCGCCCGAGCCCTCGATGGCGCACGTGGCCCATTGCGGCGCGCTGGTGATGGAGGCGGCGCGGCTCATGGCCAATCCGCTGGTGCATCCCGATGGCCGCGGCACGCCCGGCGCGGTGATCGCCGCGCTGCTGGCCAGCGACATCGAGGCCGAGCTCGCGGCGACGCTGCCGCTCGAGGCCTTCGCGGCGCGGCACCGGCTCTCGCGCCGGCAGGTCGAGCGGCTGTTCCGCGCGGCCTACGGGCTGTCGCCGCTCGAATTCCAGCAGCAGCGGCGCCTCGAGCGCGCGCGCCACCTGCTGCAGAGCACCGACGAATCGGTGCTGTCGGTGGCGCAGCAGGTCGGCTGGGCCTCGGGGGCCTATCTCACGCGCATGCTGGGCAAGGCCTGGGCGACGACGGCGGGCGAGCTGCGCGCGCGGCGGCCGCCGGCCTAGAAGAAACAGTCGAGGGTCGGGAAGCGGTCCGTGCCCTCGATGCAATCCCACAGGTAGATCGCGAAGCCGGGGTCGCCGGTCCACAGCGAATAGCGCAGGTGGCCGTGTTCCGCCAGGTCGGCCTCGGTCTGCGCGATGCCGTGCATGGCGAAGGCGCGCGCCCGGTCCAGCCAGGCGGCGTCGCCGAAGCGGCGGTGCAGCTTGAGGAAGGCATAGCCGTTGCCGCCGGTGCCGTGGCAGAGGTTCGAGCCCTTGTGGAGCGGGCCGGCCTGCCAGGTGGTTTCGCCGGCGGCGAGCAGCAGCTCGTCGAGCGTGCCGTCCGGAAAATCCGCGAGGCAGATCACGAAGCCCGGCGCGCCATGGCACATCTGCACGAGTTTCGGCCGCGAGGCATCGGGCAGCGGGAACAGGCGCGGGCGCCAGTTCGCCTGCGCGCCCTCGCGGTCGGCGGTGCGCTGCACGGTGTTGGCGATGCAGTCGCGCCAGGCGTTCCATTCGGCGTCGCCGAGCAGGTGGCGGCCATGGATCAGCGGCACGGCGGTGGCGACGAAGCCGTGCACCGCATCGATGTAGGTCGAACGCTGGCCGTAGAGCTGCTGGGTCCAGAAATGGCAGCCGAAGTCCTCCGACCATTCGAGCTGCGACCACAACCGCCGCGCGGTGTCGCGGTAGATGCCGGCCCAGCGTTGCTCGCCGGTGCGCTCGTGCATGAACAGCGCCGCGAGCATGGTGCCGGGCGTGCCCCACATCAGTTCGAGCGTGGGGTCGTCGAGGTGGCCGCCGCACAGCCGCGCGAGTTCGTCGGCGACGGTGTCGGAGGGCCGCAGCCGGTGCTCGAGCAGCCGGATGCCGGTGTCGCCCATCAGGTAGGCCGCGAAGCGGGCATCGGCGGGGCGGCCCATGGCCGCGCGGTTGGCGGCGATCAGGCCCGGCACGAAGGGCGCGTAGTCGCGCGCCAGCCGCGCGGCGCCGCGCTCCTGCAGATGGTGCAGCGCCCAGATCACGCCGCTCGCGCCCCAGTACAGCAGGTATTGCGGGTCGGGATTCGATGCATCGTCCGGATGCATGGGCCACAGGCCCTCGGGCGTGAAGCGCGCCTCGGTGTCGCGCACGATGCGCTCGATGGCCTCGCGCGCGCGGCCCTCGTCCCAGGCGTCGGTCCGCAGGGGCTCGTGGCGCTCGGGCGAGAACAGCATCGCGCTCAGCGCCGCTGCAGCCGCGGATTCTTCGCGAACAGCTCGGCGGCCCAGTCCACGAAGGCGCGCACCTTGGCGCTCAGGTGGCGGTTCGGCGGGTAGACCACGTGGATCGGCAGCGGGTCGCGCTGCCAGTCGGACAGCACCTCGATCAGCTCGCCGCTCTCTAGATGCGGTTCGGCCATGAAGGTGATGCACTGCGAGATGCCGAAGCCGCCGAGCACGGCCGCCATGTGGGCGTTGCTCTCGTTGACCGACACGCGGTAGGGTCCGTTGAGCTCGATGTGCTCGTCGCCCTTCTTGAACTCGTGCGGATAGACGCGCCGCGTGGTGCCCGAGAAGTAGCTCACCACGTGGTGGCGCTTCTCGATGTCGTTCGGATGCTGCGGCGCACCATAGCGCTTGATGTAGGCCGGCGAGGCCACGGTCACGAAATGCAGGGTGCCGATGCGCCGCGCCACCAGCGACTGGTCGGCGAGGTCGCCGGCGCGGATCACGCAGTCGACGTTGTCGCTGATCAGGTCCACCGTGCGGTCGCTGACGCCGAGGTCGACCTGGATCTCGGGGTAGCGGTCGCAGAAGGTGGCCAGGGCCGGCAGGATCACCAGCCGCGCGACCGAGGTCCCGACGTCGATGCGCAACCGGCCCGTGGGGCTGGACTGCGCATTCGTCATGCTGGCCTCCATGTCGTCGAAGTCGTTGAGCAGGCGCGCCGCGCGTTCGAAATACGCGGCGCCGTCCGGCGTGACCGTCACCCGGCGGGTGGTACGGTTCAGGAGCTTCACGCGCAGCCGCGATTCCAGGGCCTGGATCTGCTTGGTGACGGTGCCCTTGGGCAGGGCGAGCGAGTCCGCCGCGCGGGTGAAGGTGCCGGCTTCCACGACGCGGACGAAGATCCGCATGGCCTGGATCTGATCCATCGAATGCCTGTTCTCTAGACCCGGCCCTCGCCGGGGGGTGCGGATTCTCACACAAGGCCATAACCCTTTGGTGACCCGGTCCGATTGTTCGTAGTTTGGAAACAGAGTAGGGCTTGCATCCCTGTTTAACGCGACAGTCGGCGCCTTATATTTCAACCATCGCCCATTTCCCGAGGTCGTCCCATGTCACCCCGTCCATCGTCCCGCTCCGCCGAAGCAGCCGCGCTCGCCGCGGGGCAAGGCGCGGAAGCCGATCTGTCGATCGAGCTGCCCGGCCGCGATCCGGTGGGCGCCCGTGTCTACGGCCAGCGCCCCAAGGGCGAAACGGTGCCGCTGGTGCTGCACTTCCATGGCGGCACCTTCATCTGCGGCGGCCTCGACAACGGCCGCAACGTGGCGCGCCTCCTGGCCGGCTCCGGCGCGGTGGTGGTCTCGCTCGACTACCCGCTGGCTCCCGAGTCGCCGTTTCCAGAGCCGATCGAGGTCGGCTACGCGGCGCTCGAATGGCTCTACAAGCAGCGCGTCAAGCTCGGCGGCCGCGGCGCCCAGGTCTACCTGGCCGGCGAGGAAGCCGGCGGCAACCTGGCGGCGGCGGTGGCGCTGATCTCGCGCGACCGCGCCCATCCGCCGCTGGCGGGCCAGATCCTGCTGTCGCCGATGCTCGATCCCTGCGCCGGCACGGCCTCGCTGCGCAAGGCGACCAACGACTCGCCCGAGTGCCGCTGGGCCACGGGCTGGGAGAAGTACCTGAGCTGCCCGTCGAACGCCACGCACCCCTATGCGGTGCCCAGCGGTTCGCTGCGCCTCTCGGCCCTGGCCCCGGCCCTGGTGCTGGTGGGCGAGGACGACGCGATGCGCGACGAGGCGCTGACCTTCGCGGGCCGGCTGCGTTCGGCCGGCATCGAGGTCACGAGCGCGGTGCTGAGCAACGCGGCCGAATGGCCCAAGGCGCTCTACGACGCCGAGTGCATGGGCTGCAAGGTCTGCGAGGCGACCGTGCAGCAGCACTTCCGCGAATTCTTCGCGGCCACCACACCGCCCCCCGGGGCGACCCCGAAGCCCAGTTAGCCAGCGCCGCCAGCCGCAGAGCCAGCCGCTAGCGCCGAGCCACCGGGGGCACCCGGTGCGGCCGGCCTTTTTCCGAAATTTCCGTTTTTCTTGGTGCGAGGGCGCCAGGACGGACTGTTGCATCCCGAAAAGTCATCCGAGTCATTTGAGTCATCTGAGAGAAGGACGAATCACCATGTCGAACAACAAGCCAACGTTTTCCTCCGCGGCCCGCAAGGGCCTGTGGCCCGCCGTGACCGGCGTCACCGCCTTGCTGGCGGTGGCCGCCGCGGTGCTGGGCATGCACAGCTTCAAGGCCGAGGCCAACGCGCCGGCCGCGGGCGCGCCGCAAGCCATCCCGGTCTCGGTCGCGGCGGTGGCGCCGAGCGAGATCAATGCCTGGGACGAGTTCTCGGGCCGCCTGGAAGCGGTCGAACGCGTCGACGTGCGCTCCCGCGTCGCGGGTGCCGTGCAGTCGGTGCATTTCCGCGAAGGCGCGCTGGTCAGGCAGGGCGACCTGCTGGTGACCATCGACCCCGCGCCGTACGCGGCCGAGGTCGAGCGCGCCGAGGCGCAGGTGGCGTCGGCGCAGGCCCGCCAGTCCTTCAGCCGCAGCGAGCAGGAGCGCGCCAAGCGCCTGTGGGACGAGCAGGCCATCGCCCAGCGCGAATACGACGAGCGCGTGAACGCCGGCCGCGAGGCCGAGGCCAACCTGCGCGCGGCCCAGGCCTCGCTGCAGTCGGCGCGCCTGAACCTGGGCTACACCCAGGTGCGGGCCCCGGTCTCGGGCCGCATCGGCAAGATCGAGGTCACGGTGGGCAACCTGGTGGCGGCCGGTCCCGGCGCCCCGGTGCTGACCACGCTGGTCTCGGTGAGCCCGATCTACGCGAGCTTCGATGCCGACGAGCAGGTGATCACGCGGGCCCTGAAGGACCTGCCGAGCGGCTCCAGCGCCCGCGGCCAGATCGAATCGATCCCGGTGCAGATGGGCACGGCCGGCCTGGAGGGCACGCCCTTCGTCGGCAAGCTGCAGCTGATCGACAACCAGGTCGACGCCCGCAGCGGCACGGTGCGCGTGCGCGCCTCCTTCGACAACAAGGACGGCGCCCTGATCCCCGGCCAGTTCGCCCGCATCCGCATGGGCCAGGCCCGCAACGACACCGCGCTGCTGGTCAGCGAACGCGCCATCGGCACCGACCAGAACAAGAAGTTCGTGATGGTCGTGGGCGAGGACAACAAGGCGGTCTACCGCGAAGTTGCGCTCGGCGCCTCGATCAACGGGCTGCGTGTCGTGAGCAAGGGCCTGAAGGCGGGCGACCGCGTGGTGGTCAACGGCCTGCAGCACATCCGCCCGGGTGCGCTGGTGGCACCGCAGACCGTGACCATGGACGCCAAGGCCGACGGCAAGGCGCAACAACCGACGGAACAAGTGGCGCAGGCCGCGAAGTCCTGAACGACACCGGGCCCCGCGCGCCAGCCTGAAGGCCGGCGCGCCGGGAAACCCGGGACACCGACAACGGCGACAGCGGCACCGGCCGGCTCGCCAGCGTTACTCGAAGTTCCTTGATGGGAGCCACCTGGATGCCGCTCGTCTTTTTCGAAGCGGCGTGGATCGCGCTGTCCGCGCGATGGAGCCAACGAAATGAATCTCTCTAAATTCTTCATCGACCGGCCGATCTTTGCCGGCGTGCTGTCGCTCTTGATGCTGATAGCCGGCCTGATCGCGTTGCGCGGTCTGCCGATCTCCGAGTACCCGGAAGTCGCGCCTCCCTCGGTGGTGGTGCGCGCCCAGTACCCGGGTGCCAACCCGAAGGTGATCGCCGAGACCGTGGCGACCCCGCTGGAGGAGCAGATCAACGGCGTCGAGGGCATGCTCTACATGGGCAGCCAGGCCACCACCGACGGCGTGATGACGCTGACGGTGACCTTCCGCCTCGGCACCGACCCCGACAAGGCCCAGCAGCTGGTGCAGAACCGCGTCTCGCAGGCCGAGCCGCGGCTGCCCGAGGAAGTGCGCCGGCTCGGCATCACCACGGTGAAGAGCGCGCCCGACCTCACGATGGTGGTCCACCTCGTGTCGCCCAACGGCCGCTACGACATCAACTACCTGCGCAACTACGCGGTGCTGAACGTGAAGGACCCGCTGGCGCGCATCGAAGGCGTGGGCCAGGTTCAGATCTTCGGCGGCGGCGACTACTCGATGCGCGTCTGGCTCGACCCGCAGAAGGTGGCGCAGCGCGGCCTCTCGGCCTCCGACGTGGTGGCCGCCATCCGCGGCCAGAACGTGCAGGCCGCGGCCGGCGTGGTCGGCGCTTCGCCGGGCCTGTCGGGCGTGGACATGCAGCTCTCGATCAATGCGCAGGGGCGCCTGCAGAGCGAGGAAGAGTTCGGCGACATCATCGTCAAGAGCGGCACCGACGGCGCCGTCACGCGCCTTCGCGACATCGGCCGCCTCGAGATGGGCGCCGCCGACTACTCGCTGCGCTCGCTGCTGAACAACGACCCGGCCGTCGGCATGGGCGTGTTCCAGGCCCCGGGCTCGAACGCGCTCGACATCTCGGCGAACGTGCGCAAGACCATGGCCGAGCTCAACAAGAACATGCCCGAAGGCCTGGAATACCGCATCGCCTACGACCCGACGCAGTTCGTGCGCGCGTCCATCGAATCGGTGATCCACACGCTGCTCGAAGCCATCATGCTGGTGGTGCTGGTCGTGATCCTGTTCCTGCAGACCTGGCGCGCGTCGATCATTCCGCTGCTGGCCGTGCCGGTGTCGGTGATCGGTACCTTCGCCGTGCTGCACGTGCTCGGCTTCTCGATCAACGCGCTGAGCCTGTTCGGGCTGGTGCTGGCCATCGGCATCGTGGTGGACGATGCCATCGTGGTGGTGGAGAACGTCGAGCGCAACATCGAGGCGGGGCTCACGCCGCGCGAGGCGACCTACCGCGCGATGCGCGAGGTGTCCGGGCCCATCATCGCGATCGCGCTGGTGCTGGTGGCCGTGTTCGTGCCGCTGGCCTTCATCAGCGGCCTCACGGGCCAGTTCTACCGCCAGTTCGCGGTGACCATCGCGATCTCGACCGTGATCTCGGCGATCAACTCGCTGACCCTGTCGCCCGCGCTCGCCGCCTTGCTGCTGCGCGGCCATGACCAGCCGAAGGACGCACTGACACGCGGCATGGACCGGGCCTTCGGCTGGCTGTTCCGCGGCTTCAACAAGTTCTTCCATCGCGGCTCCGAGGCCTACAGCGGCGGCGTCAAGCGCGTGATCTCGCGCAAGACGCTGATGCTGGTGATCTACCTCGCGCTGGTCGGCGTGACCTTCGGCCTGTTCAAGGCCGTGCCCAGCGGCTTCGTGCCGGCGCAGGACAAGCAGTACCTGATCGGCTTCGCGCAGCTGCCCGACGGCGCCACGCTCGACCGCACCGACGAAGTGATCCAGCGCATGGGCGAGATCATGAAGAAGAACCCGAACGTGGAGGACGCGATCGCCTTCCCGGGCCTGTCGATCAACGGCTTCACCAACAGCTCGAACTCGGGCATCGTGTTCGCCACGCTCAAGCCCTTCGACCAGCGCAAGCGCGCCGACCAGAGCGGCGGCGCGGTGGCGGGCCAGCTCAACCAGGCCTTCGGCAGCATCCAGGACGCGTTCATCGTGATGTTCCCGCCGCCGCCGGTGGCGGGCCTGGGCACCACGGGCGGCTTCAAGCTGCAGATCGAGGACCGGGCCTCGGTCGGTTACGACCAGATGGACGCGGCGGTCAAGGCCTTCATGGCCAAGGCCTATGCGGCGCCCGAGCTCACGGGCATGTTCACGAGCTGGCAGGTCAACGTGCCGCAGCTGTATGCCGACATCGACCGCACCAAGGCGCGCCAGCTCGGCGTGCCGGTGACGGACATCTTCGACACGATGCAGATCTACCTGGGCAGCCTGTACGCCAACGACTTCAACAAGTTCGGCCGCACGTACTCCGTGCGCGTCCAGGCCGATGCGCCTTACCGCGCGCGGGCCGAGGACGTGGGCCTGCTGAAGGTGCGCTCGAGCTCGGGCGAGATGGTGCCGCTGGCCGCGCTGATGAAGGTCAACTCGACCTTCGGTCCGGAACGCGCCATGCGCTACAACGGCTACCTGGCCGCCGACATCAACGGCGGCCCGGCACCCGGCTATTCGTCGGGCCAGGCGCAGGACGCGATCACCAAGATCGCGGCCGAGACGCTGCCCAAGGGCGTGAGCTTCGAGTGGACCGAGCTGACCTACCAGGAGATCCTGGCCGGCAACTCCGCCTTCCTCGTGTTCCCGCTGGCGATCCTGCTGGTGTTCCTGGTGCTGGCCGCGCAGTACGAAAGCCTGACGCTGCCGATCGCGATCATCCTGATCGTGCCGATGGGCATCATGGCCGCGATGGCGGGCGTGTGGATCTCGGGAGGCGACAACAACGTCTTCACGCAGATCGGGCTGATCGTGCTGGTGGGGCTCAGCGCGAAGAACGCGATCCTGATCGTGGAGTTCGCGCGCGAGCTCGAGTTCGCCGGGCGCACGCCGATCCAGGCCGCGATCGAGGCCAGCCGGCTGCGCCTGCGCCCGATCCTGATGACCTCGCTGGCCTTCGTCATGGGCGTGCTGCCCCTGGTGCTGTCGACCGGCGCGGGCTCGGAGATGCGCAAGGCGATGGGCGTGGCGGTGTTCGCCGGGATGATCGGCGTGACGGCCTTCGGCCTGTTCCTGACGCCGGTGTTCTACGTGCTGATGCGCCGCATCGCGGGCAACCGGCCGCTGAAGCTGCACGGCGAGGTGCCGCATGGCGAGGACTTCGTGTCGGCCGACCATCCGGCGCCGGCCTCGGGCGGTTCGCACGGTGGATCGGGCGGCGGCCATGGCGGCGGCCTGCATCCGGTGCCGGCCTCGCCGCGGACCTCGCATGAATGACGAACGAACCACAGAACAAGAAGGAAGGTCGATCATGAACTTCAAGCTCTCATCCCTCTCGGCGCCGCTGCGCGCGGCCGTGCTGCCCCTGGTGGCGGCGCTGGCCCTGGCCGGCTGCGCGAGCGTGCCCTCGGGCCTGCCCGAGACCCCGGCCGCGGCCCAGTTCAAGGAGCAGGGCGCCACGCCGCCCGCCGGCTGGACCCGCGCCGTGCCTTCCGAGGGCGCCGCGCGCGGTGCCTGGTGGCAGGCCTTCAACGATCCGGTCCTGAACGAGCTCATCGCCAAGGCCGAGGTCAGCAACAACAACATCCAGGGCGCAGCGGCGCGGCTGGCCGAGGCCCGCGCCATCGCGCGCAGCGTCAACGCCGACCGGCTGCCGCAGGTGGGCCTGAGCGCCGGCGCCAACCGCGGCGCCGGGCTCGACAAGGCCACGGCCAGCACCTCGCCGGCCACCATGACCAATGCCGGCGCCACCTTCTCGTACGAGCTCGACCTGTTCGGCCGCCTCTCGCGCGCCAGCGACGCGGCGCGGCTCGACGCGGCCGGCCGCGAGGCGCTGCTGCAGAGCACGCGGCTGGCGGTGCAGGCCGAGGTGGCGCAGACCTACCTCACGCTGCGTGCCCTCGATGCCGAGCGCGTGCTGGTGCGCGAGCAGGTCGAGGCCTACCGCGACACGCTGCGCCTGTCGCAGCGCCGCCAGCAGGCCGGCGACATCGCCGAGCTCGACGTGGCGCGCGTGCAGACCGAGGTCTCGTCGACCGAGTCGGACGCGCTCGCGATCGATCGCCAGCGGGCCCAGGTCGAGCATGCGCTCGCGGTGCTGGTGGGCGATTCGGCCTCGAGCTTCGGCGTGCGGCCGGCCGACTGGACCACCGCACTGCCGGCGATCCCGCCCGGCGTGCCGGCCACGGTGCTGACGCGCCGGCCCGACGTGTCGGCCGCGCAGAACGCGGTGTTCGCGGCCCAGTCGCGCGTGGGCGTGGCGCAGGCCGCGTGGTTCCCCGACATCTCGCTGACCGGCGCCGCCGGCTATGCCTCGCCCGAGGTCGGCGACCTGTTCAAGTGGTCGGCCCGCTCGTGGGGCGTGGGCGCGCTGCTGTCGCTGCCGATCTTCGACGGCGGCCGCCGCGAGGCCGGGCTGCAGAGCGCCAACGCGCAGCTCGACGGCGCGCTGGCGAGCTACCGCAACCAGGTGCTGGTGGCCTTCCAGGAGGTCGAGGACCAGCTGGCGTCGATCCGCATCCTGCAGGAGCAGTCGGGCGTGCAGGCCACGGCCGTGGCCTCGGCCGCGCGCGCGACCAGCCTGTCGGACACGCGCTACCGCAACGGCTACATCAGCCAGCTCGACCTGCTCGACGCGCGCCGCAGCGAGCTGCGCAACCGGCGCCAGGCGCTGCAGGTGAAGTCGGCGCAGTACCAGGCGGCCGTGGGGCTGATCCGCGCGATCGGCGGCGGCTGGGACGTGCCGGGCGCGGTGGCCTCGGGCGACAGCGCACCGCGCGGCCCGCAAAGCTGAGGCCCTACGCGCCCCGCTTCGGCCAGCGGTGGCGCGTGCCGCCCGAGCGGCGGTCGGCCTTCTCGGGCACCACGCCCTGCGCGCTCAGCGCGCTGCCGCGCTGCTCGAGCCGCCGCAGGCATTGCAGGAAGATCTCGACATGCCCCGCCGGCAGGCCGTCGAGCAGCCCGGTGTTGAGCTCGGCGATGCGCGGGAACAGCTCGTCGAACAGCTGCAGCCCCGCGGCGCTCAGCCGCACATGGACCTCGCGCCGGTCCTCGTCGTCGCGGCGCCGTTCCACCAGCTGCTTCTCGACCAGGCTGCGCAGCCCGCGCGAGGTGCGCACGCGGTCCAGGCTCAGGCAGTCCGACAGCGCCGAGGGCGTGATCTCGCCGGTCTGCGCGAGCATCGCGACCATGCCCCATTCGCGGCGCGTGATGCCGAAGCCGCCCTCGACCAGGCGCGTGGCCATGCCGCCGCCGGTGCGCGCGGCGCGTGCGAGCCGGTAGAGCAGCAGGTCGTCGAGGCAGCGGGGCGCGAGCAGCGCGGCCGCGTCGGGAAAGGCAGGAGGGGAAGAACTCACGAAGGATGCGGGTGTGTGGCGGCGCCGCCGCGGCGCCCGATGATGGATTAGATCAACTATTTGTTACCTGCATATAAACAGCGTAACAAAAGCCGGCCACCAGCCGCCGGCGAGAGGAGATCCCCTGTGCCCTTTTTTCCCTCCCGGCGACGACTCGCCGCCTGCTGCCTCGCGCTCGCGATCGGCGGCATCCTGGCGCCCGCGCAGGCGCAGAACCTCGAGAGCCCGCTCACGCTGGTCGTGGGCTACGCGCCCGGCGGCAGCACCGACCGCATCGCGCGCCTGATCGCCGAGCGGCTCGGCCCCAAGCTCGGCGTGGCCGTCACGGTCGAGAACCGCGCGGGCGAGGGCGGCCGGCTCGCGGCCAAGCAGCTGCGCCGCGCGGCCGCGACCGAGAACGTGCTGATGCTCGGCAATCCCGCCGTGATGGTGGTGGCGCCGCTGGTGATCAAGGACGCGGGCTACGACCCCGACAAGGACTTCGTGCCCGTCACCCAGGTCAGCAGCTACGACTTCGCGCTGGCCGTGGGGCAGAAGCTGCAGCTCGACCGCGCCATGTTCCTCGTGGGCCGGCTCTGGGCCCATCCCGAGGAGGCGGTCTTCGGCGTGCCGGCCACCGGCAGCCTGCCGCACTTCTTCGGCCTGATGGTCGGCGATGCGCTGAGCGTACAGCCGCAGATCAAGGGCTATGGCGGCTCGGCGCCGCTGGCCGCCGACCTGACCGGCGGCTCGCTGCCGATCGCCATCGACACGCTGGACTCGCTCTATGCGCAGCACGTGGCTGGCAAGATCCGCATCCTGGCCGTGTCGGGCAAGAAGCGCGCGAGCTTCGCGCCCTCGCTGCCGACCTTCCGCGAGGCCGGCATGAAGATCGATGCCGACGGCTGGAACACCTTCTTCGCGCCGAGCAGCATGCCGCCGGCGAAGGTGCAGCTGCTGGCCGCGAAGATCCGCGAGGTGATGCAGGACCCGGGGTTGCAGAAGGCGGCCGATGCGCTCTACATCACGCCGGTGGTCAGCAGCAACGCCGAGACGGTGCAGATGCTCAAGGCCTACCGGCAGCAGTGGGAGCCGGTGGTGCGGCGCTCGGGCTTCGCGCCCTGAACGCGCGCATTCAGGCGTCGGGATCGGATGGCCGCGCGGCGCTGATCCTCTGCAGCTCCGCCACGCCCATCACCAGCGCATTCGAGTAGCTGGCCTCGGCGCGCGCCGCGCGGCGGTAGACGCGGTAGTCGAGCACCTCGGCCTCGCCGCTGTCCAGCGCCTCGAGCAGGACCCAGTGGAAACGGTCCGGTTCGGGTTCTTCGACGGTGAGGGCCAGGTCGTTGAGGGCGGGCATGAGGCGGGGTCGCGGGGCGCTGTGACGGGGAAGCCCTGTATACGGAGGATTCGCCGAACCGGATGCAGCCCGTGGGTTCACCGGGCCGGTTGCGTGACGGAAGCCGCATTCCGGCGTTGCGTTTCGGGCACCCGCGCGCGCTCAACGACAATCCCGCCATGAATTTCCAGGCAGCGGCGGCGCCGGCGAGCGCGCGAGAGCACACCGGCGGGGCGCGTTGCGTGATGGTGCTGGGCACGACCAGCGGGGCCGGCAAGAGCTGGATCGCGACCGCGCTGTGCCGCTGGTACGCGCGCCAGGGCCTCAAGGTGGCGCCCTACAAGGCGCAGAACATGAGCAACAACGCGCGTGTGGTCGAGGGCGGCGAGATCGGCAGCGCTCAGTACTTCCAGGCGCTCGCGGCCCGGGCGCGGCCCGAGGTGCGCATGAACCCGCTGCTGCTCAAGCCCGAGCGCGACACCCACAGCCAGGTGGTGCTGATGGGGCAGGTCGACGAGACCCTGTCGGCGCTGCCGTGGCGCGGACGCAGCGAGCGCGTGTGGCCGCAGCTCGCGCGCGCGCTCGACGAGCTGCGCGCCGAGAACGACGTGGTCGTGATCGAGGGTGCCGGCTCGCCGGCCGAGATCAACCTGATGGCCAGCGACATCGTCAACCTGCGCATCGCGCGCCATGCCCGGGCGCGCTGCCTGCTGGCCACCGACATCGACCGCGGCGGCGCCTTCGCCCATCTCTACGGCACCTGGGCGCTGCTGCCCGAGGCCGACCGCGCGCTGCTCGCGGGTTTCGTGCTCAACAAGTTCCGGGGCGATGCCTCGCTGCTCGCGCCCGCGCCCGAGCAACTGCGCGAGATGACCGGCGTGCCCGTGGTCGCGACCCTGCCGATGTGGTGGCAGCACGGCCTGCCCGAGGAGGACGGCGTGTTCGACGACCGCAGCCGGTCCTCGGGCGCGGTGACGCGCACCGTCGCCGTGATCGCCTATCCGCGCATCAGCAACCTCGACGAATTCCAGCCGCTGAAGAACGTGCCCGGCGTGCGCCTGGTCTGGGCCCGCGCGCCGGCCGACGTGGCGGGCGCCGACTGGATCGTGCTGCCCGGCTCCAAGCACACCAGCGGCGACCTGGCCTGGCTGCGCGCGCAGGGGCTCGACCGCGCGGTGGCCGAGCACGCGGCGCGCGGCGGCGCGGTGCTCGGCGTCTGCGGCGGTCTGCAGATGCTCGGCGAGGCGCTGGTCGATCTGCATGGCATCGACGGCAACGCGCCCGGCCTGGGCCTGCTGCCGCTGGTGACGGTGTTCGAGCGCGACAAGACCGTGCGCCGCCGCGAGGCCGCCTTCGGCACGCTGGCCGGTGCCTGGGCCGCGCTGTCGAACGTGGCGGTGGCCGGCTACGAGATCCACCACGGCCAGACCGCGGCCCATCCGCAGATGGCCGGCGACGGCGGCGCGGTGATGCCCGAGGGGCTGGCCTGGCAGAACGCGCGCGGCAACGTGCTCGGCCTCTATCTGCACGGGCTGTTCGAGGACCCCGCGGCGCTGCGGGCGCTGTTCGGCGTCGCGGCGCCCACGCTCGACGCCACCTTCGACGGCCTGGCCGACTTCATCGACAACCACTTCGACGCCGGCGTGCTCGCCGGCCTGATCGCATGACCCACGACGACCTTCTTCCCGCGGTGCCCGACATCGCCGACGCCGCGCTCGCGGCCCGGCTGCAGGCCGTGCTCGACAACAAGACCAAGCCGCTGGGCGCGCTCGGCCGGCTCGAGGCGCTGGCGCTGCGCCTGGGCACGATCCTCGGCACCGAATCGCCGGTGCTCGAGGCGCCGCAGATGCTGGTCTGCGCGGCCGACCACGGGCTGGCGGCGCGCGGGGTCTCGGCCTATCCGAGCGACGTGACCTGGCAGATGGTCGAGAACTTCCTGGCCGGCGGCGCCGCCGTCAGCGTGCTCGCGCGCCAGCACGGCCTGGCGCTGACCGTGGCCGATTGCGGCGTGCGGCGCGACTTCCAGCCGCGGCCCGGCCTGGTGCAGCGGCGCATCGCGGCCGGCACCGCCGATGCCTCGGCCGGCCCGGCGATGAGCGCCGCCCAATGCGCGCAGGCCATCGCCAACGGCCGCGAGATCGTGCGCGCGCTGCCGGGCAATGCGCTGCTGCTCGGCGAGATGGGCATCGGCAACAGCTCGGCCGCCGCGCTGCTGCTGGCGCGCCTGACCGACATCGACATCGACCGCTGCACCGGTGCCGGCACCGGGCTCGACGCCGACGGGCTGGCGCGCAAGCGCGCCGTGCTGCGCGAGGTGCTGGCGCTGCATGCGGATGCCACCGCGCCGCTCGACGCGCTGGCCGCGCTCGGCGGCTTCGAGATCGCGACCCTGGTCGGCGCGGTGCTGCAGGCGGCCGAGGAACGGCGCGTGATCGTGCTCGACGGCTTCATCGCGAGTGCCGCAGTGCTGGTGGCGCAGGCATTGCGACCGCATGTGGCGCAGCGCTGCGTGGCGGCCCACGTCTCGGCCGAGCCGGGCCATGCGCTGCTGCTCGAGCGGCTGCGGCTCGAGCCGCTGCTGAACCTGGGCCTGCGCCTGGGCGAGGGCTCGGGCGGCGCGCTGGCCTGGCCGCTGCTCGAATCGGCCTGCCGCATCGTGCGCGAGATGGCGAGCTTCGAGTCGGCCGGCGTCTCGCGCAAGGACGCCTGAGCCCGATGCGCGGTCTGCGGCACTTCCTGCTCGCGCTGCAGTTCTTCACGCGCGTGCCGGTCACGGGCCGGCTCGCGGCCTGGGTCGGCTACAGCCCGCAGATGCTGCGCGCGAGCGCGGCGCACCTGCCGGGCATCGGCTGGCTGGCCGGCGGCGTGGCGGCGCTGGTGTTCGTGGGCGTGGCGATGGGACTGCCGGGCCTGGCGGGCGCGTTCGCGGCGGCGGTGCTGAGCACGGTCGCGACCGTGATGCTGACCGGCGCCTTCCACGAAGACGGCCTGGCCGACGTGGCCGATGGCCTGGGCGGCTCGGCCGACCGGGCGCGGGCGCTCGAGATCATGAAGGACTCGCGCATCGGTGCCTTCGGCGCGATTGCGCTGGTGCTGGCGCTGGGCCTCAAGTGCGCGCTGATCGCTGTGCTGGCCGGCGGCGGGTTGCATGCGGTGGCCGCGGCCATCGTCGGCGCGCACGTGCTGTCGCGGCTCGCGCCGCTCGGTTTGATCCGCTGGCTGCCCTATGTGGGCGACAGCGGCGCGAGCAAGGCCAAGCCGCTGGCCGATGCGATCAGCGGCGGCGCGCTCATGATCGGCGTGCTGTGGACGCTGCCCGCGCTGGCGTTGCTGGCGCTGTCGCACGGCGCGGCCCATGCGCTGGCGGCGCTGCTCGCGACGGCGCTGGCGGCGCTGTGGATGGCGCGGCTCTTCCGGCGCCGGCTGCAGGGCTTCACGGGCGATGGCCTCGGCGCCACGCAGCAGGTCTGCGAGATCGCGGTCTATCTCGCGCTGGCGTGGCGGGTCTGAGCATGCGCAGGCTCTGGCTGCTGCGGCATGCGCCGGTGATCGCCGAAGCGGGGCTGTGCTACGGCGCGAGCGATCTCGAGGCCGAAGCCGAGGCCACGCGCGCGGCCGCCGAGCGCATCGTGCGGGAGCTGCCGCCGGGGCTCGCCGTGCTGTCGTCGCCGCTGCGGCGCTGCGCCGCGCTGGCCGGCGCGATCGCTGCGCTGCGGCCCGACCTCGCCGTGCAGCACGACGCGCGCATCGCCGAGATGGATTTCGGCGCCTGGGAAGGGCAGTCCTGGTCGGCCATCGCGCGCGCCGAGCTCGATGCCTGGACCGCCGATTTCGCCGACACCCGCGCCGGCGCGCATGGCGAGAGCGTGCGTGCCTTCATGGCGCGCGTGGCCGGCGCCTACGACGAATGGCGAGCCGGGCAGGGCGATGCGCTGTGGGTCGCGCATGCGGGCGTGCTGCGCGCCGTGTCGCTGCTGCACGCCGGTACGCGCTGTCCGCGCGATGCCACCGAGTGGCCGTCGGCGCCGTTGCCCTTCGGCGGCTGGCAGGTGGTCGAGCTTCGGCCGGCCTGATGCAGGCTCAGCGCTTGGGTGCCGGCGTCTTCGGCTTGTAATCGCAGTACTTCGACACCGCGCAGTCCCAGCAGCGCGGCGTGCGCGCCACGCAGACATAGCGCCCGTGCAGGATCAGCCAGTGGTGCGCATGCAGCCGGTATTCGACCGGCACGCGCTTCTCGAGCTTGAGCTCGACCTCCAGCGGCGTCTTGCCCGGCGCCAGCCCGGTGCGGTTGCCGACGCGGAAGATGTGGGTGTCGACCGCGATCGTGGCTTCGCCGAAAGCCACGTTAAGCACCACGTTGGCGGTCTTGCGGCCCACGCCGGGCAGGGCCTCGAGCTCGGCGCGCGTGCGCGGCACCTCGCCGCCGTGCTGCTCGACCAGCATGCGGCAGGCCTCGATCAGGTGCTTGGCCTTGCTGCGGTACAGGCCGATGGTCTTGATGTAGCCCTCCAGGCCCTCGACGCCGAGGTCGAGGATCGCCTGCGGCGTGTTGGCCACGGGGAACAGCTTGCGCGTCGCCTTGTTCACGCCCACGTCGGTGGCCTGCGCCGACAGCAGCACGGCGGCCAGCAGCTCGAAGGGCGTGTCGTATTCGAGTTCGGTCTCGGGCGTGGGGTTGGCGGCCTGCAGGATGGCGAAGAAGGGCGCGATGTTTTCTTTTTTCATGGGGCGGGACAAAGGCAGGCGCAATATATCGCTGAAACGGGAATGACCTACGCAACTTAATTTCCCGCGGCTTTCGCCACAATGGCGGCCAGAAAGTGAGACTGACCATGCAATTCGCCTCCCGCCTCGACAACGTCGAAACCTCCGCCATCCGCGAACTCTTCAAGCTGCTGGGCAAGCCCGGCATCATCAGCTTCGCGGGCGGCTTCCCCGACAGCGCGATGTTCGACGTCGAGGGCCTTAAGGAGGCGAGCCAGAAGGCACTCACCGAGGAGGCGGGCGGCGCGCTGCAGTACGGCGCCACCGAAGGCTACGAGCCGCTGCGCGCGCAGCTCAGCGCCTTCATGAAGACCAAGGGCGTCGAGGTCGATCCCAGCGGCCTGATCGTCACCACCGGCAGCCAGCAGGCGCTCGATCTGCTGGGCAAGACCATGATCTCGCCCGGCGACAAGGTGATCGTCGAGGGCCCGACCTTCCTGGCCACCATCCAGTGCTTCCGTCTCTACGGCGCCCAGCTCATCAGCGCGCCGATCGACGCCAACGGCGTCAAGACCGACGAGCTCGAGAAGCTGATCGCCGAGCACAAGCCCAAGTTCGTCTACCTGATCCCCACCTTCGGCAACCCCAGCGGCGCGATGCTGAGCCTGGAGCGCCGCAAGAAGGTGCTCGAGCTGGCCGTGAAGTACCAGACGCTGATCGTCGAGGACGATCCCTATGGCGACCTGTACTTCGGCGAGGCGCCGCCGCCCTCGATCATGGCCCTGAGCAAGGACGTGCCCGGCAGCCGCGAATTGCTCGCGCACTGCGGCAGCCTCAGCAAGGTGCTGAGCCCGGGCCTGCGCATCGGCTGGATGATCGCCCCGGCCGAACTGCTGGCCAAGGCCACCATGTGCAAGCAGTTCAGCGACGCCCACACCAGCACCTTCTCGCAGGCCACCGCGGCCCAGTACCTCAAGAGCGGCCGCATGCCGGCCACGCTGGCGCATGTGCGCGAGGTCTACGGCCAGCGCGCCAAGGCCATGGGCCAGGCGCTGCAGCGCGAACTCGGCGACGCGGTGAGCTTCACCCAGCCCAATGGCGGCCTGTTCTTCTGGGCCCGCCTCACGGGCGCCAACGGCAAGCTGGCCAATGCCAACGAACTGGCCAAGCGCGCGATCGAGAAGCTGGTTGCCTTCGTGCCCGGCGCGCCGTTCTATGCCGAGAACCCCGACGTGGCGACCCTGCGCCTGAGCTTCGCGACCGCCGACGTGGCGAAGATCGAAGAGGGCGTCAAGCGCCTCGGCCAGGCGCTGTAAGGCCGGCCGTCAGGGCGCGCGGTGCAGCCGGGGCGCCGCGAGCAGCGTCAGGTTGTCCGCGATGGCCGCATCCACGTTCGGATAGCGGCCTTTCATCTTCGAGAGCGTCATGATGGTCTGCAGCGCCTTCAGGTCCTTGACCGAGGGCGCGACCTTGATCTGCGCGATGGCCGCGGTGGGATTGCCGCCGTTGATCAATGCCATCACCTTGCTTGCCCAGTCGTTCGCGCGCGCCATGTCTTTCACCTGCTTTCCGTTGAGCCGCCGACTGTACACAGTGGCGCGGCGGGGCATTGGTTACCATCACCCATGAGAAAAACCTTCCAGCTTCAGGTCGAGGGCAAGCACCCCGACCGCCTCCTCGAAGCCACCAAGCACGAAATCCGCAAGTACATCAAGCGCGAGCGAGGCCATGCACTGCCGGCCGGCGCCGATTTCTGGGACTTCGATTGCCGCTTCGGCAGCAGCGCCGACAACGCCCAGACGATCCACCTGTCGGCCATCACCGCCAGCATCGACCACGTGGTGGCCGAGGGCGGCAAGCAGTTCTACCTCGAGATCCTCGCGCGGCCCGCGACGCGCAAGCCGCGGCCCGCGGGCGAGGCCGCCCCGTCCGACGAGGACGGCGACGACCAGGACAACTGATCAGGCCAGCGCCTGCGCCAGCCGCAGGCCGTGCCGCTGCTCCACTTCCTGGAGCGAACGCGCGATCGACGGGTGCAGCCGCACCCCGTCCCTCGATTGCGCCTCCCGACGCTTCAATCCGCCTTCGCCCGGCAGCCGCACCGGCTTCGCCGGGTCGATGGGCGCATTGCCGCGGCAGCGTTCGGCGACCTCGTCCATCTGCCGCAGGAAGGCCGCCTTGCCGCCGAAGGCATGCAGGTCGTGCAGCGTGACGTGCACGGTCGCGCCCCAGCCCTCGGGCGGGTCGGCGCGGCCATGGCCCGCGAGGCCGCCGGTCAGCGCCTCCACCAGCAGCGCCATGCCGTAGCCCTTGTGGCCATGGCTCAGGCCGCCCACCGGCAGCAGGGTGCCGGGCGGGCTGTCGAACAGCACCTGCGGGTCGTTCGAGGGCCGGCCCTGCGCATCGATCAGCCACTGCTCGGCGAAGGTCTCGCCGGCCGCGCGCTTGCGGTTGCTCATGCCGTTGGTGGTGATCGAGGCCGAGATGTCGACCATCACGCCGCCCTGCGAGAGCCCGAAGCCCAGCGCCAGCGGGTTGGGCGTGAACACCGCCTGCGTGCCGCCGAAGGGCGCGACGCTCGCGGTGTTGGGGTCGGAGCAGGCCAGCAGCATCAGCATGTCCTCCCTCAGCGCGCGCAGCATGTAGACCGCGAGGCAGGCGATGTGGTGGCTGCGGCGGATCACCAGCGAGGCGGTGCCGAGTTCGCGGGCGCGCGGGACCAGCAGGTCGAGGCCCTGTTCCATGAGCCAGGGGCCGGGCAGGCGCCGGGCGTCCCACAGCACGGCGGCGGGGCGGTCCGACAGCACCTCGGGCGCGCCCTCGCGCGCCATGCCGCCCGCCTCGAGCTCCTTCGCATAGCCGGCGAGCAGCGCGAGGCCGTGGGTGTCGTGGCCCAGCAGGTCGCCCTCGACCAGCGTGCGCGCCACGCTCGCGGCCATCGGCGCGGCGAGGCCGCACTTCTGCAGCAGGGCATCGGCATAGGCGACCAGCGCCGGCGCGTTGTAGAGGGGGGCTTCGGACGAGGAGGCGGCTTGGTTCATGCCGCCATTCTGGGTCACTCGGGCTTGATGTTGGCGATGGCCGCGATCTTGCGGAAGCGCGCGATCTCCTCGAGGTGGAAGCGCTGCATCTTCTCGGGCGGATAGGGCATGAGCTCGGCGCCCGACTTGCGCACGAAGGCGCGCGCGTCCTCGGTGGCCAGCGTCTTCTGCAGCGCCTCGGCGAGTTTCGCGGTGACGTCGTCGGGCGTCTGCGAGCGCACGTAGAACGACACCCAGCTGTACTGCACGTACTCGTTGAAGCCCTTCTCGCGGATCGTCGGCACGCTCGGCAGGTCGGGATTGCGCGCCTCGCCCGAGACCGCGAGCGCGCGCAGCTTGCCGCCCTTGATCAGCGGCATCGCTCCGCCGAGGTCGACCAACGCGAAGTCGAGCTGGTTGCCGATCACGTCGGTCATGATCGGCGCCTGTCCCTTGTAGGGCACGTTGGTGAAGTCGCCGCCGGCCACGTTGGCGAGCCAGGCCGCCGCGAGCTGGTAGCCCGCGGAGTAGGTGCCGACGGTGAGCGACTTGCTCTTGCTGGCGGCCAGCAGCGCCTCGATGCTCGCGAACGGCGAATCGTTCGAGACCACCACCACGTTCATGCCGCGCGTCAGGCCCGACACCGGCTTGTAGTCCTTCACCGAGTCGTAGCCCAGGTCCTTGATGGTCAGCGGGTTCACGGCCATCGGCGAGTTGCTCGCCAGCAGCAGCATGTAGCCGTCGGCCGGCGCGTTCTTCACCTGCTGCAGCGCGATGATGCCGTTGGCGCCGGGCTTGTTCTCGACCACCACCGCCTGGCCGAGCTGCGCGGCGAGCTGGTCGCCGAAGTAGCGTGCCGAGTTGTCCGAGCCGCTGCCGGGCGTGAACGGCACCACGATCTTGATCGGCCGCGTCGGAAAGGCCGTGCCCTGCGCGAGGGCCGGTCCCGCCACCGCCGCGCCCGCCGTACCCGCCAATGCCAGCAACAGCCGGCGCCTGCTTGTCTCCATCTTTTTTGCTCCTGAGTTCGTGACTGAACCGGTCGTTCGCCGACCTGCCCGGGCTTCGGGCTGGCCAAATAATAATACATATGTGCTTTTAAAAAACATGTATCTGTTATATCGTTGAAAAAGAACAGCCAGACAGGAGTCCCATGAGCACCGCAGCGAATCCGTCCGACCTCTCGATCCACCGCACCGGCCACACGGCCACGGTGGAGATGTGCCGGCCGCCCCACAACTTCTTCGACCTCGCGCTGATCTCGGCGCTGGCCGAAGCCTTCGAATCGCTGCAGGCCGACCCGGCATGCCGCGCCATCGTGCTGGCGGCGCAGGGGCGCTCCTTCTGCGCGGGCGTCGATTTCTCGTCGCCCACACCCGCCGCCGGCGAGCGGCGCGACCCGGGCGAGCTCTACCGGCAGGCGATCCGGCTGTTCGCCGTGACCAAGCCGGTGATCGCGGCGGTGCAGGGCCCGGCGGTGGGTGGTGGGCTGGGCCTTGCGCTGGTGGCCGATTTCCGCGTCGCCTGCGCCGAGGCGCGCTTCAGCGCCAACTTCGCGCGCCTGGGCTTCCACCCGGGCTTCGCGCTGAGCCACACGCTGCCGCGCCTGGTCGGCGCGCAGCAGGCCGCGCTGCTGCTCTACACCGGCCGCCGCATCGATGGCGCCGAGGCGCTGCGCATCGGCCTGGTCGACGAGCTGGCGCCGCAGGACCAGGTGCGCGAGCGCGCCCAGGCATTGGCCGAGGAGATCGCGATCTCGGCGCCGATCGCGGTCGAATCGACGCGCGCGAGCCTGCGCGCCGGGCTGGTCGAGGCGGTGCGCGCCGCGGTCGAGCGCGAGGCCGGCGAGCAGCGCCAGCACTTCCAGACCCAGGACTTCCGCGAGGGCGTGGCCGCGATGGCGCAGCGCCGCGATCCCGTCTTCGGACGCCACTGAGCGCGGAGCACGCCATGATCGATTTCGCACTCGATGAGGAACTCGCGCTGGTGGCCGAGACGGCCCAGCGTTTCTCCGACGAACAGTTGCTGCCCTCGCAGCGCGCCTTCGAAGCGCAGCGCGCGCTGCCCGAGGCCCTGCGGCGCGAGGCGGCCCAGATCGGCTTCGATCGCATCGACTGGCCCGAGTCCGCGGGCGGTGCCGGCCTCGGCGCGCTCGCGCGGGTGCTGGTGACCGAGCGGCTCGCGGCCGGCTGCCCCGGCGCGGCGCTGGCGCTGCAGCCGATCGGCGCGGTCGCGCAGGCGCTGCGGGCCTTCGGCGGCGAGGCGGCGCTGCAGCGCCATCTGCAGCCGCTGCTGGCGCGGCCCGATGCGCGCGCGGCGCTGGTGTTCGATGCGCGCGGCCAATGGACGAGCGATGGCGATGCGCTGAGCGGCCAGGCGGCCTGGCTGCCGACCGACCGCGTCGACCTGCTGGCGGTGCTGAGCCGCGACGGGCTGCGCCTGGTCACGCAGGGCATCGCGCTCGCCGAACTGCCCGGTGCCGGCCTGCGCGCCGCGGGCGCGAGCGAGTTGCGCGTGGACCGCGCGCCGGTCGAGGCCGCGTGGACCGACCCCGCGGCCGCCGCGCTCGCGCTGGCCCATGCGCGCGTGCAGCTCGCGGCGCTGCTGGTCGGCCAGATGCATGCGGCGGCCGACTATTCGCGCCGCTACGCGCTCGAGCGCGTCGCCTTCGGCAAGCCGATCGCGCACCACCAGGCGCTGGCCTTCCTGATCGTCGACATGCACAGCGCGGTCGATGCCGCGCGCCAGCTGCTGCACGAGGCTGCCTGGCGGCTCGATGCCGGCCGGCCCGCGCGCGAGGCCGCGGCCACGGCGCTGATCGAGGCGATCGAGAACGCGGTCTTCATCGGCGCCAACGCGGTGCAGATCCTCGGCGGCGCGGGCTTCATGCGCGACTACCCGGTCGAGAAGCAGCTGCGCGAGCTGCGCGCGCTGGGCCTGCTGCTCGGCGGCGCCGATGCCGCGCGCGACGACGCGCTGCCGGCCGCGATCGCCGCGCCGATCGACTTTCTTGCCACCACCGACGCAACGACCCAGGGAGCCTGAGATGGATTTTTCGATCAGCGCGGACGACCAGGCCCGCCTGCAGACCCTGCGCCGCCTCGGGCGCGACGAGATGCGGCCCGCGGGCTGGCGCGCCGACCGCGCGGGCGCGCCGCTGCCGGTGGACGACCCCTTCTTCGTGCGCATGCTGGCCGAGGGCTTCGGCCGCACGCGCTGGCGCGCGGCCGACGCGGCACCCGACGGCGCGGACGCGCCCGCGCCCAACAAGGCCGGCTCGGCCGTGGCCCAGGTGCTGTTGGCCGAGGAGGGCGCCTACTGGGACCGCGGCATCGGCGTCGCGCTGCCGGGCCCGGGCCTGGGCGAGCCGCCGATCCTCTCGATGGGCACGCCCGAGCAGAAGCAGCGCTTTCTCTCGCCCTTCGTGAATCCGCGGCGCCCGATCTGGGGCGCCTTCGCGATGACCGAGCCCTCGGGCGGTTCCGACGTGGCCAACATCAAGACCCGCGCGCGGCGCGACGGCGACCACTGGGTGCTCGACGGCGCCAAGTCCTTCTCGGGCAACTCGGGTCGCGCCGAATGGACCGTGGTGTTCGCCACCATCGATCCGGCGCTGGGCCGCGCGGGCCACCGCGCCTTCGTGGTCGAGCGCGGCACGCCGGGCTTCGGCGACTTCCGCATCGAGAAGAAGATGGGCCTGAAGGCCTACGAGTCGACCTCCTTCTTCCTCTCGGGCTGCCGCGTGCCCGCGGCCAACCTGCTCGGCGGCGAGGCCTACTACGAGCAGCGCTCGGGTGGCTTCAAGGGCGCGATGAACACCTTCAACGCGGGCCGTCCGGCCATCGCCGGCATGGCGGTGGGCATCGGCCGCGCCGCGCTCGACGAGGCCGCGGCCTTCATGCAGGCCGAGGGCCTGGCCTCCGACATGCGGCTGCGCGACCGGCTCGAGCGTTCGCGCCGCAAGCTCAAGGCCGCGCTGCTGATGGCGCTGCGCGCGGCCTGGCTGGCCGACCGGCGCCAGCCCAACATGCTCGAGGCCTCGGCCTCGAAGGCGCTCGCGCCGCCGGCCGCCTTCGAGGCCACGAGCTTCGCGATGGAGGTGCTGGGCCTCGCGGGCGGCCGCGGCGACCACCTGATCGAGAAACTGTTCCGCGACGTGAAGGCGCTCGACATCGTCGAGGGCACCGGCCAGATCCAGCGCGTGGTGATGGCGCGGCATCTCGTGGGCCTGCCCAACTGAATCCCTCTTCTTTTTTCCCTATGACCGATACGACTTCCAACGCGCCCTCGGGCCCCCTCAAGGGCATCCGCGTGCTCGACCTCACGGCCGTGGTGCTCGGCCCGCTGGCCACCCAGATGCTGGCCGACTACGGCGCCGACGTGATCAAGGTCGAGCCGCCCGAGGGCGACATGATGCGTGCCAACGGCATCTCGCAGCACCCGGGCATGAGCTCGATCTTCCTGGCCGTGAACCGCAACAAGCGCTCGCTCGCGGTCGACCTCAAGTCGCCCGAGGGCGTGGCCGCGCTGCGCGCGCTGATCCCGCAGGTGGACGTGGTGGTGCACAACATGCGCGTGGCCGCGGTCGAGCGCCTCGGGCTCGGCTACGAGGCGGTGGCGAAGCTCAATCCCAAGGTGGTGTATTGCGCCGCCACCGGCTTCGGCCAGGACGGCCCGCACCGCGACAAGCCGGCCTTCGACGACATCATCCAGGCCGCCTGCGGGCTGGTGGGCGTGGGCTCGGTGGGACGCGAGCAGCCCGACTACACGCCCAGCCTGATCGCCGACAAGACCACCGGCCTCGCGGTCTGCAACGCGGTGCTGGCGGCGCTGCTGCACCGCGAGCGCAGCGGGCAGGGCCAGTACGTCGAAGTGCCGATGCTGGAGACCATGGCGGCCTTCGTGCTGGCCGAGCACATGGGCGGCATGACCTTCCAGGGCTCGGCGGTGAAGGCCGGCTATCCGCGGCTGCTCGAGGGCGGGCGCAAGCCGGCGCGCACGCGCGACGGCTGGATCAGCATGCTGCCCTACACGGAACGCCACTGGCAGGCCTTCTTCGTCGAGGTCGGCCAGCCCGAGCTGGCCGAGCGCTACAGCATCGCCAACCGGCAGGAGCGCAACGCGCAGGTGCGCGCGCTCTACGGCCACCTGCGCGAGCTGTCGCCGCTGAAGACCACGGCCGAGTGGATGGCGCTGTGCGAGAAGCTCGACATCCCGGCCACGCCGATCTATGCGCTCGACGACCTGCCCGCGCATCCGCACCTGAAGGCCGTGGGCCTGTTCGAGGACGCGCAGCATCCGACCGAAGGACCGATCCGCCAGCTGCGGCCGACGGCGCGCTTCTCGGCCACGCCGACCCGCGTGTACCGCCAGGCGCCCACGGTGGGGCAGCACACCAGCGAGATCCTGCGCGAGGCCGGCCTCGGCGAGGAAGCCATCGCGCGGCTCAAGGCCGGCCGTGCGGTGGCCGGCGAGTGAGGGAGCGGGGCATGAACTTCGAACTCGACGACGAGCACCGCATGCTCAAGGACCTGGTCGCGCGCTTCGTGCGCGACGAACTGCTGCCGCTGGAGCCGGCGGTGCTGAAACGCGAAGCCGAGGGCGGGCAGCTGATGCTCATGCCCGAGGAGCACGAGCGGCTCGATGCGCTCTCGCGCGAACTCGGCCTCTGGGGGCTCGATGCGCCGGCCGAACTCGGCGGCTCCGACCTGCCGGTGACGGCGATGGTGGGCGTCAACGAGGAGCTCGGCAAGACCGTCGTGCCCTACGACCTGCCGCCCGATTCGCCGAACCTGCGCATGCTGCTGAAGACGGCCGACGCTGCGCAGACCGAGCGCTACCTCGCGCCCTATGCACGCGGCGAGACGGTCTCGGCGATCGCCATCTCCGAGCCCGGCGCGGGCGCCGATCCGTCGGCGATGGGCACGCGCGCCGAGCGCGACGCGCAGGGCAACTGGGTGCTCAACGGCCGCAAGATCTGGATCAGCCGCGCCGCGCGCGCCGACTGGACCATCGTGATGGCCGTGACCGACAAGGCGCTCGGTTCGCGCGGCGGCATCTCGGCCTTCATCGTCGACAAGGACACGCCGGGCTTCATCGTCGAGCGCCGCATCCCGATGCTCGGCGGCGTGTCGACCTACGAGGTGGTGCTGCAGGACTGCCGCGTCGGCGCCGGCCAGCTGCTGGGCAAGGAAGGGCAGGGCTTCGCGCCGATGCAGGCGCGGCTGTCGAGCCGGCGCGTGCAGATGGCGGCCTGGTGCATCGGCCGCGCCCAGCGCGCGCTCGACATGGTCTGCGAGTACGCGCCGATGCGAAAGACCTTCGGCGCGCTGCTGTCCGACCGCCAGAGCGTGCAGTGGGGCGTGGCCGATGCCGCCACGCGCATCCATGCCTGCCGCCTCATGACCTACGAGGCCGCCGCGCGCATCGACCGCGGCGAGGAGGCGCGTTCGCAGGTCTCGATGATCAAGGTCTACGCCACCGAGATGGCCTGGGACGTGATCGACATGGCGATGCAGGTCTTCGGCGCCATGGGCATGACCAAGGAAATGCCGCTGCAGCAGATGGCCAACGAGACCCGGCTGATGCGCATCTACGAAGGACCCAGCGAGGTGCACCGCTGGGTGGTGGCGCGCGAGCTCTTGGGCTCGCGGCGCTGAAGACAGGAAAC
Organism: Variovorax endophyticus; assembly: GCF_025376855.1. Classification (NCBI taxonomy): domain Bacteria; kingdom Pseudomonadati; phylum Pseudomonadota; class Betaproteobacteria; order Burkholderiales; family Comamonadaceae; genus Variovorax; species Variovorax endophyticus. The sequence goes on from NZ_JAHUTH010000008.1 coordinate 235,618, forward strand.
CAGGAGACGACCCCATGAGTGATTTCTCTCGCGACCGCCGCCGGCTGCTGCTCGGCACCGGCGCGGCGCTGGCCGGTGCCGCGAGCTTGCCCGGCCTCGCGCAGGCGCAGGCCTTTCCCTCGCACGCCATGCGCTTCATCGTGCCGTTCCCGCCCGGCAGCGGCACCGACATCACGGCGCGCCTGTTCGCCAAGAGCATCGGCGACCTGTCGGGCCAGGCGGTGACGGTGGAGAACAAGCCCGGCGGCAACGGCTTCATCGGCGTGCAGACGGCGCTGAATCCGCCGCACGACGGCCACACGGTGTTCATCGGCAGCAACTCGACGCTGACCACCAATGCCGCCACCTTCCGCAAGCTGCCCTACGACCCGATCGCCGACTTCGCGCCGATCACGCTGCTGTCGCGCGGCGCCTGCCTGGTCATCGTGCCGGCGGCCTCGGCCCACCGTTCGCTGGCCGACCTCGTGGCCGATGCGCGCAAGCGGCCGGGCAAGCTCAACTACGCGAGCGGCTCCATGTCGTACACGCTCTACTCCGAGTGGTTCAACGAGATGGCGAAGATCAAGACGGCCGGCATCAACTACAAGGGCGCGGGCGAGGCCGTCAACGCGGTGCTCACGGGCGAGGTCGATTTCGCGGTGGTCGACGCCACCGGCGCCAACGAGCTCGCGCGCTCGGGTCGCGTGCGGCCGCTGGCCTTCACCGCGCCCAAGCGCTCGATCGTGCTGCCCGAGGTGCCCACCGTCGGGGAGGCCGGCTATCCCGACTACCTCGCGTTCAACTGGGTCGCGGCCGCCGTGAGTTCGAAGGCGCCGCCGGCCGCGCTCGAGCAGCTCGGCGCGCTGTTCGCGAAGGCCGCGCAGACGCCCGAGATCCAGGCCTACTACCGCAAGCAGGGCACCGAACTGATCATGTCCTCGGCGCCCGAACTGCGCCGCTACCAGGCCGAGGAGATCGAGCGCTGGAAGCGGCTGATGGGCATCACCGGCATCGAGTTGCAGTAGCATCGCGCGCGGTCCGGCCCGGGCGGTCGAGCGCGCAACATGCCGGCTGGGACCGCGGAGAACATGAAGTGGAGCAATCGGTCATCAAGACGGCGGGGCGGGTGTTTCAGGTGCTCGAGTACCTGCGGGAGGTGCGGCGGCCGGTGACGGTGCGCGAGATCTCCGAGCGGCTCGGCTACCCGCTGTCGAGCGCGCAGGTGCTGCTCAAGAGCGTCGCCACGCTGGGCTACCTGCGCTACGACTCCTCGCTGCGCGCCTACCTCGCCACGCCGCGCCTGGCCTCGATCGGCGACTGGGTGATGGACTCGATGTTCCAGGGCGGGCAGTTGCTCACCGTGCTCGGCGACATCGCGCGCGAGACCGGCTTCACCGCCATCCTCGCGGTCGAGAACGACATCTACGCGCAGTACGTGCACGTGATCTTCGGCAGCCGCGCGATCCAGTTCAACGTGCAGCCCGGCACGCGCCGGCTGCTGTGCATGTCGGGCACGGGCTGGGCGCTGCTCGCGGCCAGCAGCGACGACCACGTGGCGCGCACCATCCATCGCAGCAATGCGCGCCTCAAGCCCGGCGGGCAGGACGTCGATGCCGACTACGTGAAGGCGCGCGTGCAGGAGACGCGCGAGCGCGGCTATGCGTTCTCGCGCGGCGTGGTCACCGAGGGCATCGGCATCATCGCGCTGGGCTCGGCCTCGAGCGCCTCGGGCGCGCGCTTCGCGGTCGGCGTGGGCGGCCTGGTGGAGCAGCTCGAGCGCGCGGCCGACACCGTGGTGCCGTCGATGCGCGAGCGGCTGCTGGGCACCGCGGCCAGGTCGCCGGCGGCCGGCAGCCCGGCCTGACCGGTCAGGGCCGGACGACCTCGAGCAGGCGGTCGAGCCCGCCTTCGTTGATCGCCACCATCGCCTGCTCGCGCACCTTGGGCTTGGCGTGATAGGCCACCGACAGCCCGGCCTCGCCCATCATCGGCAGGTCGTTGGCGCCGTCGCCCACCGCGATGCATTCCTGCGCCGAGATGCCCATCAGCGAGGCCACCTCGAGCAGGGTGCGGCGCTTCTCGGCGCCGTCGCAGATGTCGCCCCAGTTCTGCATCGCGACCTGGCCCGTGAGCTGGCCGTCGGCTTCGTCGAGCAGGTTCGAGCGCGCGAAGTCGATGCCCAGGCGCTCCTTCACGCGGTTGGCAAAGAAGGTGAAGCCGCCCGAGACCAGCAGCACTTTGAGTCCCGCCGCCTTGCAGGCCGCCACCAGTTCGGCCGCGCCGGGGTTGAGCCTGAGCCGCTCGTCGTAGACCTGCTGCAGCGCGCCGACCGGCACGCCCTTCAGCAGCGCGACGCGGCGGCGCAGGCTCTCCTTGAAGTCCTTGATCTCGCCACGCATCGTGGCCTCGGTGATCGCGGCCACCTCTGCCTTCTTGCCGACGGCATCGGCGATCTCGTCGATGCACTCGATGCTGATCAGCGTCGAGTCCATGTCGAAGGCGATGAGCTTGAAGTCGGCGAGGGCGAGCGGCGGCGTGAAGCGCTGAAGGACGAGGCCGGGGGAGGAGGGAGCAAGGGTCATTCAGTGGTACCAGTTCTCGACGCGCAGGCCGGGCACGCGCGAGAACTCGCTGACGTTGCGGCTGACGACGATCAGGTTGTGCGCCATCGCGATGCCCGCGATGAGCAGGTCATAGGGGCCGATCGGCGTGCCGGCCTGTTGCAAGTGGGCCTTGATCTGTCCGGCCGATTCCGCGCTCGCGCTGTCCAGCGGCAGCACGCGCAGGCGCTGCACCAGCTCATCGAGCAGCGCACGCTGCGGGCCCGGGTTGGCGGATTTGGCGAAACCGAATTCGAGTTCGAACAGGTTGACCGCGCACAGATTCATGTCCGCATCGGGCGTGCCATTCATCCGCACGCGCACGCCGCCCGTGCCGCGAAAGGCGTAGATCAGGGTGTTGGTGTCCAGCAGGTACTTCACAAGGACTCGCGCGGCGTATCGGGGGGCAGGTCCTTGTGCATGTCCTCGGTCAGGGGGAACTCGTCCCAGGCGGCTTTCTGCTTGTCTGCTTCGGCAAAGAAGCTCTGCCAACCGGTCTTCTTGCCGCGCTGACCTTCACGCGCCACCAGCAGGGCGAACCAGCGGCTCAAGGGCAGGTTCGCCGCCGCCGCCGCCGCGCGTGCTGTTTTCTCGGACTCTTCGTCTAGGTAGATCGTGATCTGGGACATGGCGGATCTCCCGAAAAATTACATTGCCAATTATAAGTGCCTGGCACTTATACGACGGCCGCGGGGCTTTCCTTGACCAGCGGCTGCCCCAGGCTGCGCAACACATCGCGCACCATCTGCGCACGCTCCTTCGGCTCCTTGAGCTCGCGCTCGATGCGCAGCTTCTCGTTGCCGGCCAGCTTGATGTGCTTGTTCTTCTGGATCAGGTGGATGATCGCCATCGAATCGACCGGCGGATCCTTCTTGAAGGTGATGTTGATGACGCCCGGCGCCGCATCGACCTTGACCACGCCGTAGGGCCGCGCGAGCACGCGCAGGCGGTGGGTGTCGATCAGGGTCTGGGCCTGCGGCGGCAGCTTGCCGAAGCGGTCGACGATCTCCTCCAGCAGGGTGTCGATCTGGTCGGGGTTCTTCGCGGTGGCGAGCTTCTTGTAGAACGACAGCCGCAGGTGCACGTCGCCGCAGTAGTCGTCGGGCAGCAGGGCGGGGGCGTGCAGGTTGATCTCGGTCGTGACCGACAGCGGCGACAGCAGGTCGGGCTCCTGCCCGGCCTTGAGCGAGCGCACGGCCTCGCTGAGCATCTCGTTGTAGAGCTGAAAGCCGATCTCCATCATGTTGCCGCTCTGGTTCTCGCCGAGCACCTCGCCGGTGCCGCGGATCTCGAGGTCGTGCATCGCGAGGTAGAAGCCCGAGCCCAGCTCCTCCATCTGCTGGATCGCGTCGAGCCGCTGCGCCGCCTGCTTGGTCAGGCCCTCGGTGTCGGGCACCATCAGGTAGGCATAGGCTTGGTGATGCGAGCGGCCGACGCGGCCGCGCAGCTGGTGCAGCTGCGCCAGGCCGAACTTGTCGGCGCGGCTCATCACGATGGTGTTGGCGGTCGGCACGTCGATGCCGGTCTCGATGATGGTCGAGCACAGCAGCAGGTTGTAGCGCTGGGCCACGAAGTCGCGCATCACGCGCTCGAGCTCGCGCTCGGGCATCTGGCCGTGGGCGACGGCGATGCGCGCCTCGGGCAGGATCTCCTCGAGCTTCTGGCGCCGGTTCTCGATGGTCTCGACCTCGTTGTGCAGGAAGTAGACCTGGCCGCCGCGCTTGAGCTCGCGCAGCACCGCCTCGCGGATCACGCCGGTGCCCTCGTTGCGAACGAAGGTCTTGATCGCGAGCCGGCGCTGCGGCGCGGTGGCGATCACGCTGAGGTCGCGCAGGCCCTCGAGCGCCATGCCCAGCGTGCGCGGAATCGGCGTGGCGGTGAGCGTGAGCACGTCGACCTCGGCGCGCAGCGCCTTCATGGCCTCTTTATGGCGCACGCCGAAGCGGTGCTCCTCGTCGATGATCAAGAGCCCGAGGTTCTTGAACTTGACCGACTCCGAGAGCAGCTTGTGGGTGCCGACCACGATGTCGACGGTGCCCTCGGCCAGGCCCTTGGCGGCGGTCGAGACTTCCTTGGCCGAGCGGAAGCGGCTCATCTCGGCCACCTTCACCGGCCACTTGGCGAAGCGGTCGACCAGGGTCTGGTAGTGCTGCTCGGCCAGCAGCGTGGTGGGCGCGAGGAAGGCCACCTGCTTGCCGCCGGTGACGGCGATGAATGCCGCGCGCAGCGCGACCTCGGTCTTGCCGAAACCGACGTCGCCGCAGACCAGGCGGTCCATCGGCTGCGGCGAGATCATGTCCTGCACCACGGCATGGATCGCGGCCTTCTGGTCGGCGGTTTCCTGGAAGCCGAAGTCGTTGGCGAACACCTCGTAGTCGGCCGGCGAATAGCGGAAGGCATGGCCCTCGCGCGCGGCGCGGCGCGCGTAGATGTTGAGCAGCTCGGCGGCCGAGTCGCGCACCTGCTCGGCCGCCTTGCGCTTGGCCTTGTCCCACTGGCCCGAGCCCAGCTTGTGCAGCGGCGCCTCGTCGGCGCTGACGCCGGTGTAGCGGCTCACCAGGTGCAGCTGGCTCACGGGCACGTAGAGCGTGGCCTTGTCGGCGTACTCCAGGTGCAGCATTTCCTGCAGCAGCGGCTTGCCCTCGGCATCGGTGCCCTGGCCCAGGTCCATGTGGATCAGGCCGCGGTAGCGGCCGATGCCGTGCGCGGAGTGCACCACCGGGTCGCCCACGTTGAGCTCCGACAGGTCCTTGATCAGCGCCTCGACGTCGCTGACCTGCTCCTGCTTCTTGTTGCGGCGCCGGCCGGTGCTGCCGGTGGCGAACAGCTCGGTCTCGGTGACGAAGTCGATGCCCTGTTCGCGCCAGGCGAAGCCGGCCGCCAGCGCGGCGGTGGCGATGCCGATCTTCTCGTCGGCCGCGGCCTCGAACTCGGCCAGCGAATCGAAGGCCGGCGGGCTCACGCCGCTGGCGCGCAGGAAGTCGAGCAGGCTCTCGCGCCGGCCGTCGCTCTCCGCGATCATCAGCACGCGGTGCGGCGTGGCGGCGATGTGGGCCTTGAGCCGCACCAGCGGATCGTCGGCGCCGCGCACCACCGAGAAGGCGGGCAGGGCGTCGAACTCGGCGAAGGGCGCGGCGTCGGCGGTCGAGCGGATCGAGAGCTGCGCATGCGGCTTCACGCGTTGGTAGAACTGCTCGGCGTTGAGGAACAGCGCCTCGGGCGGCAGCGCCGGGCGCTCGGGATCGCCGCGCACCAGGCGGTAGCGCTCGCCGGTGTCCTGCCAGAAGTGCTGGAACGCGGGCTCGAGCTCGCCGTGCAGCACGACGGTGGTGTCCTCGCCCAGGTAATCGAACACGGTCGCCGTCTCGTCGAAGAACAGCGGCAGGTAGTACTCGATGCCGGCGGTGGCCACGCCGTTGCCCATGTCCTTGTAGATGCGACTCTTGGTCGGGTCGCCCTCGAGCAGCTCGCGCCAGCGGCCGCGAAAGCGCGCGCGCGCGTCGTCGTCCATCGGGAACTCGCGGCCCGGCAGCAGCCGTACCTCGGGCACCGGATAGAGGCTGCGCTGGGTGTCGGGGTCGAAGGTGCGGATCGAATCGATCTCGTCGTCGAACAGGTCGACGCGGTAGGGCACCGGCGAGCCCATCGGGAACAGGTCGATCAGGCCGCCGCGCACCGCGTACTCGCCCGGACTCACCACCTGCGTGACGTGGGTGTAGCCGGCCAGCGTGAGCTGCGCCTTGAGCTTGGCGTCCTGCAGCTTCTGCCTGGTCTTGAAATGGAAGGTGTAGCCCGCGAGGAAGGACGGCGGCGCCAGCCGGTAGAGCGCGGTGGTGGCGGGCACCAGCACCACGTCGGCTTCCTTCTGGCTGATGCGCCACAGCGTGGCCAGGCGCTCGCTGATCAGGTCCTGGTGCGGCGAGAAGCTGTCGTAGGGCAGCGTCTCCCAGTCGGGAAACAGGGCGCAGCGCAGCTCGGGCGCGAAGAAGGCGATCTCGTCGATCAGGCGCTGGGCATCGTTGGCGTCGGCCGTGAACATGGCCGTGGCGCGGCCGGCGGCCTTTTCGCGCCGCGCGAGCTGGGCCAGCAGCAGCGCGTCGGCCGACAGCGGGGGGCGCGGCAGCGTGAAGCGCTTGCCCGCCGTGAGGTGGGGGAGGTCCATGAAAGGCTTGCTGGAAATGCACAACACCCCGCGCCGGCTGGCGAGGGGTGTGCAATGGGGTCGATTCTAGAATGGCGGCCCTTCTTCTGCTTGTCGGCGCACCGGCCGACCGTCCGCTTCGCCATGTCTTCCTCCCGCCTCTTCGTGCTGATCCCGTGCGCCGGTTCCGGCCACCGTGCCGGCCATGCGCAGTCCCCGCAGCCGAAGCAGTACCGGCGGCTGGCCGGGGCGCCGATGGTGGCGCACACGCTGGAGGCCTTCCGCGCGCTGAACGGGCGCTTCGCCGGTATCGCGCTGGTGGTGGCGCCCGAGGACCGCGACGTGGACGCCGCGCTGCCGCTCTTCCCGCAGCAGGCCGAGCACCTGCTGCGCGTGGGCGGCGTGACGCGCGCGGCCTCGGTGCGCAACGGCCTGCTGGCGCTGCGGCAGAAGGGCGCGGGCGCGCACGACTGGGTGCTGGTGCACGACGCGGCGCGCTGCCTCGTGACGCCGAGCCAGATCGAGGCGCTGGTCGCGGCCTGCGAGCACGATGCCGTCGGCGGCCTGCTGGCGCACCGGCTGGCCGACACGCTCAAGGTGTCGACGGCCGACAGCCGCGTGGCGCAGACCCTGCCGCGCGCCGACAAGTGGCTTGCGCAGACGCCGCAGATGTTCCGCATCGGCATGCTGCTCGATGCGCTCGAGCGCGTCGGCGACGCGGTGACCGACGAGGCTGGCGCGATCGAGGCGGTGGGGCTGGCGCCATTGCTGGTGCCGGGCAGCGCGCAGAACTTCAAGGTCACCTATCCCGAGGACTTCGCGCTGGCCGAGGCGCTGCTGCTGGCGCGCAAGAAGGCGGTCGCATGAGCGCCGCGCCGGGCCGCCCCAAGCAAGCTCGCACCGCAGTGCGAAGCACGAAGGTACTTCAATGAGCGGTGCCTTCAACATCCGCGTCGGCGAGGGCTGGGACGTCCATCAACTGGTGGCGGGGCGCAGGCTGATCCTCGGCGGCGTCGAGGTGCCGCACGTCACGGGCCTGCTCGGCCATTCCGATGCCGACGTGCTGCTGCATGCGATCACCGACGCGCTGCTCGGCGGCGCGGGCCTGGGCGACATCGGCCGGCATTTTCCGGACACCGACGCGCAGTTCCGTGGCGCCGACTCGGCCGTGCTGCTGGCCGAAGCGGCGCGCCGCGTGCGCGCCGAGGGCTGGCAGATCGGCAACGTCGACAGCACCGTGATCGCGCAGGCGCCGAAGCTGGCGCCGCACATCCCGGCCATGCGCGAGCGCATCGCGCAGACGCTGGGCATCGCGGGCGAGCAGGTCAACGTGAAGGCCAAGACGGCCGAGAAGCTGGGCCCGGTGGGCGAGGGCCGCGCGATGGAAGCGCGCGCCGTGGTGCTGCTGCACCGCTGAGCGCGCGGTTCTTTTCTTTCAGATCTTGCGGACCGGCGGCTGTGCGGGCCGCGGCGGCGCCGGCATCGCGCGCGGCATGCGGATGTGCGCCGCGAGGCCGCGTCCCGGCGTGCTGGTGAGCGCGAAGGTGCCGCCCATGCGCTCGATGTTCTTCGCCACGATCGACAGGCCCAGGCCCGCGCCGGCGGCCGAGGTGCGCGCCGCGTCGCCGCGGAAGAAGGGCTTGGTGAGCTGCGCGAGCTGGGCCGGCTCCACGCCGGCGCCGCGGTCGCGCACCTTGATCAGCACCGCGTCGTTGCTCGCCTGTGCCTGGATCACCACGTCGGCGATGCCGGTGGCGGGCGTCTTGCCGTAGCGGCGCGCGTTCTCGACCAGGTTGGAGATCACGCGCGTGAGCTCGACCTCGTCGCCCATCACACGCAGGTCGGGCGGCACGTCGACCGTGATGCTCATCTCCTCGTAGTCCTGCACGGCGTAGGTGCAGGAATCGACCACGTCGCGCAGCAGGATCGGCTTGGGGTCGACATGGTCGGGCCGCGCATAGTCGAGGAACTTGTCGATGATCGCGTCGAGCTGCGCGATGTCGGCCGCCATGTGGTCGCGTGCGTCTTCATCGGCCACGCTCATCTCGGTCTCGAGGCGCAGCCGCGCGAGCGGCGTGCGCAGGTCGTGCGAGATGCCGGCCAGCATGATCGCGCGGTCCTGCTCGATCTTGGCGAGCTGGTCGGCCATGCGGTTGAAGCCGATGTTGACCGCGCGGATCTCGTTGGTGCGCGCGCGCTCGTCGAGCCGGTGCGCCTCGTACTCGCCCTCGCGCACCTGCATGGTGGCGCGCGAGAGCTGCTTGAGCGGCAGGTTGATGAGCCGCGTGATCAGCGCCGCGCCCGCGAGCGACAACGCCATGGCGGTGCTGAGCCAGACCAACCAGGTGCGCCCGCCCACGCGGCTGAAGCGCGTGGGGTCGAGCAACAGCCAGTAGGTGTCGCTCTCGATCGTGAAGCCGATCCACAGGCCGGCCTCGTCGTTGACGCGGCTGGCTACCGTGGTGCCGGCGCCGAGCTGGTCGATCAGCTCCTCGGTCACGCGCTGGTCGAGCGCGCCGCTGGTGTAGGGCTGCACGCGGTCGTTGGGTTCGCGCGGCAGGATGCGCACGCCTTCCTGGTCGGCCAGCGTCTTGATCAGCGACACGCGCGTGATCGCGTCCGAGTACACCAGCGCCGCGCGCGTGAGGTTCACGAGCGAGGCGATCTGGTGCGCGGTCTGGATCGCGCGCGGTTCGTATTCGAGCGAGCGGAAGGTCTGCAGCCAGGCGACGGTGCAGCCGATCAGCAGGAGGGCGAGCAGGAAGAAGGTGCGCCAGAACAGGCTGAAGCCGAGCTTGAGCCCGGGGCGCCGGTCGCGCTGCGCCGCGCCCTCGAGCGGGCTGGGCATCGTGACCTGGGCGCCGTCCTCCTGGGGGACTTCTCTTCCGGTGGGGAGGCCGATGGCCACCGCTGGTGCCGCGTCAGGCCGTGCCGTCCGGCACGAAGACGTAGCCCACGCCCCACACCGTCTGGATGTAGCGCGGCGCCGCGGCGTCGGACTCGACCAGCTTGCGCAGGCGCGAGATCTGCACGTCGAGGCTGCGGTCGAAGGGCTCGAACTCGCGGCCGCGCGCGAGCTGGGCCAGCTTCTCGCGCGACAGCGGCTGGCGCGGATGGCGCACCAGCGCCTTGAGCATCGCGAACTCGCCGGTGGTCAGCGAGAGCTCCTCGCCGTCCTTCTTGAGCGTGCGCGAGCCGAGGTCGAAGGCGAAGGGACCGAAGGTGACGGTCTCGTTCTCGGTCGAGGGCGCGCCGGGCGCCTCGAGCGGCGGGCGGCGGCGCAGCACGGCGTGCACGCGGGCCAGCAGTTCGCGCGGGTTGAAGGGCTTGCCGAGGTAGTCGTCGGCGCCGACCTCGAGGCCGACGATGCGGTCGACGTCCTCGCCCTTGGCGGTGAGCATGATGATCGGCGTGCGGTCGTTGGCGGCACGCAGGCGGCGGCAGATGGACAGGCCGTCCTCGCCGGGCATCATGAGGTCGAGCACGATCAGGTCGACCGTGTCGCGCAACAGGATGCGGTTGAGCGCCTTGCCGTCCTCGGCCACGATTACCTCGAAGCCTTCCTGGGTCAGGTAGCGGCGAAGCAGGTCGCGGATGCGGGCGTCGTCGTCGACGATCACGATCTTGTCGGTGCGAGCGGGAACTTGAGTCATTTCAACAACATCGAATTTGTAACAGCGCCGATTCTGAAGGCGTTGGAAGCCGGTTGAGCCGGATTTGCTTTGACCTTGACACTAAGTTACAAAACTTGCGACCGCTCGCGGTCCAGTCATCCGATGTAAGCGTGGCGGTGGCACAGTGCCTCTGCCCTATGACTTTTGCGCAGAGACTTCATTCATCCGCCGCACCCCTGCTTCTGCTCGCGTGTGCCTGTGTGCCGTCGATCTCGGCGGCCGAATTCCTTCGCGTGGCCGATGGGCGCCGCTACGACCTGCGGTCCGCGGTGGCCGCGCACCGCGCCGCGCAGCGCGACGAGATGCGCCGCGGCGAAGCCATCGCGGGGCGGCGCCTCACGCCGGCCGAGCTCTACGAATTGCGGCAGCAGGTGCGCGGGCAGTGGACCGCGCCGGGCATCTCCGCGCATTCGGCAGAATCGCAGCCGGCCGAGCGCATCGTGCCGGCACCGATGCCGGCCGCGCGGCTCCTGCCCGCGCCGCGCAGCCAGCGACCTTGAGCGCAGTGCGCGAGCCACGGCTCGCGCCGCGAGGGCGGGTGCACCGAGCACCCGTCTTCTTCTCGTACGTCGTCGACGTACCTACAACCTGGGAGAGCCATCTTGAAAAGAACCATCACCTTGATCGCGGCGTGCGCCGCCTGGGCCGGCCTGGCCGGCACGGCCATGGCGCAGAACGCCGTCATGGCGCCGCCGCAGAACGTGCTGCAACTCAGCGCCAACGGAACCGTCGAGGTGCAGCAGGACCTGCTGAGCATGACGCTCGTGACCACGCGCGACGGCACCGATGCCGGCAGCGTGCAGACGCAGCTGAAGGCCGCGCTCGACGCGGCGTTGACCGAGGCGCGCAAGAACGCGCAGGCCGGCCAACTCGACGTGCGCACCGGCAACTTCAGCCTGTCGCCGCGCTACACGCGCGAAGGCAAGATCAACGGCTGGCAGGGCACGGCCGAGCTCGTGCTGGAGGGTCGCGACTTCCCGCGCATCGCCCAGACGGCCGGCCGCATCACGACGCTGACCGTCGGCAACGTGGGCTTCGGCCTGAGCCGCGAGCAGCGCGCCAAGACCGAGGCGGAGGCGCAGACCCTCGCGATCGACGCCTTCAAGCAGAAGGCGACCGAGCTCTCGAAGAACTTCGGCTTCGCGGGCTACACGCTGCGCGAGGTGTCGGTGAACGCGAACGACGGCGGACCGATCCGCCCGCGCATGATGGCGGCCGCGGCCAAGTCCTTCTCGGCCGACGCGCAGGTGCCGATCGAGGCGGGCAAGACCAGCGTGGTGGTCAACGTCTCGGGATCGGTGCAGCTCAAGTAAAAGGGCCGCGGGGCGGGGCGCCTGGCGCGCCTCGCCCATGCATTCTTCTTATTGAGCGGTCCAGCCGCCGTCCATCTGCCAAGCCACGCCGCGCACCTGGTCGGCCGCGGGCGAGCACAGGAACACGGCGAGCCCGCCGAGCTGTTCCACCGTGGTGAACTGCAACGAGGGCTGCTTCTCGCCCAGCAGGTCGTTCTGCGCCTGCGTGGGGCTGATGCCTTCGCGGGCCGCGCGGTCGTCGATCTGCTTTTGCACCAGCTGCGTCAGCACCCAGCCCGGGCAGATCGCGTTGCTCGTGATGCCGGTGGTTGCGGTCTCGAGCGCCACCGACTTCGTGAAGCCGACGATGCCGTGCTTGGCCGCCACGTAGGCCGATTTCTGGGCCGATGCCACCAGGCCGTGGGCCGAGGCGATGTTGATGACGCGGCCCCAGTTGGCTTCGCGCATCGCGGGAATCGCCAGCCGCGTGGTGTGGAAGGCGCTCGTGAGGTTGATTGCGATGATCGCGTCCCAACGTTCGGGCGGGAAGTCCTCGACCTTGGCCACGTGCTGGATGCCGGCGTTGTTGACCAGGATGTCGACGCGCCCGAACCTGGCGGCCGCGAACTTCATCATGTCCTCGATCTGGTCGGGCTTGCTCATGTCGGCGCCGTGGTACTCGGCGCGCACCCCGAGCGCCGCGATCTGCGCCTTGGGCGCCTCGGCGTCGCCGAAGCCGTTGAGCACGATGTCGGCGCCCTGCTGGGCGAGGGACGTGGCGATGGCGAGCCCGATGCCGCTGGTGGACCCCGTGACAAGAGCGGTTTTGCCTTTGAGCATGAAGATGAATCTCCGGATGAATTAGGATGCGACGAGAAGATTATCCGCACCAGAACGGCCCTGTTTCCATGACCGAACCGACGCTTCACCACGTGGCGTGCAACGACACCCACGGCGGCCACCGCATGGCCTATTGGCAGTGGGGCGACGCGGGCAGTCCGCACCTGGTGCTCTGCGTGCACGGTCTGACCCGGCAAGGCCGCGATTTCGATGCGCTGGCCCGTGCGCTCGTGGCGCGCGCCGAAGGCCGGGTGCGGGTGGTCTGCCCCGACGTGGCCGGCCGCGGCGCCAGCGACTGGCTGCGCGATCCGGCGGCCTACCAGGTGCCGCAGTACGCGGGCGACATGGTGGCGCTGCTCGCGCAGCTCCAGCAGCAGCATCCGATCCAGACGCTCGACTGCGTGGGCACCAGCATGGGCGGCCTGATCGGCTTCGTGCTGGCCGGGCACAAGGAACTGCCGCTGCCTGCACCGGTGCGGCGCTTCGTCGTCAACGACGTCGGTCCGACCATCGAGGCGGCGGCGATCCAGCGCATCGCGGCCTACGTGGGGCAGGGCGGCCGCTACGACAGCCTGCAGGAGGCGGCCGACGCGTTGTGGGCGATCTCCACCAGCTTCGGTCCGCACACGCCCGAACAGTGGCTCGAATTGACGCGGCCCATGGTGGTGCCGGCCTCGCAGCGCAGCGCCGATGGCATGGCCAAGGTCGATGCGCCGGCCAGCACGGACGGTCCGTGGATGCTGCACTACGACCCGGCGCTCGCGGTCGGCCTGCGCGCCATCACGCCCGAAGCCGCGGCACAGGGCGGTGCCATCATGTGGGGCCTCTACGACGCGATCACGGCGCGCGTGCTCGTCACGCGCGGCGCCCAGTCCGACCTGCTGTCGCGCGAGACCGCCACCGCGATGACCCAGCGCGGCCCGCGCGCCACGCTGGTCGAGTTCGAAGGCGTCGGTCATGCGCCGACCTTCGTCGATCCCGCGCAGGCCGCGGTGGTCGCGGACTTTCTGTTCGATTGAGGGTGGCGTGAAGCGCGAGTCTTCCAGCCTCCAGGGGATGCCGGCTTCGGACGGCATCGTCGTCGACTATCCGCTGTCGGCGGCCACCGCCGAGCGCTCGCCGGTGATGGAGAACATGCTCGCGCGGGCGCGCGCCTTCGCCGAGCCGCTGATCGCCGACGAACTGCTCGACACCGGCGAGAACGCGCTGGCGCATGCCGACGCGGTGGCCGCCATCGTCAAGAAGATGGGCGGCTCCGAGGCCATGCAGGGCGCGAGCTACCTGGTCTACGCCTGTTCGCACCTCAACCGTCCGCAGGAAGTCATCGCCAAGGTCTTCGGCGACAACTTCGCGGCGCTGGCGGTGGAGACCACCAAGCTCGTGCGCGTGCAGGAACAGGCTCGCGCGGCGGCGCGCGCGCACCAGAACGAAGGTGCCGGCGCGCAGACCGAGAACGTGCGCAAGATGCTGCTGGCGTTCTCGCGCGACCTGCGCGTGGTGATGCTGCGCCTGGCCTCGCGCCTGCAGACGCTGCGCTACGCGGCCGCGAGCAAGAAGCCGGTGCCCGAGGGCGTGGCGCGCGAATCGCTGCAGGTGTTCGCGCCGCTCGCGAACCGGCTCGGCATCTGGCAGGTCAAGTGGGAGATCGAGGACCTCTCGTTCCGTTTCCTCGAGCCCGAAACCTACAAGCTGATCGCGCGCCTGCTCGACGAGAAGCGCATCGAGCGCGAGAGCTACGTCGAGCAGTTGCGCTCGCGGCTGGAGCGCGAGCTGCATGCCGAGGGCATCGGCGCGACCGTGCAGGGGCGGCCGAAGAACATCTACAGCATCGTCAAGAAGATGCGCGGCAAGTCGCTCGATTTCGCGCAGGTGTTCGACATCCTCGCGCTGCGCGTGGTGGTGCCCGACGTGAAGGACTGCTACGCCGCGCTGGCCTGGGTGCATTCGCACTTCCAGCCGATCGACGAGGAGTTCGACGACTACATCGCGCGGCCCAAGCCCAACGGCTACCAGTCGCTGCACACGGTGGTGCGCGCGCTGGTCGACGGCCAGGTCGGCAAGCCGATCGAGATCCAGATCCGTACCGAGGAAATGCACGACCACGCCGAGCACGGCGTGGCGGCGCACTGGGCCTACAAGGAAGCCGGCCACAAGGGCTACGCGGGCGTGTGGGCCAGCGGCGAGTACGACGCCAAGATCGCGGTGCTGCGCCAGCTGCTGGCCTGGGAGCGCGACCTGTCGGGCGGCCTGCAGGGCCAGGGCCTGTTCGACGACCGCATCTACGTGCTGACGCCCGACGCGGCGATCGTCGAGCTGCCGCAGGGCGCAACGCCGGTCGACTTCGCCTACACGGTGCACACCACGCTGGGCCACCGCTGCCGTGGCGCGCGCGTCGACGGCGCGATGGTGCCGCTCAACACGCCGCTGTCGAACGGACAGACGGTGGAAGTCATCGCGGCCAAGGAGGGCGGCCCCTCGCGCGACTGGCTCAATGCGGAGCTCGGCTACCTCGCGAGCCATCGGGCGCGCGCCAAGGTGCGCGCCTGGTTCAATGCGCAGATCACGCACGAGACGGTGGCGCGTGGCCGCGAGGCGGTCGAGAAGCTGCTGCAGCGCGAAGGCCGCACGGCCATGCGGCTCGAGGACCTCGCATCGCAACTGGGTTTCAAGTCGGCGGACCAGCTGTTCGAAGTGGTCGGCAAGGACGAGTTCTCGCTGCGCAACATCGAGACGCTGCTGCGTCCGCCCGAGCCGCCGGCGAATCCCGACGACGGCGTGCAGATCAAGAAGCCGCGCGCCAGCGAGAAGTCGGGCAAGGGCGGCGTGCTGGTGGTCGGCGTGTCCTCGCTCATGACGCAACTCGCGAAGTGCTGCAAGCCGGCGCCGCCCGATGCCATCGCGGGCTTCGTCACGCGCGGCCATGGCGTGAGCGTGCACCGCGTGGACTGCAGCAACTTCCGCACGATGGCCGCGCGCGACGGCGAGCGCGTGATCGACGTGGAGTGGGGCGCGACCAAGGGCGACGCGCCGGTCTACGCGGTCGACGTCGCCGTGGAGGCTGCCGACCGGCAGGGCCTGCTGCGCGACATCTCCGATGTCTTCGCGCGCGAGAAGATGAACGTGATCGGCGTGCAGACGCAGTCGGTCAAGGGCACGGCCTGGATGACCTTCACCGTGGAGATCGCCGATGCGGCGCGTCTCGCGCAGGTACTGGGCGTGGTCACGGCGGTGGCCGGCGTGCGATCCGCGCGACGCCGATGAAAAAGGGGCAGCCGCCCCGAAAACCGCCATTTCTCCTGCTATACTTTCAGCTTCTCGAAACAATCGCAGGCGCGTAGCTCAGCTGGTTAGAGCACCACCTTGACATGGTGGGGGTCGTTGGTTCGAGTCCAATCGCGCCTACCAAATCTCCCTCTGAAGAAGACCAGTCTTCAGGCCCAACGGGAGATTTCGGGGAGATTCCTCTCCCTTGCAATGAAGCTCGAAGCTTCGTCTCCCGTCTCTTTATCCAACCGGTGATTCTGGTGTGGCGTGACGCCGATGCGTCGCCTCCAGGCGACCGGCTTTGCGAGAGGGAAGGAAGATCCTACCCGTGGGTAGAATTATTTCCATCGATCTGTCCGGGCCTCGTCCGGGCGCCATTCCCCGATCGGCCGTCCGCTGGATTGGCGGCCTGACCTTCGGCCGGATTCCCGTGGTGGCAATCGTCCATTTGGATGTCCGCCGCGGGCCACCGCCGGGCCATTTTCTTGTGCTAACTTGGCTGTCGTGCAGAGCCTTTTTTCTTTTCATTTCTCCCTGGGGATCGCTCGATGAACGCGCGATCGATCGCGATGGATCGCGAGCGCGCGCAGGCACGCCTGGCCGCGTTGATGAAGCAGGCGCCGATCGAGTTCGCGCGGGCCGTCTACGGCATCAACGATCGTGCGAGCGGCCGCCTCGACACCATGGCGGCACGCGAGGTCGAGCGCGCGGCGCGGCAGGGCATGCCGGTCACGCAGGAGCGCGCCGAGCAGCGCGCCCGTGCCTACCTGCCGACGGCGGGCCATGAGCACTGCCCGCGTTGCTGGGTCGTCTATGGTCACAAGAGCCCCTTGCGCTTCCGCGAGGAGGCGGCGGAGCGGCCCGAATCGGCCGCCTGCGCGGCTTGCGGCGCGGAATACGCCACCGCCGCCGAGTGAGCGCGCGGCCGGCGGGCGCACGCGGTCAGGGTAAACCTTGTCGCGATGCAGCAAAACCGCTCCCTAGAATCATCCGATGACATGGGCGTCCATGTGAAGGAGTCCGCAGTGCAGAGCAAGAAGTCCGGGGTCAAGCCGGTACAGCGTGTGATCAAGAAGTACCCGAACCGAAGGCTCTACGACACCGAGACGTCCACCTACATCACGCTCACCGAGGTCAAGCAGCTGGTGATCGAGCGCGCCCAGTTCGTGGTGCGCGACGCCAAGACCGGCGACGACCTCACGCGCAGCATCCTGCTGCAGATCATTCTCGAAGAAGAGGCGGGCGGTGCGCCGATGTTCACCGAGCAGGTGCTGGCCAACATCATCCGCTTCTACGGCCAGGCCATGCAGAGCTACATGGCGCCCTACCTCGAGAAGAACATCCAGGCCATGACCGAGGTGCAGGCGCAGCTCGCCGAGAAGGCCGAGGGCCTGACGCCCGAGATGTGGTCGCGCTTCATGAGCATGCAGTCGCCGATGCTGCAGGGCCTGATGGGCAACTACGTGGAGCAATCGAAGAACGTCTTCCTGCAGATGCAGGAGCAGATGCAGAAAAGCACCGAGCAGGTATTGGGCGCCTTTGGCATCAAGCGTCCCTGAAATACCGGTGGCCCCGGATAGCTGGGACAATAGGAGGCTATGAGCGAAGTTGCCTCCCACGAAAAAACAGCCACGATGGCCGCCCCCAAGGTCGGCTTCGTGAGCCTGGGCTGTCCCAAGGCCCTGACCGATTCCGAATTGATCCTCACGCAGCTGAGCGCCGAGGGCTACCAGACCGCCAAGTCCTTCGAGGGCGCCGACCTGGTGATCGTCAATACCTGCGGCTTCATCGACGATGCCGTCCGGGAAAGCCTCGACACCATCGGCGAGGCGCTGGCCGAGAACGGCCGGGTGATCGTCACCGGCTGCCTGGGTGCCAAGACCGGCGACCAGGGCGGCAATCTGGTCAAGCAGATGCACCCCAGCGTGCTGGCCGTCACGGGCCCGCATGCCACGCAGGAGGTGATGGATGCGGTGCATGCCAACCTGCCCAAGCCGCACGATCCCTTCGTCGACCTGGTGCCCAACAGCTTCGGCGTGGCGGGCCTCAAGCTCACGCCGCGCCACTATGCCTATCTGAAGATCAGCGAGGGCTGCAACCATCGCTGCACCTTCTGCATCATTCCCTCGATGCGCGGCGACCTCGTGTCGCGGCCCGTGGGCGACGTGCTGAGCGAGGCGAAGGCGCTGTTCGAGGGTGGCGTGAAGGAACTGCTGGTGATCAGCCAGGACACCTCGGCCTATGGCGTGGACGTCAAGTACCGCACCGGGTTCTGGGACGGCAAGCCGGTCAAGACCCGCATGCTCGAGCTGGTGCGCACGCTCGGCGAGATCGCCGAGCCCTATGGCGCCTGGGTGCGGCTGCACTACGTCTACCCCTACCCGAGCGTGGACGAGGTCATTCCGCTGATGGCCAGCGGCAAGGTGCTGCCTTACCTCGACGTGCCGCTGCAGCACAGCCATCCCGATGTGCTGCGCCGGATGAAGCGTCCTGCCAGCGGTGAGAAGAACCTCGAGCGCATCGCGCGCTGGCGCGAAGTGTGCCCGGAGCTCGTGATCCGCAGCACCTTCATCGCCGGTTTCCCGGGCGAGACGGAAGAGGAGTTCGAGCATCTGCTCGACTTCATCCGCGAAGCGCGCATCGATCGCGCGGGCTGCTTTGCCTACAGCCCGGTCGAGGGCGCCACCGCCAACGACATCCCCGGCATGCTGCCCGAGGCCGAGCGCGAGGCACGCCGCGCGCGCTTCATGGAAGTGGCCGAGGCGGTGTCGATCGCCAAGCTGCAGGAGCGTGTCGGCGCGACGATGCAGGTGCTGGTCGATTCCGCGCCGGCGCTGGGCCGCAAGGGTGGCGTGGGACGCACCTACGCCGACGCGCCCGAGATCGACGGCACCGTGCGGCTGCTGCCGCCCGAGAAGATCAGCAAGACGCTCAAGGTGGGGGAGTTCACGCGCGCGCGCATCGTGGGCGCCGAGGGGCACGACCTGATCGCGCTGCCCGTTTGATGATTCGAACGGACAAGAAAAAAGCCACCGTGAAACGGTGGCTTCATTCGAAGAATCTCAAGAACCTTTTGAAGCTGCTCTTGGATCTGGTGCCCAGAAGAGGACTCGAACCTCCACGATGTTACTCGCTAGTACCTGAAACTAGTGCGTCTACCAATTCCGCCATCTGGGCATTTCAGGAAAGCCTACGAGTATATCAAATCAAAAACGATTTTCTCGCGGGCTCGCAATTTTGTGCGCACGATGATGCGTTCACGACACAGGCATCGATGCGCGGACTGACCGCGCGCGCGCCGACGTCGATGACGACCATGATCGGAGCGGGCAAGAAAAAAGCCACCGGAGACCGGTGGCTTGAATCGAAGGACTCGGTGAGAGTCAATTTAAACTTGGTGCCCAGAAGAGGACTCGAACCTCCACGATGTTACTCGCTAGTACCTGAAACTAGTGCGTCTACCAATTCCGCCATCTGGGCCCGCATACTTGCCGAAGCAGGTACGCTTTGAATTTCAGGAAAGAAGGAGATCATATCAAAAATAATGTCACTTCCAGCGGCTTGCTGGATGAATTCGAAGGCTCGGTTCAGGGCCATCGCGACGGACATGGCTTCGTGCAACGCGACGACGGCGAAGCCGACATCTATCTGCCCCCCAACGAGATGCGCGCGGTCCTGCACAAGGACCGCGTCAAGGCGCGCGTGGTGCGGCTCGACCGCCGCGGGCGACCCGAAGGGCGCGTGGTCGAGATCATCGAGCGCCCCGAACAGCCGATCATCGGCCGCCTGCTGCACGAGGGCGGCATCTGGCTCGTGGCACCGGAGGACAAGCGCTACGGCCAGGACGTGCTGATTCCCAAGGGCGCGACCGGTCCCGCCAAGGTGGGGCAGGTGGTCGTGGTGCAGCTCACCGAGCCGCCCGCGCTCTTCGGCCAGCCCGTGGGACGGGTGAAGGAAGTGCTCGGCGAGATCGACGATCCCGGCATGGAGATCGAGATCGCGGTGCGCAAGTACGGCGTGCCGCACGAGTTCTCCGAAGCGTGCCTGGCGGAAGCCAAGGCGCTGCCCGAGAAGGTGCGTCCGGCCGACAAGAAGGGCCGCGTCGACCTCACCGACGTGCCGCTGGTCACGATCGACGGCGAAGACGCGCGCGACTTCGACGACGCCGTGTACTGCGAGCCCGCGAAGGTCGGCCGCGGCAAGGGCTGGCGCCTCCTGGTTGCGATTGCCGACGTCAGCGCCTATGTGCGTACCGGCTCGGCGATCGACATCGATGCCTACGACCGCGCCACCAGCGTGTACTTCCCGCGCCGCGTGATCCCGATGCTGCCCGAGAAGCTCTCGAACGGCCTGTGCTCGCTGAACCCCGAGGTCGACCGGCTGTGCATGGTCTGCGACATGCTGGTCGCGGCCGATGGTGAGATCTACGCCTACCAGTTCTATCCGGCGGTGATGCACAGCCATGCCCGCTTCACGTACACCGAAGTGGCGGCCATCCTCGGCAACACGCGCGGCCCCGAGGCGGCCAAGCGCAAGGAGCGCGTCAAGGACCTGTTGAACCTCGCCGACGTCTACAAGGCCCTGCTCAAGCAGCGCGGCAAGCGCGGCGCGGTCGACTTCGAGACCACCGAGACGCAGATCATCTGCGACGACGCCGGCCGCATCGAGAAGATCGTGCCGCGCACCCGCAACGAGGCGCACCGGCTGATCGAGGAAGCGATGCTCGCGGCCAACGTCTGCAGCGCCGACTTCATCGCCGAGGGCAAGCACCCGGGCCTGTACCGCGTGCACGAGGGCCCGACGCCCGAGAAGAAGGAAATCCTGCGCGGCTACCTCAAGGCCATGGGCGTGGGCCTGAGCATCACCGACGACCCGGCGCCCGGTGAGTTCCAGGCCATCGCCGAGGCGACCAAGGACCGCCCCGACGCGCAGCAGATCCACACCATGCTGCTGCGCTCGATGCAGCAGGCGATCTACACGCCGATCAACAGCGGCCACTTCGGCCTGGCCTACGAGGCCTACACGCACTTCACGAGCCCGATCCGGCGCTATCCCGACCTGCTGGTGCACCGCGTGATCAAGGCCATCCTCGGCAAGACGCGCTACCAGCTGCCGATGCTGCCGACGCCGGGCGAGGCGCATGCCAAGCTCGCCAAGCGGCTGGCCTCGCGCGTGAAGGCGCCGACCACCAAGCCGCAGAAGGCCACGGTCGCGCCGACCAAGGAAGTGCAGGCCTGGGAGGCCGCCGGGCTGCATTGCAGCGCCAACGAGCGCCGCGCCGACGAGGCCAGCCGCGACGTCGAGGCCTGGCTCAAGTGCAAGTACATGCGCGAGCACCTCGGCGAGGAGTACGGCGGCGTGGTCACCGCGGCCACCACCTTCGGCATCTTCGTCACGCTCGATGCGATGTACGTCGAGGGCCTGGTGCACATCACCGAGCTTGGCGGCGAGTACTTCAAGTTCGACGAGATGCGCCAGGAACTGCGCGGCGAGCGCACCGGCATTCGCTATGCCATCGGCACGCGGGTGCGGGTGCAGGTCAGCCGCGTCGATCTCGACGGCCGCAAGATCGATTTCCGCCTGGTGCGCGAAGGCGAGGAGCTCACCGCGCGCGCCATGAAGGACAAGGGGGCCCCGGCCGGCGGCGTGCCGGTCAAGGCCTCGTCCAAGCGCGGCGCGCGCCAGAAGGCCGAGGCGCCGGCCGGCGGCACCCGCGGCGGACGCGAACAGGTCGCGGGCGGCCCGCAGTCCGCGATGCAGGCCTTCAAATCGGCGGTCAAGAAGGCCGCCAACAAGATGAAGGGGCGCAAGACGCGCCGCGGCTGAATGCCTCCTTCATCCATCGCATCCAATCCATTCGAATCCATGAACACGCCGAGAAGGAGACAACGGGCATGAGTACAGAGAAGAACAAGGGCATCGCGATCGTCACGGGTGCCGGCACCGGCATCGGCCGCGCCGCGGCGCTGGCCCTGCTGGGCGACGGCTGGAGCGTGGCCCTGGCGGGCCGCCGCCTCGAGCCTCTCGAGCAGGTGGCCGAGGAGTCGGGCGCCGGCGCGCGCGCCTTCGCGGTGCCCACCGACGTGGCCAGCGCCGAGTCGGTGCAGGCGCTGTTCGGCGCCACCGTCGAGCGCTTCGGCCGCGTCGACCTGCTGTTCAACAACGCGGGCGTCGGCAACCCGCCCGGTTCCTTCGAGGACTGGACGCCCGAGCAATGGCGCGGCGTGGTCGACATCAACCTCAACGGGATGTTCTTCTGCATCCAGCAGGCCTTCCGCACGATGAAGGCGCAGACGCCGAAGGGTGGCCGCATCATCAACAACGGCTCGATCTCGGCCACCGCGCCGCGGCCGAATTCGGCCGCGTACACGGCGACCAAGCATGCGGTCGAGGGACTGACCAAGACGGCCTCGCTCGACGGGCGCAAGCACGACATCGCCGTGGGCCAGATCGACGTCGGCAATGCCATGACGGAGCTGGCCGCGCGCATGGCCAAGGGCGTGCCGCAGGCCAATGGCGAGCTCGCGGTGGAGCCGCTGATCGACGTGAAGATCGTCGGCCAGTCGGTGCTCTACATGGCGAACCTGCCGCTCGAGGCCAACGTGCTGTTCCACACGGTGATGGCGACGAAGATGCCCTTCGTCGGTCGCGGCTAGAAGCCCGTCAGCGGGGCGACTGGCGCGCGAGCGCGCCGGCCGTCAGCGGCGGCGCGTCGGCCGGCCAGGCGTCGGCCAGGTGGCCGTGGTGCCAGGCCGCTTCCCGGGCGGCGTCGAAGGCGCCGCGGCCCGCCGCCAGGCCCGCGCCGACCATGCCGGCGAGCACATCGCCGGTGCCAGCGCTCGCGAGGCGGGCATTGCCGGTCGGATTGAGGACGGGCACCGTGCCCGCGTCGTCGGCGACGATCGTTCCCGAGCCCTTGAGTACGACCACGGCGCCCGTTTGCGCCGCCAGCCGGCGCGCGGCCGCCAGGCGATCGGCCTGCACCTCGCCGGCCGTACCGCCGAGCAGCCGCGCCGCCTCGAGCGGATGCGGCGTCAGCACCGTGGGCCGGCCGCGCTTCGTGCGCGCCTTCAATTGAGTCCGCAAGCCGTCGTCGCTCGCAAGCGCGTTGAGCGCATCGGCATCGAGCACCAGCGCGCGGGCGGTCGACAGCACGCGCGGCAGCAGCTCGCGCACCGCGGTACCGCCGCCACAGCCGCAGACCACGGCCATTGCCGAGAGATCGAGCGAGCGGGCGTCGCGCAGCATGAGTTCGGGCTGTGCGAGGTCGACCGGTGCCGCGCCCGGATCGAGCAGCCCGACGAAGGTGCGGCCCGCGCCCGCGTGCAGCGCGGCGGACCCGGCCAGCAGTGCCGCGCCGGCCATGCCCGAGGCGCCGCCGATCACGGCCACGTCGCCGTAGCTGCCCTTGTGGGAGGCATGGGTGCGCGGCGCGAGCGACGGGGCGCCCGGCAGGCGCGCCACGGGCGGTTCGCTTGTCGCGCCGCAGCCGAGGTCGTCGAACCAGATCTCGCCGGCCGCGTCGCGGCCCTGGGCCGTGAAGAGGCCGGGCTTCAGGGTCAGCAGGCTCAGGCAGATGCGTCGCGATGCCGCGCTCTGCCCGGGCAACTCGCCAAGCGAGTGCGTGCCGGTGTCGGCATTCAGTCCTGACGGCACGTCGACCGCGAGCACCGGATGCGGCTCGCCATGCATGCGGCGCAGCCAGTCGGCCATCGTGCCTTGGGGCGGCCGGCCGACCCCGATGCCGAGCAAGGCGTCGATCGCGAGTTCGTAGTGCGCGGGCGGCTCCGAGGCGAAGACCACGCCGGCATCGCGAGCCCGCTGCAGCGAGGCCTTCGCGTCCGCGGGCAGTCGGGTCTCGTCGCCCGCGAAGCTGACGATGGCCTCGAACCCGCGCTGCCGCAACTGCGCGGCCGCCTCGAAGCCGTCGCCGCCGTTGTTGCCCGGCCCGCAGGCCACCCAGACCGTGCGGGCGTGCGGCGCGATCGCCATCGCGAGCCGTGCCACCGCCAGTCCGGCGCGCCGCATCAGCGCGTGGGCGGGCAGGGCGGCCGCGCCGGCCTGCTCGATGCGGCGCGTGGCGGCGAGGTCGAACAGGTCGGCGGCGGTGGCGGCGGTGATGCGATGCATCGGGCGATTCTGCCCCTGCCTATGATCGCGCGATGAAACGCCTCGGACTCCTCGGCTGGCTGATCGCGCTGCTGTTCGCGTGGTTCGCGGCCTTCGTCGTCACGGGCATGGTGCTGGACGAGGGCCCGGGCTGGGCGCTGGGATGGCTGGCCGCCGTCTGGGGCGTGTTCCTGCTGGCCGAATCGCTGCGCTGGGTGCCGCTGCGCGACCTGGCCTGGTCCGCGAGCGTGGGCTGGGGCTTCGGGCTGATCCGCTGGCTCGATCCCCTGGTCGACGGTTCCGCGGGCGCGTGGCGTTGGCTGCTGATGGCCGCTGACCTGCTGTGCCTGGCCGTGTGCGTGCTGGTCGGGCCCGCGTTGCTGTCGGGGTTGGCCCGGCGCCTGCGGCCGCCGGAGCCGCCGCCCCTGCCGGTGGAGAAGCCGGCCGCCTATCCGCGCCAGTGGGGCCCGAAGGACGAGGCCTGAGCCTCAGCTTCCGAGCCGCTCGACGCCCAGGCCTTCGAGGTCCACACCCGGGTCCTGCCCGGCGATCAGGTCGGCCACCACGCGCGCGCTGCCGCACGACAGGGCCCAGCCGCTGGAGCCATGGCCCAGGTTGAGCCACACGCCCGGAATGCCGCTCGCGCCGAGCACCGGCGGCCCGTCGGGCAGCATCGGCCGTGCGCCTTTCCACTGCTGCACGCCCGACTGCAAGGTCGCCGCGCCCGGGAACCAGTCCTGCAGCACCTTGTAGAGCGTGAGGATCGCGGGCTGGCTCAGCGTGTCGGCCGAGCCGCCGATCTCGGCGCTGCCGGCCACGCGCACGCGCTGGCCGAGGCGCGAGATCGCGACCTTGTAGCGCTCGTCCATGATCGCGCTGCGCGGCGCATTGAGCGGCTCGCGCACCGGCGCGCTCACCGAGTGCCCGTAGACCGGAGCCATCGGGATCCGCAGGCCGAGCGGGCGCAGCAGCGAGGCCGAGCCGAGCCCGGCGCAGACCACCACCGCATCGAAGCGCAGCGCATCGGAGCCGCTGGCCAGCGACACCGAAGTGGGCGCGGCCCGGCTCAGCGGCGCGATGTCGCAGTTGAAATGGAACTGCGCGCCGAGTGCCTCGGCCTCCCACTTGAGCAGCAGCGCGAACTGGCGGCAATTGGCGACCTCGTCCTCGGGCAGGTAGATCGCGCCGGCCAGCGGCGTGTCGGGATTGAGGGCGGGCTCGATCAGCCGGGCCTCGTCGGCATCGACTTCGCGGAACACGCTGCCCGCCCCGCGCAGCACCTCGAGGCCGGGCTGGACCAGCTTGCGCTCGCGCTTGGAACGCAGCAGCACCAGGTAGCCGTCGCTGCGTTCGTAGCTGAGTTCGCGGGCCTCGCTCACCTCGTGCAGCCGGGTGCGGCTGTAGAAGGCCAGGCGCTGCATGCGCGCTCGGTTCGCGAGGTAGGTTTCGAGCTTGCAGGCCTTCTGCCAGCGCGACATCCAGCCCAGGTCGCGCGAGGACAGCGGCCAGCGCAGCTTGATGGCGCCGTGCGACGACAGCAGCGAGCGCAGCACCTTCAGGCGCATGCCGGGCGCCGCCCAGGGCGTGACGTAGCCGGGCGCCACCACGCCGGCATTGGCGAAGCTGGCCTCCTCGGCGGCGGCGCCCCGGCGTTCGAAAACGGCCACTTCATGGCCGTCGGACGCCAACTCCCAGGCGGTGGTGACACCGATGATGCCGGCGCCCACGATCGCGATTTTCATTGAGATTCAGAATAAAAAAGAGAGCTGACGCCCATCTGACGAGGGCCTGCAGCTATTGTTTTTGAAGCAGCAGTGCCGTCTCGTCGTGCGGTGCAGCATGCCAGAGCATTGGCCTCGCAGGGCGTTTCCCGGGTGCGGGACGGGGCATCGAGCGTGCGTGTCCGCCGCGCGGTTCGCGACGGATGACGGGACGAAGGGGCTTCAGGGGCTGGCAAGGCGGGCGGGGCAGGGGGGTGTCTGAGGCGCGTGCTATACTCTTTGGGTTTCGCTCACGCGGTACTTTGCCTGTAAGGGACGAGCGCCACGCAGAGGAAACACATTCGCAAACCAGCCCAATCAAGGTGTTGCGACTTCGCTGATGCAGCGTGGCCGGCCAGGCCGGTTTGCAGCGTCCGGCGGAGTGCAAAAACGGGCTGGATTTTAGACCCAACCTTCGGAGTAATTTCAATGTCCGTCACCATGCGCGAAATGCTGGAAGCCGGTGTCCATTTCGGCCACCAAACCCGCTTCTGGAACCCCAAGATGGCCCCGTTCATCTTCGGTCATCGCAACAAGATCCACATCATCAACCTGGAAAAGTCGCTTCCGATGTTCCAGGATGCGGCCAAGTACGCCAAGCAGCTGACGGCCAACCGCGGCACGATCCTGATGGTCGGCACGAAGCGCCAGGCGCGCGAAATCGTCGCCACCGAAGCCCGCCGCGCCGGCGTGCCCTTCGTCGACACCCGCTGGCTCGGCGGCATGCTGACCAACTTCAAGACCGTCAAGACCTCGATCAAGCGTCTGAAGGACATGAAGGCCCAGCAGGAAGCCGGCCTCGACAGCCTGAGCAAGAAAGAGCAGCTCACCTTCACCCGTGAAATCGAGAAGCTCGAAAAGGACATCGGCGGCATCCAGGACATGACCGCGCTGCCCGACGCCATCTTCGTGATCGACGTGGGCTTCCACAAGATCGCCGTGGCCGAAGCCAAGAAGCTCGGCATTCCACTGATCGGCGTGGTGGACTCCAACCACTCGCCCGAAGGCATCGACTACGTGATCCCCGGCAACGACGACTCGTCGAAGGCCGTCACGCTGTACGCCCGTGGCATCGCCGACGCGATCATCGAAGGCCGCAACAGCGCGACCAGCGACGTGGTCAAGGCCATCGCCGAAGGTAGCGACGAATTCGTCGAAGTCGAAGAAAGCGCTTCGGCCTGAGCTGCGCGTCCCCGCGCCTGAAGAAGGGGCTTCGTTGCCCCTTTTTTTTAATCTGATTTTCTGAATACGGAGAGAAACAATGGTTGCAATCACCGCAAGCATGGTCGGCGAACTGCGCGCCAAGACCGACGCGCCGATGATGGAGTGCAAGAAGGCTCTGACCGAGGCCGACGGCAACATGGAAAAGGCCGAAGAGCTGCTGCGCATCAAGCTCGGCAACAAGGCCGGCAAGGCATCGAGCCGCATCACCGCCGAAGGCGTGGTGGCTGCCTATGTCGACGACGCCGCCGGCGCGATGATCGAGATCAACTGCGAAACCGACTTCGTCACCAAGAACGACAGCTTCCTGGCCCTGGCCAATGCCGCCGCCAAGTTGGTCGCTCAGAACAACCCGGCCGATATCGCCGCGCTGGGCGCGCTGGCCTACGAGCAGGACGGTTTCGGCCCCACGCTCGAAGACGTGCGCAAGGGCCTGGTCGGCAAGATCGGCGAGAACATGAGCTTCCGCCGCTTCAAGCGCTTCGCCGGCAACGGCAAGCTGGCTTCGTACCTGCACGGCACGCGCATCGGCGTGATGGTCGAGTTCGAGGGTGACGACACCGCCGCCAAGGACGTCGCGATGCACATCGCCGCCATGAAGCCCGTGTCGGTCGCCGCCTCGGACGTGCCGGCCGAGCTGATCGAGAAGGAACGCGCCGTGGCAGCGGGCAAGGCGGAAGAAGACCGCAAGACCGCCGAAGCCGAAGGCAAGAAGCCGCAACCCGCCGACATCGTTGCCAAGCGCATCGAGGGCGGCGTGCAGAAGTTCCTCAAGGAAGTCTCGCTGCACAACCAGCCCTTCGTGAAGAACGACAAGCAGACCGTCGAACAGATGCTCAAGGCCGTCAACACCACCGTCAAGGGCTTCACCCTGTATGTGGTCGGCGAAGGCATCGAGAAGAAGGTCGACGACTTCGCCGCCGAAGTCGCGGCCCAGGTCGCCGCCGCCAAGGCCGCTGCCTGAGACCGTTCCCGCCAGAAGGCGACAGCGTGCCGGTGCATGCTGTCGCCTTTTCACCGCCAAGCCCTACACTCGCCCCCGCTCACTCTCAAAGGAAATTGCCCATGTCTGATCCCCGCCCAGCCCACAAGCGAATCTTGTTGAAGCTGTCGGGAGAGGCACTGATGGGCGACGATGCCTTCGGCATCAACCGCGCCACCATCGTGCGCATGGTCGCGGAAGTGGCCGAGGTCGTGAACATGGGTGTCGAGGTGGCGGTCGTGATCGGCGGCGGCAACATCTTCCGCGGCGTCGCGGGTGGCTCGGTCGGCATGGACCGCGCCACGGCCGACTACATGGGCATGCTGGCCACGGTGATGAACTCGCTGGCGCTGGCCGATGCCATGAACAAGCAGGGGCTGGTGGCGCGCGTGATGTCCGCCATCGCCATCGAGCAGGTGGTCGAGCCCTACGTGCGGCCCAAGGCGCTGCAGTACCTCGAGGAAGGCAAGGTCGTGGTGTTCGCTGCCGGCACCGGCAACCCCTTCTTCACCACCGACACCGCCGCCGCGCTGCGCGGCGCCGAGATCGGCGCCGAGCTGGTGCTCAAGGCGACCAAGGTCGACGGCGTCTACAGCGCCGACCCGAAGACCCATCCCGACGCGACGCGCTACGCCAGCCTGACCTTCGACCAGGCCATCGCGCAGAATCTCGGCATCATGGACGCGGCGGCCTTCGCGCTGTGCCGCGACCAGAAGCTGCCGATCAAGGTGTTCTCGATCTTCAAGAACGGCGCGCTCAAGCGCGTCGTCATGGGCGAGGACGAGGGCACGCTGGTGCATGCCTAGGAGTATTTGAGAATGACCATTGCCGATATCCGCAGCACGACCGACGCGAAGATGAACCAGTCGATCGCTGCCTTCCAGAACAACCTCACCAAGATCCGCACCGGCCGCGCCAATGCCGCGCTGCTCGACTCGATCCATGTCGAGTACTACGGCTCGCAGGTGCCGCTGAGCCAGGTGGCCAACGTGTCGGTGCTCGACTCGCGCACGCTGAGCGTGCAACCCTGGGAAAAGGGCATGGGCGCCAAGATCGAGAAGGCCATCCGCGAAAGCGACCTGGGTCTCAACCCGGCCTCGATGGGCGAGCTGATCCGCGTGCCGCTGCCGGCGATGAGCGAAGAGCGCCGCCGCGAGATGACCAAGCTGGTGCGCAACGAAGGCGAGAGCGCCAAGATCGCGACGCGCAACCTGCGCCGCGACGCCAACGAGGCGGTCAAGAAGCTGGTCAAGGAAAAGCTGGCCTCGGAAGACGACCAGAAGCGCGCCGAAGCCGAGATCCAGAAAGTGACCGACCGCCATATCGCGGAAATCGATCGCCTGATCACGGCCAAGGAAGCGGAGATCATGGCCGTTTGAGGCTGCCCATGGCCGCCTCCAAGCCGCAGACCATTCCGCACCACATCGCCATCGTCATGGATGGCAATGGCCGCTGGGCCACGCGGCGCTTCCTGCCCCGCGTGGCGGGGCACAAGCAGGGCGTGGAGTCGCTGCGGCGCTGCGTCAAGGCCTGCGTCGATCGCGGCGTGCGGGTGCTCACCGTGTTCGCCTTCTCCTCGGAGAACTGGAACCGTCCGCCCGAGGAAGTCTCGGGCCTCATGGACCTGATGGTCGGCGCGCTTGCGCGCGAGGTGCCCAAGCTCGGCCGCGACGGCGTGCAGCTGCGCTTCGTCGGCGAGCGCGGCGGCCTGTCGCCGAAGATGGTGAAGGGGCTGGTCGACGCCGAGAACGCCACGGCGGCCAACGACTGCCTGGTGCTCAACGTGTGCTTCAACTACGGCGGCCGCTGGGACATCGCCCAGGCCGCCGCCAAGCTGGCCGCGCGCGGCGAGCCGCTGACCGAACTCAACCTCGACCGCGCGATGGCGCTGGCCCACGTGCCCGACCCCGACCTGTTCATCCGCACCGGCGGCGAGCAGCGGCTGTCGAACTTCCTGCTCTGGCAGAGCGCCTACGCCGAGCTGTTCTTCAGCGACAAGCTCTGGCCCGAATTCGACGAGGCCGCGCTCGACGAGGGCATCGCCGCATTCCAGAACCGCGAGCGCCGCTTCGGCAAGACCTCGGCGCAGGTCACGACCGACGCCCGATCGCGCCAGACCGCCTGATCCCCTCTTTTCCGGACGACCCCGCTGCATGCTCAAGCAACGCATCCTCACGGCGATCGTCCTGTTGGCGATCCTGCTGCCGGCGCTTTTCTATCCTTCCTACGTCCCCTTCGGCTGCGTGATGCTGGTGCTGATCGGCGCCGCGGCCTGGGAGTGGGGGCGTCTCAACGGCTACGGCCAGCGCGTGTCCGTGTTCCTGGGCCTCGAGATGGTGGCGCTGTGCGCGTTCTCGTGGTGGCTCGGGCTGCTGGCCCAGCCGCTGCTGCCGCTGTGGATCGTCGCCAGCGCCGCCTGGGTGCTCGGTGGCGCGGCGCTGCTGCGTGCCGCCGTTCCGGGCTGGCCCAAGGTGCCGCGCGGCATCAGGCTGGTGGGCGGGCTGCTCGCGCTGTGGGTGGCCTGGCTGGCCGCGGTGCAGGCGCGCCTGATCGGCATCAACTTCCTGCTGTCGATCCTGGTGCTGGTCTGGGTCGCCGACGTCTTCGCCTATTTCGCCGGCCGCGCCTTCGGTCTCAAGTTCACGCGCCGCAAGCTCGCGCCCGCCATCAGTCCCGGCAAGAGCTGGGAAGGCGTCTGGGGCGGCATGGCGGGCGTGGTGGTGCTGGCACTGGTCTGGGTCTGGGCCGATGCCTCGGCGCAGGCCACGGTGGCCAGCCTCTACAGCCGGCTGGCGACGCGCGGCTGGTGGCTGCTGCTGCTCGGCGTGGTCTTCATGGCGGCGATGAGCGTGGTCGGCGACCTGGTCGAATCGCTGATCAAGCGCAGCGCGGGCGCCAAGGACAGCAGCCGGCTGCTGCCCGGCCATGGCGGGGTGCTCGATCGGGTGGATGCCCTTTTGCCCACGCTGCCCATTGCAATGATGCTGGCTTTTCTGTGAACACTTTCCCCAGACAACGCGTGACGGTGCTCGGCTCGACCGGGTCGGTCGGCGCCAACACGCTCGACGTCATCGCGCGTCATCCCGAGCGCTTCGAGGTCTTCGCGCTCTCGGCCGCCACCAAGGTCGACGAGATGCTCGCGCAGTGCGCGCGCTTCTCCCCACGCTTCGCGGTCATGGCGAGCGAAGCCCATGCGGCCGCGCTGGCCGAAAAGCTGCAGCAGAACCATCTGCCCACCCGGGTTCTGTCTGGTGCGGGCGCTATCGAAGAGATAGCATCGCACGACGAGGTCGATGCCGTCATGGCCGCCATCGTCGGCGCCGCCGGCCTGGGTCCCTGCCTGGCGGCCGCGCGCGCCGGCAAGCGCCTGCTGCTGGCCAACAAGGAGGCGCTGGTGGTCGGCGGCGACCTGTTCATGCGCACGGTGCGCGAGGGCGGGGCGACGCTGCTGCCAATCGACAGCGAGCACTCGGCCATCTTCCAGTCGCTGCCCGAGGACCCGTCCACCTGGGCGCGGCGCATCGACAAGATCATCCTCACCGCATCGGGCGGTCCGTTCCGCACCCGCGCGCCCGACACCCTGGGCTCCGTCACGCCCGAGCAGGCCTGCGCCCATCCCAACTGGGTGATGGGGCCCAAGATCTCGGTCGATTCGGCCACCATGATGAACAAGGCCCTCGAAGTGATCGAGGCGCGGCACCTGTTCGGCGTGGCGCCCGAGCAGATCGAGGTGGTCATCCATCCGCAGAGCGTGGTCCATTCGATGGTGCAGTTCACCGACGCCTCGGTGCTGGCCCAGCTCGGCACGCCCGACATGCGGGTGCCGATCGCCGTCGGCCTGGCCTGGCCCGAGCGCATCGAGAGCGGGGCCACGCGGCTGGACTTCCGCCAGCTGGCCGACCTGAGCTTCGCCGCGCCCGACGCGGCGCTCTTCCCGGGCCTGGACCTGGCCTGGCAGGCGCTGCGCGCGGCGCCGGGCACCACGGCCGTGCTCAATGCCGCCAACGAGGTCGCGGTCGAGGCCTTCCTGGCGCGCCGGCTGCGCTTCGACCGCATTCATGCGGTCAACATGGAAACTTTGGAGGCGGTTGCGCCCTCCAAGCCGGCGTCGCTGGCCGATCTGCTGGCCATCGACGCCAGCGCCCGCGCCGCCGCGAATGCCGCGGCGCTGCGCCTTTCCGCCTGACGCCCACCCGCGTCGCCGATTCCCAGAAGCAAGGTTCCGGATGCTCACCCTCGTCGCGTTCATCGTCGCGCTCGGCCTGCTGATCACCGTGCACGAGTTCGGGCACTACCGGGTCGCGGTGGCCTGCGGCGTCAAGGTCAAGCGCTTCGGCGTGGCCACGCTGCCCTTCGGCAGCCCGGACAGCCCCTCGCTGCTCGGCCGTTTCCTCTGGCGCATCAGCAAGCCCGTCTACACCTGGAAGCCGCGGCGCCAGCATCCGGGGCAGGACACCGAGTTCGCCGTCGGCCTGTTCCCGTTCGGCGGCTACGTCCAGATGCTCGACGAGCGCGAGGCGCCGGTGGCGCCCGAGGAGCGCCACCGCGCCTTCAACACCCAGCCGCTGCGCTCGCGCGCGGCCATCGTCGCGGCCGGCCCGATCGCGAACCTGCTGATGGCGGTGGCCCTCTACACGGCCGTGAACTGGATCGGCGTGCAGGAGCCGGTGGCGACCCTGGCGCGGCCGGTGGCGGCCTCGCTGGCCGAGCAGGCCGGGCTGCGCGGCGGCGAGCACATCGCCCGTGCCGGCTTCGAGGGCGACGATCTGAGCGAGGTCCAGTCCTTCGAGGACCTGCGCTGGCGCATGACCCGCGGCGCGCTCGACGGCCACGACCTGACGCTCGAGGTGGCGGGGCAGGGCGGCCAGCCGGCCCGCACGCTGGTGCTGCCGCTGAGCCGCATCGAGGCCAAGGATGCCGATGCCCAGATGTTCCGCAAGATCGGCGTGCTCGCGCCCATGACCCGCCCCGAGATCGGCGAGGTGATGGCCGGCGGCGCCGGCGAGCGCTCGGGCCTGCGCCGCGGCGACCTGGTGCGCGCCATCGGCGACACCGCCATCGTCGATGGCCAGCAGCTGCGCGAGGCGATCCGTGCCTCGGTCAAGGACGGCAAGGCGCAGGCGCAGCCGTGGCGGATCGAGCGCGAAGGCCGTGCCCAGACCCTCGAGGTCGTGCCCGAGGTGCGCGACGAGGGCGGCCTGAAGGTCGGCCGCATCGGCGCCTACGTGGGCGCGCCGCCCGAGATGGTGACCGTGCGGCAGGGGCCGGTCGACGGCGTCTGGCGCGGCGTGGTCCGTACCTGGGAGGTCTCGGCACTGACCGTGCGCATGATGGCCAAGATGGTCATCGGCCAGGCCTCGATCAAGAATCTCAGCGGCCCGATCACCATCGCCGACTACGCCGGCAAGTCCGCCAGCCTGGGGCTCACGCAGTACCTGGTGTTCCTCGCACTCATCAGCGTGAGCCTGGGCGTGCTCAATCTGCTCCCGCTGCCGGTCCTCGATGGGGGGCACCTGATGTATTATCTTTGGGAGGGCCTGACCGGTAAAAGCGTCTCCGACGTCTGGATGGACTGGCTTCAGCGCGGTGGCGTTGCCCTGCTCCTGGTCATGATGTCGATTGCCTTGTTCAACGACACATCGCGGCTCTTTGGTTAACTATCTTGCCGGCCCTTTCCGCGCCGGATCAATTCACAGATGAACAAAAACTTCAGTCGCTTTCGCCTGCGTAGCGTTGCCGCACTGGTGGCCAGCACGTTGGCGGCCACGGCAGCCTGGGCCGTCGAGCCTTTCACCGTGCGCGACATCCGCGTGGAAGGCCTGCAACGCGTGGAGCCCGGAACGATCTTCGCGTCGTTGCCGCTGCGCGTGGGCGACACCTACAGCGACGACCGCGGTTCCGCCGCGATCCGCGCGTTGTTCGATCTGGGGTTGTTCAAGGACGTGCGCATCGACGTCAACGGCAATGTGCTGGTGGTGATCGTCGAGGAGCGCCCGACCATCGCCGACGTGGACTTCGTCGGCACCAAGGAATTCGACAAGGCCGCGCTGCAGAAGGCGCTGCGCGAAGTCGGCCTGACCGAAGGCCGGCCCTACGACAAGGCCCTGGCCGACCGCGCCGAGCAGGAGCTCAAGCGCCAGTACGTGAGCCGCAGCCTCTACAACGCACAGGTCGTGACCACCGTCACGCCGATCGAGCGCAACCGCGTGAACCTGACCTTCACGGTCACCGAGGGCGACTCGGCGCGCATCCGCGAAGTGCACATCGTCGGCAACAAGGACTTCAGCGAGAGCACGCTGCTCGACCTGTTCGACCAGGACAGCGGCGGCTGGCTCAGCTGGTACACCAAGTCGAACCAGTACTCGCGCGCCAAGCTCAATGCCGACCTCGAGACGCTGAAGAGCTACTACATCACGCGCGGCTACCTCGAATTCCGCGTCGACTCGACCCAGGTCGCGATCTCGCCGGACCGCCAGGACCTGTCGGTCACGGTCAACATCACCGAAGGCGAGAAGTTCGTGGTCGCGGGCGTCAAGCTCGACGGCAACTTCCTCGGCCGCGACGACGAGTTCAAGACGCTGGTCACGATCAAGCCGGGCGAACCCTACAACGGCGAGCAGGTCAATGCGACCACCAAGGCCTTCACCGACTACTTCGGCACCTTCGGCTACGCCTTCGCGCGCGTGCAGGCCAAGCCCGAGATCGACCGGGTCAACAACCGCGTGACGCTGGTGCTGCAGGGCGAGCCCTCGCGCCGCGTCTACGTGCGCCGCGTGAACGTCGGTGGCAACACCCGCACGCGCGACGAAGTGATCCGCCGCGAATTCCGCCAGTACGAGGCTTCCTGGTACGACGGCGACAAGATCAAGCTCTCGCGCGACCGCGTGGACCGCCTGGGCTACTTCACCGAAGTGAACGTCGAGACGCAGGAACTGCCGGGCTCGCCCGACCAAGTCGACCTGCTGATCACCGTGGCCGAGAAGCCCACCGGTTCGCTGCAGCTGGGCGCCGGCTACTCGAGCGCGGAGCGCGTCTCGCTGACTTTCGGCATCCAGCAGGAAAACGTGTTCGGCTCGGGCAACTACCTGGGCCTGCAGGTCAACACCAGCAAGTCGAACCGCACGATCTCGGTGACCACCACCGACCCGTACTTCACCAAGGACGGCATCTCGCGCACGATCAGCGTCTATCACAACACGACCCGCCCCTACAACACGGCGGTCGACGGCGATTACCAACTGGTCAACCAGGGCGCCTCGATCCGCTTCGGCGTGCCGTTCAGCGAACTCGACACCGTGTTCTTCGGCATCGGTGTGGAGCGCTACGCCTTCAAGTCCAAGAACACCTACGCGTTCCTGACCCCGAACGCCTACCGCAGCTACTTCGGCTGCACGACGCGTCCGGTCCCGAGTCTCGTGCCGGGCATCACCTTCGACGTGATCGACGGTTGCGCGAACGACAGCGTCTGGGGCATCCCGCTGACCGTGGGCTGGGCGCGCGACGACCGCGACAGCGCCCTGGTCCCGACCAAGGGCCGCCTGCAGCGCGCCAACCTCGAGATCGGCGTCGGCGGCGACATGCGGTACATCAAGACCAACTACCAGTACCAGCAGTTCTTCCCGATCAACAAGCAGTACACCTTCGCGATCAACTCCGAAGTCGGCTACGGCAAGGCGTTCGGCGGCAAGGTCTACCCGATCTTCAAGAACTTCTACGCCGGCGGCCTGGGCTCGGTGCGCGGTTTCGAACAGAACTCGCTCGGTCCGCGCGACGTGCCGCTGCTCGGCCAGACCGAAGGCGCGGCGCTCGGCGGTACCAAGAAGGCGATCTTCAACGCCGAGCTCAGCACGCCGTTCCCCGGCGCCGGCAACGACC
Source organism: Variovorax endophyticus (assembly GCF_025376855.1). Lineage (NCBI taxonomy): Bacteria > Pseudomonadati > Pseudomonadota > Betaproteobacteria > Burkholderiales > Comamonadaceae > Variovorax > Variovorax endophyticus. Next base: position 271,355 of record NZ_JAHUTH010000008.1, read on the forward strand.
GCACGCTGCGCCTGTACGGCTTCTTCGACGCCGGCAACGTCTTCGGCTCGCGCTCAGCCGGCCTCACCGACGAGCAGTGGAAGGCCTCGAAGAAGATCCGTGCCTCGGTCGGCCTCGGCATCAGCTGGATCTCGCCGCTCGGCCCGCTGCGCATCGCCTACGCGGTGCCGGTGCGCCAGCAGAAGGAAGTGCAGGACCCGAACACGGGTCTCATCCTGATCCCGAAGGATAGAATCCAGCGCCTGCAATTCCAGATCGGAACCTCTTTCTAATGACGCATTTGATTCGCGCCGCGGCAGGCGCGTTGCTGATTCCCGCGATGGCATGGGTCGCGGCGCCTGCCTGGGCGCAGGCGCAGGAAACATTTCGTATCGGCTTCGTCAATCCCGACCGCGTGCTGCGCGAAGCGCAGCCCGCGAAGGCGGCGCAGGCCAAGCTCGAGGCCGAGTTCCTCAAGCGCGAGAAGGACCTGACGGCGCAGGGCGATGCCCTCAAGGCCGCCTCCGAGAAGTTCGAGCGCGAGGCCGCCACGCTGCCCGAAAGCCAGCGCAACGCGCGCCAGCGCACGCTGATCGAGCAGGATCGAGACTTCCAGCGCCGTCGCCGCGAGTTCCAGGAAGACCTCAACGCCCGCAAGAACGAAGAGCTGCAACAGGTCTACGACCGTGCGAACCGCGTGGTCAAGCAGGTTGCCGAAGCCGAGAAGTACGACGCCATCCTGCAGGAAGCGATCTACATCAACCCGAAGCACGACATCACCGACAAGGTGATCAAGGCGCTCAACGCCTCGCTGAGCACGCCGTCGCCCGCTTCCTCGCCCACGGGCGGCAAGTAACGCCGCGTACCGGCGTGGCGCTGCAGCTAGGAGCCATCGTTGACGCCCTCGGGGGCGAGCTTCATGGCGATGCGACGCTGTCCATCGAGCGGCTGTCCCCGCTCCAGAATGCACAGCCCGATGCGCTCAGCTTCCTGAGCCATCCCAAATACCAGCAGGAACTCGCGGCCTCCAGGGCCGCGTGCGTGATCGTGTCGCCCGCGATGAGCGAGGCCGCGGCCGCGCGCGGGGCCTACATCGTCGCGGCGGATCCCTACCTCTATTTCGCGCGGCTCACGCAGCTGTGGAAGGCGAGCCATGCGCGGCCCGAGGCCGAGCGCATCCATCCCTCGGCCGTGGTCCATCCCGAAGCGCAGGTCGACCCCACGGCCCGCATCGGCGCGCTGTGCGTGGTCGAGCGCGGCGCGCGCATCGGCGCCGGCACGGTGCTGAAGTCGCGCGTCACCGTGAGCGAGGACTGCACGATCGGCGAGCGCTGCCTGCTGCATCCGGGCGTGGTCATCGGCGCCGACGGCTTCGGCCTCGCGCCGAGCAAGGAAGGCTGGGTCAAGATCGAGCAGCTCGGCGCGGTGCGCGTCGGCAACGACGTCGAGATCGGCGCCAACACCTGCATCGACCGCGGCGCGCTCGACGACACCGTGCTCGAGGACGGCGTGAAGCTCGACAACCTGATCCAGATCGGCCACAACGTGCGCATCGGCCGCAACACCGCGATGGCGGGCTGCGTCGGCGTGGCCGGCAGCGCGACCATCGGCGCCAACTGCACCTTCGGGGGCGGCGCCATCGTGCTGGGCCACCTGAGCGTGGCCGACAACGTCCACGTGTCCGCCGCCACCGTGGTGACACGCTCCATCCGCAAGGCCGGCCAGTACACCGGCATGTTCCCCATCGATGACAATGCGACCTGGGAAAAGAACGCTGCAACGCTCAAGCAGTTGCACAGCCTGCGCGAACGACTGAAGGCGCTGGAGAAGGCTCCCCCCCAACCATGACGACGATGCAGGAACAGAAGACCACCATGACGACGACGCTCGACATCCATCAAATCCTCAAGCTGCTGCCGCACCGCTATCCTTTTCTGCTGGTCGACCGCGTGCTGGACATGGAGAAGGGCAAGCGCATCACGGCGCTCAAGAACGTGACCATGAACGAGCCGTTCTTCAACGGCCACTTCCCGCACCGCCCGGTGATGCCCGGCGTGCTGATGCTCGAAGCCATGGCGCAGGCCGCGGCGCTGCTGTCGTTCCGTTCGCTCGACATCGTGCCCGACGACAACACCGTCTATTACTTCGCCGCGATCGACGGCGCGCGTTTCAAGCGGCCCGTGGAGCCGGGCGACCAGCTCACGTTGGAGGTCGAGATCGAGCGCATGAAGGCCGGCATCTCGAAGTTCAAGGGTCGGGCGCTGGTGGGCAGCGAGCTGGCCTGCGAGGCCTCGCTGATGTGCGCGATGCGCCAGATCAACGCCTGACGATCGGCGCATGACGCAGGTTCATCCGACGGCCATCGTCGATCCCAAGGCCGAACTCGATCCGTCGGTCGCGGTCGGTCCCTATACCGTGATCGGTCCGCATGTGCGTATCGGTGCGGGAACGGTCATCGGCTCGCATTGCGTGATCGAGGGTCACACGACCCTCGGCCGCGACAATCGCATCTTCCAGTTCTCCTCGCTGGGTGCGGTACCGCAGGACAAGAAGCACGCGGGCGAACCGACCGAGCTCACGATCGGCGACCGCAACACGGTGCGCGAGTTCTGCACCTTCAATGTCGGCACTGTGCAGGATGCGGGCGTCACCCGTATCGGCGACGACAACTGGATCATGGCCTACGTGCACATCGCGCACGACTGCCAGCTCGGCAACCAGATCACCATGGCCAACAACACCACGCTGGCCGGCCATGTGCATATCGGCGACTGGGTCACCGTCGGCGGGCTGGTGGGCATCCTCCAGCGGATGCGCATCGGCGCGCACGCGATGATCGGCTTCGGCACCCATGTCGCGATGGACGTGCCACCCTACATGGTGGTCGACGGCACCCCGCTCGCGGTGCGCGGCGTGAACCTGGTCGGCCTGCGCCGGCGCGATTTCTCGGCTGGGCGCATCGCGGCCATCCGCGACATGCACAAGCTGCTGTACCGCCAGGGCAAGACGCTCGAGGAGGCGCGCGCCGGCATCGCCGCGCTGGCTGCCGAAACGCCCGATGCCGCGGCCGACGTGGCGTTGATGGACGGCTTCCTCGCCACTTCCACGCGCGGCATCGCGCGCTGAGCGTCTAGCGATGACATCCAACGGGCAGCGACGCTTCGCGCTGGTCGCCGGCGAAGCATCCGGCGATCTGCTGGCCGGGTTGTTGCTCGACGGCCTCACCGCGCGCTGGCCCGATCTGCAGACCGCCGGCATCGGCGGCCCGCGCATGCTGGCGCACGGTTTCGAAAGCTGGTGGCCGCAGGAAAAGCTCGCGGTGCGCGGCTACATCGAAGTGTTGCGCCACTACGCCGAGATCGCGGGCATCCGGCGCCAGCTCAAGGCGCGGCTGCTGCGCGAATGGCCCGAGCTCTTCATCGGCGTCGACGCGCCCGATTTCAACCTCGACCTCGAGGCCGGCCTGCGCGGTCGCGGCATGAAGACGGTGCACTTCGTCTGCCCGTCGATCTGGGCCTGGCGGCCCGAGCGCATCGAGAAGATCCGCGCCGCGGCCGACCACGTGCTGTGCATCTTCCCGTTCGAGCCCGAGCTGCTGGCCTCGCAGGGCGTGCAGGCGAGCTACGTCGGGCATCCGCTGGCCAACGTGATTCCCATGACGGTCGACCGCGCGGCGGTGCGCGCCTCGCTGGGCCTCGCGCCCGACGCGCAGGTGGTGGCGCTGCTGCCGGGCAGCCGGCGCTCCGAGGTCCGCTACCTGGCGGCCCGATTCTTCGAAGCCGCCGCGCTGATGCGCAAGGCGCGGCCCGCGCTGCGCTTCGTGGCGCCGATCCTGCCGGGCCTGCGCGCCGAGGTCGAGGCGCTGCTGAAGGCCAGCGGCCTGGGCGACGCGGTGACGCTGCTCGACGGCCAGTCGCATGCCGCGCTGTCCGCCTGCGACGTCACGCTGATCGCCAGCGGCACCGCCACGCTCGAGGCGGCGCTGTTCAAGCGGCCGATGGTCATCGCCTACAACATGAACAGCCTCTCGTGGCGGATGATGCAGCGCAAGCAGCTCCAGCCGTGGGTCGGGCTGCCCAACATCCTGTGCCGCGACTTCGTGGTGCCCGAATTGCTGCAGGAAGCCGCGTCGCCCGAGGCGCTGGCCCAGGCCACGCTCGAATGGCTCGACGCGCCCGAGCGGGTGCTCGCGCTCGAGGCGCGTTTTGCCGAACTCCACGTGCAACTGCAGCGCGATACGCCGACACTGTGCGCCGATGCGATCCAGAAAGTTCTTGAAGGCTGAGCAGGCGCCCCTGGCCTGGGACGCGCCCGGCCTGCTGGCGGGCGTGGACGAAGCGGGACGCGGTCCGCTGGCCGGGCCGGTGGTGGCCGCGGCCGTGATCCTCGACGACGAGCGCCCGATCCGCGGCCTGGCCGACTCCAAGACCCTGACCGCGCTGCAGCGCGAGCGCCTGCACGACCAGATCATGGCCAAGGCGCTGTGCTGCTCGATCGCGCAGGCCAGCGTGGAGGAGATCGACACCCACAATATCCTGCAGGCGACCATGCTGGCGATGCGCCGCGCGGTCGAGGGCCTGCGCCTGAAGCCGGCCAAGGTGCTGGTGGACGGCAACCGGCTGCCCCAGCTCGACGTGCTGGCCGAAGCCATCGTCAAGGGCGATGCGCGAGTGAAGGCGATCTCGGCCGCGTCGATCCTGGCCAAGGTGCACCGCGACCGGCTCTGCGAGCAGCTGCACCAGGAGTTTCCGCACTACGGCTTCGCGGGCCACAAGGGCTACGGCACGCCCGAGCATCTCGAGGCCTTGCTGCAGCACGGCGCCTGCGTGCACCACCGGCGCTCGTTCAGCCCGGTGGCGGCCGCGCTGGCGCGCATGGCGCCTGCCGTGCCGGTCGTCCAGGTCGAATCGCCGCTGCCCGCTGTGTCGGTGCAGACCCAGGTCGTGGCGATCGAACTTCGTCCGGCGCCTTGATCCGATGACCACGCCCGCCGGCCCGAGCCGCATCAGCTCGCGCGACAACCCATTGCTCAAGGACCTGCGCAAGCTGGCGCAGGACCCGGGCGCCTACCGCAAGCTGGGCCGCATCTGGCTCGAGGGTGACCACCTGTGCCGCGCCGCGCTGGCGCGTGGCGTGACGCCGTCGGTGGCCGTGTTCTCGCTGTCGTTCTGGCCGCAGGCGCCCGCCGAATGGTCGCGCGATGCCGCCAAGACCGTGGTCGTCGACGACGAACTGCTGAAGGCGGCGAGCGGGCTGGAATCGCCGGCGCCGATGGGCTTCCTGCTCGAGCTGCCCGAGCGGCCCGCGGTGCTGCCCGAGGCGCCCACCGTGGTCCTCGACCGGTTGCAGGACGCCGGCAATGTCGGCTCGGTGCTGCGCAGCGCCGCCGCCTTCGGCTTCCAGCAGGTGATCGCGCTCAAGGGCACGGCGGCGCTCTGGTCGCCCAAGGTGCTGCGCGCGGGCATGGGCGCCCATTTCGGCCTGCGGCTGATCGAGGGTGTCGATGCCGAGGCGCTCGCGGCACTGGCGGTGCCGCTGGTCGCCACCAGCTCGCACCGCGGCGACTGGCTGCACGCGGCGAAGCTGCCGCATCCCTGCGCCTGGCTGCTGGGCCACGAAGGGCAGGGCGTGTCGGCCGCGCTCGAAGCGCTGGCCACGCACCACATCCGCATCGCGCAGCCCGGCGGCGAGGAATCGCTCAACGTGGCCGCGGCCGCCGCCATCTGCCTGCATGCCAGTGGCGCGTCGGCCCTCAAAGGATAAGAAACATTCTCAGTTGCCCGCCGGGTTCATGCCATTGACGCATGGCTGGTGTACGCGCTAACGAATCTTCATGCCCCGCGAGGCGAGAGGCCGCGGCCGCCGGGCTACAATCGGGGGCTTACTCGCAAATCAGCGTCGCCCGGCCGCATTCCACGCCATCTTCCCCTTAAGCAGCAGTCCCAAGGCTTCGAAGCCCGGGACGCCGGGCGACCGTAACCATCCGGAGAACCCAGTGCTTTTGTCTCTCAAGGGAAGTTTCCCGCCCGCCATCCTGGCGCTCGCAGACGGCACGGTCTTTCAAGGCAACTCGATCGGAGCCACCGGCTCCACCGTCGGCGAAGTGGTGTTCAACACCGCGATGACCGGCTACCAGGAAATCCTCACCGACCCGAGCTACTGCCAGCAGATCGTGACGCTCACGTATCCGCACATCGGCAACTACGGCGTCAATCCCGAGGACATCGAGGCCGACAAGATCCATGCCGCGGGCCTCATCATCCGTGACCTGCCGCAGATCGCCTCCAACTTCCGCCATACCGCGACGCTGTCGCAGTACCTGGTGGAGGGCAAGACCGTCGCCATCGCCAACATCGACACCCGCAAGCTGACCCGCCACCTGCGCACGCATGGCGCGCAGAACGGCTGCATCCTGGGACTGGCCGAAGGGGAAGCGGTCACCCAGGCGCTGATCGACAAGGCGATCGCCGCCGCCAAGGCCGCGCCGAGCATGGCCGGCCTCGACCTGGCGAAGGTCGTGTCGGTCAAGCAGACCTACGAGTGGACCGAGACCGAGTGGAAGCTGGGGTCGGGCTATGGCGTGCAGATCACGCCGCGCTTCCACGTCGTGGCCTTCGACTACGGCGTCAAGAAGAACATCCTGCGCATGATCGCCCAGCGCGGCGCGCGCATCACCGTGGTGCCGGCCCAGACGCCCGCGGCCGACGTGCTCAAGCTCAAGCCCGACGGCATCTTCCTGGCCAACGGCCCCGGCGACCCGGAGCCCTGCGACTACGCGATCAGCGCCGTCAAGGAACTGATCGAGACCGGCATCCCGACCTTCGGCATCTGCCTGGGCCACCAGATCATGGCGCTGGCCTCGGGCGCGAAGACCTTCAAGATGAAGTTCGGCCACCACGGCGCCAACCATCCGGTCAAGGACCTCGACAGCGGCCGCGTCAGCATCACGAGCCAGAACCACGGCTTCGCGGTCGACGAGAAGTCGCTGCCGGCGAACCTGCGTCCCACCCACGTGAGCCTGTTCGACAACACTCTGCAGGGCCTGGCGCGCACCGACAAGCCCGCGTTCTGCTTCCAGGGCCACCCCGAAGCCTCGCCCGGCCCGCACGACATCGGCTACCTGTTCGATCGCTTCACGGCACTCATGGAAAAGAACAAGACGGAAAAGACGGAGAAAGAGAATGCCTAAGCGCACAGACCTCAAATCGATCCTCATCATCGGCGCCGGCCCGATCATCATCGGCCAGGCCTGCGAGTTCGACTACTCCGGCGTGCAGGCCTGCAAGGCGCTGCGCGAGGAGGGCTACAAGGTCATCCTGATCAACAGCAATCCCGCGACGATCATGACCGACCCGGCCACGGCCGACGTCACCTACATCGAGCCGATCACCTGGCAGACGGTCGAGAAGATCATCGCCAAGGAGCGTCCCGACGCGATCCTGCCGACCATGGGAGGCCAGACCGCGCTGAACTGCGCGCTCGACCTCTGGCGCAACGGCGTGTTCGACAAGTACCAGGGCGCGGCCACCGGCAAGCCGGTCGAGCTGATCGGCGCCACGCCCGAGGCCATCGACAAGGCCGAGGACCGCCTGAAGTTCAAGGATGCGATGACCAAGATCGGCCTGGGCTCGGCGCGCTCGGGCATCGCGCACTCGATGGACGAGGCCTGGGCGGTGCAGAAGAGCGTGGGCTTCCCGACCGTGATCCGCCCGAGCTTCACGCTCGGCGGCACCGGCGGCGGCATCGCCTACAACTCGGAGGAGTTCGAGACCATCTGCAAGCGCGGCCTCGAGGCCTCGCCGACCAACGAGCTGCTGATCGAGGAGTCGCTGCTCGGCTGGAAGGAATACGAGATGGAGGTCGTGCGCGACAAGGCGGACAACTGCATCATCGTCTGCTCGATCGAGAACCTCGACCCGATGGGTGTGCACACCGGCGACTCGATCACCGTGGCGCCCGCGCAGACGCTGTCGGACAAGGAATACCAGATCCTGCGCAACGCCTCGCTGGCCGTGCTGCGCGAGATCGGCGTCGACACCGGCGGCTCGAACGTGCAGTTCTCGATCAACCCGAAGGACGGCCGCATGGTCGTGATCGAGATGAACCCGCGCGTGTCGCGTTCGTCGGCGCTGGCCTCCAAGGCCACCGGCTTCCCGATCGCCAAGGTCGCGGCCAAGCTGGCCGTGGGCTACACGCTCGACGAGCTGCGCAACGAGATCACCGGCGGCGCCACGCCGGCCTCGTTCGAGCCCTCGATCGACTACGTGGTCACCAAGATTCCGCGCTTCGCGTTCGAGAAGTTCCCGCAGGCCGATTCGCGCCTCACCACCCAGATGAAGTCGGTGGGCGAGGTGATGGCCATGGGCCGTACCTTCCAGGAATCGTTCCAGAAGGCGCTGCGCGGCCTCGAGGTCGGCGTCGACGGCATGAACGAGAAGACGCAGGACCGCGAAGTGCTCGAGAAGGAGCTCGGCGAGCCCGGCCCCGAGCGCATCTGGTACGTGGGCGATGCCTTCGCCCAGGGCCTGAGCGTGGACGAGGTGTTCGCGCTGACCAAGATCGACCCGTGGTTCCTGGTGCAGATCGAGGAGATCGTGAAGATCGAGCTCGAGCTCGAGACCAAGTCGCTGGCCGACATCGACCGCGACACGCTGCTGGCGCTGAAGAAGAAGGGCTTCTCCGATCGTCGCCTGGCCAAGCAGCTGCGCACCACCGACACCGCGATCCGCGAGAAGCGCCGCGAGCTCGGCGTTCGCCCGGTCTACAAGCGCGTGGACACCTGCGCGGCCGAGTTCTCGACCGACACCGCCTACATGTACTCGACCTATGAGGACGAGTGCGAGGCCGACCCCTCGGACAAGAAGAAGATCATGGTGCTCGGCGGCGGTCCCAACCGCATCGGCCAGGGCATCGAGTTCGACTACTGCTGCGTGCATGCCGCGCTCGCGATGCGGGAGGACGGCTACGAGACCATCATGGTCAACTGCAATCCCGAAACCGTGTCGACCGACTACGACACCTCGGACCGCCTGTACTTCGAGCCGCTGACGCTCGAGGACGTGCTCGAGATCGTCGACAAGGAAAAGCCGGTCGGCGTGATCGTGCAGTACGGCGGCCAGACGCCGCTGAAGCTCGCGCTCGACCTCGAGGCCAACGGCGTGCCGATCATCGGCACCTCGCCCGACATGATCGACGCGGCCGAAGACCGCGAGCGCTTCCAGAAGCTGCTGCACGAACTGCAGCTGCTGCAGCCGCCGAACGCCACCGCGCGCACCGAAGCCGAGGCCCTCGAGAAGGCCGCGGCACTCGGCTATCCGCTGGTGGTGCGCCCGAGCTACGTGCTCGGCGGCCGCGCGATGGAGATCGTGCACGAGCAGCGCGACCTCGAGCGCTACATGCGCGAGGCGGTCAAGGTCAGCAACGATTCGCCGGTGCTGCTCGACCGCTTCCTCAACGACGCCGTCGAATGCGACGTCGACTGCCTGCGCGACGCCGAGGGCCAGACCCTGATCGGCGGCGTGATGGAGCACATCGAGCAGGCGGGCGTGCACTCGGGCGACTCCGCCTGCTCGCTGCCGCCCTACAGCCTGTCGGCCGAGACCGTGGCCGAGCTCAAGCGCCAGAGCGCCGCGATGGCCAAGGCGCTGAACGTGGTCGGCCTGATGAACGTGCAGTTCGCGATCCAGCAGAAGGATGGCAAGGACACGATCTACGTGCTCGAGGTCAATCCGCGCGCCTCGCGCACCGTGCCCTACGTCAGCAAGGCCACCGGCATCCAGCTCGCGAAGGTGGCGGCCCGCTGCATGGCGGGCCAGTCGCTCGCGTCGCAGGGCGTGACGAAGGAAGTGACGCCGCCGTACTTCAGCGTGAAGGAAGCCGTGTTCCCGTTCGTCAAGTTCCCGGGCGTGGACACCATCCTCGGCCCCGAGATGAAGTCGACCGGCGAAGTGATGGGCGTGGGCAAGACCTTCGGCGAGGCCTTCGTGAAGTCGCAGCTCGGCGCCGGCACGCACCTGCCGAAGTCGGGCAAGGCCTTCATCTCGGTGAAGAACAACGACAAGACGCGCGCGGTCGAGGTCGCGCGTGGCCTGGCGCAGCTGGGCTTCGTGCTGATCGCGACCAAGGGCACGGCCGCGGCCATCAACGCCGCGGGCATCGAGTGCGCGACGGTGAACAAGGTGACCGAAGGCCGCCCGCACATCGTGGACATGATCAAGAACAACGAGATCGCGCTGGTCATCAACACGGTCGAGGAGCGCCGCAACGCGATCACCGACTCGCGCCAGATCCGCACCTCGGCGCTGCTGGCGCGCGTGACCACCTTCACCACGATCTTCGGCGCCGAAGCCGCGGTCGAGGGCATGCGCTACATGGACGACCTCGACGTGATCTCGGTGCAGGAGATGCACGCGCAGCTGGCCGCGGCCTGAGCCTCGCGATGGAAACGCAGCTCGTCGAACTGGCGCTGGACGACTGGAGCGCGGCCACGCCCAACGAGGCGTGGATCGCCGCGCTCGAGGCCGGCAAGGTGCTGTACTTCCCGCGGCTGGGCTTCGAGCTGCAGCCGCAGGAACGCGCGCTGCTCACGCCCGCGCTGCTGTCGCCCGACGTGCGCAACATCAGCCTCGACGCCAACGGCAGGCTCAAGGGCGCCGTGGGCGACGAGGCGGTGCAGCAACTCGCGGTCGGCATGGTCGGGCGTTTTCGCGCGCAGGCGCAGCAGCTCATCCATGGGCTGCTGCCGCACTACGTGCCCGCGCTGCGGCTCGCGCCCACCAGCTACCGCCCGGCGCAGGTCGAGACGCGCGTGCAGTCGTGGCGTGCCGACGACCGGCGGCTGCACGTCGACGCCTTTCCCTCGCGGCCCAACTACGGCGAGCGCATCCTGCGCGTGTTCACCAACGTCAATCCCGATGGCGCGCCGCGCGTTTGGCGCGTGGGCGAGCCCTTCGAGGACATCGCGCGCCGCTTCCTGCCGCGCGCCAAGCCCTATGCGCGCTGGCAGGCCAGGCTGCTGCAGGCGCTGCACGTGACCAAGTCCTTCCGCAGCGAGTACGACCACCTGATGCTGCAGCTGCACGACGGCATGAAGTCGGACCTCGACTACCAGAAGACCTCGCCGCAGGAGAACGCCGAGTTCCCGCCCGGCTCGGTCTGGGTGTGCTTCTCCGACCAGACCTCGCACGCGGTGATGGCCGGGCAGTACATGCTCGAACAGACCCTGCACCTGGACGCGGCGAAGCAATACAATCCCGCTTCGAGCCCGCTCGCCATCCTGAGCCGGCTGACCGGACGACCTCTCGTTTGAGAGCCTTCCCCCATCGACCGCCGAACGGCAGCGTTCGGCGGTTTCGCTTTATGGAGAACGATATATGGCGACAACCATCCCCATCACCAAGCGCGGCGCGGAGAAGCTGCGCGACGAACTGCGCCGCCTCAAGACGGTGGAGCGGCCCGCGATCATCAATGCGATCGCCGAGGCACGGGCCCAGGGCGACATCAGCGAAAACGCCGAGTACGAAGTCGCCAAGGACCGCCAGGGCTTCATCGAGGGCCGCATCATCGAGATCGAGGGCAAGCTGTCGGCCGCGCAGGTGATCGACCCGACCGAGCTCGATGCCGGCGGCAAGGTGGTGTTCGCCTCCACCGTCGAACTCGAGGAAGAGGACAGCGGCGATCCGGTCAAGTACCAGATCGTGGGCGAGGACGAGGCCGATCTGAAGCAGGGCCTGATCAACGTGTCGAGCCCGATCGCGCGCGCGCTGATCGGCAAGGAAGAGGGCGACAGCGTCGAGGTGCAGACGCCCGGCGGCCTCAAGCGCTACGAGATCGTGGCGGTCAGCTACCTCTGAACGGCGCTGCGATGAAGGACCGTGTCGCGCTGATGCTGGCCGCCCTCTGGTGGGGCAGCCTCACGACCATCGGCTTTCTCGTCGTGCCGATGCTGTTCGCGCGGCTCGGCAATCCCTCGGTGGCGGGCAACTTCGCGGCGCAATTGTTCGAGGCCCAGAGCTGGATCGCGCTGCTGTGCGGGCTCATCCTGCTGATCCATTTCCGCGCCAAGGCCGACGACGGCATGACGCCGCCGGTGCTGACGGCCCTGTTCCTGGTGCTGGCCGCCATGCTGCTCGCGCTGCTGCAGCAGTACGCCGTGGCGCCGCGCATCGTGGCGCGCGAGAACCTCAAGCTCTGGCACTCGGTGGGCAGCGGGATGTACCTGGTGCAGTGGCTGTGTGCCAGCGTGCTGCTCTGGCGCATGAGCGGCGGCCAGCGGCCGCGCTGAGGCCCGGAAGGACCTTACTCGGTCCAGTGCTCGGCGACCCAGTGCGCCGGGCGGATGTAGCGAAAGCGTCGGTTGCGCCGGCCGGCCAGCGCATCGGGCGGGTTGACCTCGCCGTGGAACACCATGATCCGCGCGTCCCGCGGCACGAACGGCGCCTTCCAGTAGTTGGAGGGCCAGGCGGGGATGCCGTGGTACTTGAAGCTCGGGCACCAGCCGTCGGGCCAGTAGGCCAGCTTGCCCTGCCTGTGCAGCACGTCGGACAGGTAGGTCTGTTCGTTGCGGTACCGCGCCTGCACCTCGTCGAGATGATCGCGGAAGTAGCCGAGGACGTCGGCATGCGCGCCGAGCTCGAAGCGGTAGACCGAGGAGTTGCCGGTGATGCGGCCGCGCCGCCAGAAGCGGTCGTAGTCGCGGATGATCAGGAAGTCGCCCGGGTGTTCGAAGAAGGCATCGAGGCTGCCGACGATCACCACGTCGAGATCGAGGAAGAGGGCGGTGCCGCGCAGGCCGTGCAGGTCGGCCTCGAAGGTCGTCAGCTTCTTCCAGGCGCCGTCGCGCTGGCCCGGCGCCAGGTGCAGGTTCAGCGGCGGGATCGGCAGGCAGGTGACTTCGGGCCGCACGCCCTGGCCGTCGTCGGTCAGGCAGACGAAGCGGAAATCGCCGCTCAGGTGGCGGCGCACCATAGCATAGAGCCGATTGACGTACTCGGGGCCGTACTTGGTGCCCCATTTCATGCAGAGGATATGGCGCGTGGCGCCCTGTGCTGGCGCCAAGCTCAGTCCGCCTGGTTGCGCTTCTTGGCCGACAGCGGCCGCTTGGCCTTGGCGCGCTTGATCGTGCCGCCGGGCGTGAGGCGCTGGTTGCCGAGCACGCGCAGGGTCTTGATCTCGGGGCGCTGGCCGCCGCGCTTGCTGTACTTGACGATCTTGACGTCGCGCGGGCCGGGCATGCGGTCCTCGTCGACGACGCGTTCCTTCACGGGCTTGGGACGCCACAGCACCAGCAGCTTGCCGATGTGCTGGATCGGGGCGGCATCGAGCTCGTCGGCCAGCTCCTGCAGCATCGCCTCGCGCGCGGCGCGGTCGTCGGAGAAGACGCGCACCTTGATGAGGCCGTGGGCCTTGAGGGCCGCATCGGCCTCCTTCTTCACGGCAGGGGTGAGCCCGTCGCCACCGACCATGACGATCGGATCCAGGTGGTGAGCTTCGGCGCGGTGCACCTTGCGCTCGGCAGGGGTAAGTTGAATGGCGGGCATCCCCGTATTATCGGACGTAGAACAGCACCTCCACGAGCCGACCCGCCGGCCCCCGAAGAAACCGGGTCCCGGCACCCAGGCCAATCCATGAGCACCAAGGCGAAGCCCAAGAAAGTCAACAAGGCGTGGCTGCACGACCACGTCAACGATCCCTACGTGAAACTGGCCACGAAGGAGGGCTACCGCGCCCGCGCGGCCTACAAGCTCAAGGAAATCGACGAGGCGCTGGGCCTCATCAAGCCCGGCCAGCTGGTGGTCGACCTCGGGTCGGCGCCCGGCGCCTGGAGCCAGTACGTGCGCCGGCGCATGTCGCCGGGCGGGGCCGCCACCGGCGCGCTCGAGGGCACCATCGTCGCGATCGACATCCTGCCGATGGAGCCGATTGAGGACGTGAACTTCCTGCAGGGCGACTTCCGCGAGGACAGCGTGCTGGCCCAGCTCACCGAGGCGCTGGGCGGCCGCAAGGCCGACGTGGTGGTCTCGGACATGGCGCCCAACCTCTCGGGCATCGAGTCGGCCGACGCGGCGCGGATCGCCCACCTGATCGAGCTGGCCATCGATTTCTCGCAGCACCACCTCAAGCCCGAGGGGGCATTGGTGGCCAAGCTGTTCCACGGCAGCGGCTACGACCAGCTCGTGAAGCTCTTCAAGGCCCATTTCCGCATCGTGAAGCCGTTCAAGCCCAAGGCCTCGCGCGATCGCTCGGCCGAGACCTTCATGGTCGGGATCGGCCTGAAAACCGGCGTCTGATACGCGTTGATACCGAAAACCGCCCAAACCCTTGTCAGGCTATGGCTGCTTTAGGGAAATCCGAGCTTTTCGCAGCTTGAAAAGCCTAAAATGGGGCGCAACTGCGTACCCAAGCGCGTATTTTCATCTTCCCGTCACGCGCTTTCGACTGGAGCTTCGTTTGAACAATCAGTGGTTTTCCAAAGTTGCCGTCTGGCTTGTCATCGCGATGGTGTTGTTCACTGTGTTCAAGCAGTTCGACACCCGCGGCGCCGCCGGCGCAGGCAATATCGGTTATTCGGACTTCCTCGAGGAAGTCCGCGGCAACCGCATCAAGAGCGCCACGATCCAGGAAGGCCAGGGCGGCAGCGAGATCGTCGCGATCACCAACGACGACCGCAAGATCCGCACGACGGCCACCTACCTCGACCGCGGCCTGGTCGGCGACCTGATCGCCAACAACGTCAAGTTCGACGTCAAGCCGCGCGAGGAGGGCTCCCTGCTCATGACCCTGCTGGTCAGCTGGGGCCCGATGCTGCTGCTGATCGGCGTGTGGGTCTACTTCATGCGACAGATGCAGGGCGGCGGCAAGGGCGGTGCCTTCAGCTTCGGCAAGAGCAAGGCGCGCATGATGGACGAGAACAACAACACGGTCACCTTCGCCGACGTCGCGGGCTGCGACGAGGCCAAGGAAGAGGTGCGTGAAGTCGTCGACTTCCTCAAGGACCCGCAGCGCTTCCAGAAGCTCGGCGGCCGCATTCCGCGCGGCCTGCTGCTGGTCGGCCCGCCCGGCACCGGCAAGACGCTGCTGGCCAAGTCGATCGCCGGCGAAGCCAAGGTCCCGTTCTTCTCGATCTCGGGTTCCGACTTCGTCGAAATGTTCGTCGGCGTGGGCGCGGCCCGCGTGCGCGACATGTTCGAGAACGCCAAGAAGAACGCCCCCTGCATCATCTTCATCGACGAAATCGACGCGGTGGGCCGCCAGCGCGGTGCCGGCCTCGGCGGCGGCAACGACGAGCGCGAGCAGACCCTCAACCAGATGCTGGTCGAGATGGACGGCTTCGAGACCAACCTCGGCGTGATCGTCGTGGCTGCGACCAACCGTCCCGACATCCTCGACGCCGCGCTGCTGCGTCCGGGCCGTTTCGACCGCCAGGTCTATGTCACGCTGCCCGACATCCGCGGCCGCGAACAGATCCTCGGCGTGCACATGCGCAAGGTCCCGCTGGGCCAGGACGTGAACCCGAGCGTGATCGCGCGCGGCACGCCCGGCATGTCGGGCGCCGACCTGGCCAACCTCTGCAATGAAGCCGCCCTGATGGCCGCCCGCCGCAATGCGCGCGTGGTCGAGATGCAGGACTTCGAGAAGGCCAAGGACAAGATCTTCATGGGCCCCGAGCGCAAGAGCATGGTCATGCCCGAGGAAGAGCGCCGCAACACGGCCTACCACGAGTCCGGCCACGCCCTCATCGGCAAGCTGCTGCCCAAGTGCGACCCGGTCCACAAGGTCACGATCATTCCGCGCGGCCGCGCCCTCGGCGTGACCATGAGCCTGCCGGCGCAGGACCGCTACAGCTACGACCGCGAATACATGCTGAACCAGATCAGCATGCTGTTCGGTGGCCGCATCGCCGAGGAAGTGTTCATGCACCAGATGACCACCGGCGCGAGCAACGACTTCGAACGTGCCACCAACCTGGCGCGCGACATGGTCATGAAGTACGGCATGAGCGATGCGCTCGGCCCGATGGTCTATGCCGAGAACGAAGGCGAAGTGTTCCTGGGCCGCTCGGTCACCAAGACCACCAACATGAGCGAGCAGACCATGGAAAAGGTCGACTCCGAAGTGCGCCGCATCATCGACGACCAGTACGCGCTGGCGCGTCGCCTGATCGAAGAGAACAGCGACAAGATGCACGCCATGGCCAAGGCCTTGCTCGAATGGGAAACCATCGACTCCGAGCAGCTCGACGACATCATGGCCGGCAAGGAGCCGCGCCCGCCCAAGGACTGGACGCCGCGCACGCCCCCCTCGGGCAGCAACGGTGGCGGCAACGGCGGCACGCCGGCCGTGAATCCGGAACCTTCGCCGACCGCCGCCTGAGAAGTGCGTCTGGCATCAAACAGCAACGGGGCCTCAGGCCCCGTTTTCCATGTTCGGGCCGTCGCCGCCGCATGACGACGCTCCCCATGTCTTCCTGGCAGACCTCCCGCTTCACGATCGACCTCGCGCAGCCGCGCGTGATGGGCATCGTGAACGTCACGCCCGACTCCTTCTCCGACGGCGGCGCCCATGCCTCCACCGCGGCCGCGCTGCGCCACTGCGAGCAGTTGCTGGAGGAGGGCGCCGACATCCTCGACATCGGCGGTGAATCGACCCGGCCCGGCAGTCCCGCCGTGCCGCTCGAGGCCGAACTGGCGCGCGTGCTGCCGGTGGTGCGCGAGGCGGTGCGCCTGAACGTCCCGCTCTCCATCGACACCTACAAGCCCGAGGTCATGCGCGCGGTGCTCGACCTCGGCGCGGACATCGTCAACGACATCTGGGCGCTGCGCCAGCCGGGCGCGCGCGAGGCGGTGGCCGCGCATCCCTCGTGCGGCATCTGCCTGATGCACATGCACCGCGATCCCCAGACCATGCAGGCCGCGCCGATGGACGGCGAGGTCGTGCCGCGGGTGCTGGACTTCTGGCGCGCGCAGCTCGACGCGCTGGGCGCGCTCGGCGTCGCGCCCGAACGCATCACGCTCGACCCCGGCATCGGCTTCGGCAAGACCGTGGCGCAGAATTTCGCGCTGCTGGCGCGGCAGCGCGAGCTGCTCGGCGCGGGTCATCCGCTGTTGCTGGGCTGGTCGCGCAAATCTTCGATCGGCGCCGTCACGGGTATCGAGCAGGCCGCGCAGCGCGGGGTGCCCAGCGTGGCGGCCGCCGTGCTCGCGGTCGATCATGGCGCTGCCATCGTGCGCGTGCACGATGTGCGCGACACGGTCGCAGCGCTCGCGGTCTGGCGCGCGATGAAGGCCGCCGCATAGCCATCGGATCGCCACGGCAGCCGGGCCAGCTTTCTCCAACAATATTCCTTCGAACATCCAAAGAAAAGACAAGAACATGACTCGCAAGTACTTCGGCACCGATGGCATCCGTGGCACCGTCGGCCGTTCGCCGATCACCGCCGATTTCGTGCTGCGCCTCGCGCATGCGGTGGGGCGCGTGCTCAAGAAGACCGAGGCCCGGCCGACCGTGCTGATCGGCAAGGACACCCGCATCTCGGGCTACATGCTCGAGTCGGCGCTCGAATCGGGCTTCAACTCGGCCGGCGTCGACGTGGTGCTGCTCGGCCCGCTGCCGACCCCGGGCGTGGCCTACCTCACGCGCGCGCAGCGCGCCAGCCTCGGCGTGGTGATCAGCGCGAGCCACAACGCCTATCCCGACAACGGCATCAAGTTCTTCAGCGCGCAGGGCACCAAGCTCAGCGACGAGTGGGAGCTCGCGGTGGAAGCCGCGCTCGAGGAAGACCCGGTCTGGGCCGAGTCGGCCGGCCTGGGCAAGGCGCGCCGCCTCAACGACGCGGCCGGCCGCTACATCGAGTTCTGCAAGAGCACCTTCGCCAACGACCTCACCCTGCGCGGCCTGAAGCTGGTGGTCGACGCGGCTCATGGCGCGGCCTACCAGGTGGCGCCCGACGTGTTCCACGAACTGGGCGCCGAGGTGCAGAGCATCGGCTGCACGCCCGACGGCCTCAACATCAACGACGGCTTCGGTGCCACGCACCCCGAAGCCCTGATCGCCGCCGTGACGGCCCAGAAGGCCGACTACGGCATCGCGCTCGATGGCGATGCCGACCGGCTGCAGCTGGTGGACGCCAGCGGCCGCCTCTTCAACGGCGACGAGCTGCTCTACCTGATGGTGGCCGAGCGCATCGCGCGCGGCAACAAGCCGGCCGGCGTGGTCGGCACGCTGATGACCAACAAGGCGGTCGAGGTGGCGCTGCGTGGACAGGGCATCGAGTTCGTGCGCGCCAAGGTCGGCGACCGCTACGTGCTCGAGGAACTCGAGAAGCACGGCTGGCTGCTGGGCGGCGAGGGCTCGGGCCATCTGCTGGCGCTCGATTGCCACACCACCGGCGACGGCATCGTGAGCGCGCTGCAGGTGCTGCAGGCCTGCGTGCGCAGCGGCAAGAGCGTGGCGCAGCTGCTCGAAGGCGTGGTGCTGTTCCCGCAGACGCTGATCAACGTGCGCCTGGCGCCCGGCCAGAACTGGAAGGACAACGCGGCCCTGGCCAGCGAAACGAAGCGCATCGAGGCCGAGCTCGGCGACGCCGGCCGCGTGCTGATCCGTGCCAGCGGCACCGAGCCGCTGCTGCGCGTGATGGTCGAGGCACGCGATGCGCAGGTGGCCGAGGCCAGCGCCAGGCGCCTCGTGGCCACGGTGGAAGGCGCGAAGTGACGATCGAGGTCGTGCTCGCCGACTATCGCGACCCCGCCCAGGCCGCGGCGCTGGTCGAGCTGCTCGATGGCTATGCGCGCGATCCGGCCGGTGGTGGCACGCCCCTGAGCGCGCAGGTGCGTGCCGAACTGCCGGCCGCGCTCGCGGCCCGGCCGCAGGCCTTCAGCGTGCTCGCCTACGACGACGGGCAGCCGGTCGGCCTGATCAACTGCGTGGAAGGCTTCTCGACCTTCGCCTGCCGCCCGCTGGTGAACGTGCACGACGTGGTCGTGGCGCCCAGCCACCGCGGCCAGCGGCTCGCGCAGCGCATGCTCGAGCGCGTGGAGCAGGAGGCCCGCGCACGCGGTGCCTGCAAGCTCACGCTCGAGGTGCTGTCGGGCAACGTGTCCGCGCGCAAGGCCTACGAGCGCGAAGGTTTCGCCGACTACCAGCTCGACCCGGCCTTCGGCAGCGCGATGTTCATGCAGAAGAAGCTCTGAACCTTCATCGCCGGCGGAAGAAGAAAAGGGCGCGAAGATCGCGCCCTTTTCTTTTGGAAAAGCGCTCGCTCAGAAGCGCGTGACCGGCATCTCGGCCTCGGCCTTGCCCGGTGCGTACTTGCCCAGCTCCCACTTGGCGATCGCGTTGCGGTGCACTTCGTCCGGACCGTCGGCGAAGCGCAGCGTGCGCGCGCCGGCGTAGGCGTAGGCGAGCGGGAAGTCGTCGCACATGCCGCCGCCGCCATGCACCTGCATGGCCCAGTCGATCACCTGGCAGGCCATCGAAGGCGCCACCACCTTGATCATCGCGATCTCGTTCTTCGCGACCTTGTTGCCGGCCACGTCCATGAGCCAGGCGGCCTTGAGCGTGAGCAGGCGGGCCATGTCGATCTTGCAGCGCGCCTCGGCGATGCGCTCCTGCGTCACGGTCTGCGAGGCCACGGTCTTGCCGAAGGCGACGCGCGACGAAGCGCGGCGGCACATCAGCTCGAGCGCGCGCTCGGCCAGGCCGATCAGGCGCATGCAGTGATGGATGCGTCCGGGGCCGAGGCGGCCCTGGGCGATCTCGAAGCCGCGGCCTTCGCCGAGCAGGATGTTGTCGACCGGCACGCGCACGTTCTCGAAGTACATCTCGACGTGGCCGTGCGGCGCGTCGTCGTAGCCCATCACGTTGAGCGGGCGCACGATGCGGATGCCCTTGGCATCGGCCGGCACGATCACCATGCTCTGTTGCGAATGCTTGGGCGCCTCGGGATCGCTCTTGCCCATGGTGATGAACACGGCGCAGCGCGGGTCGGCGGCGCCCGAGATCCACCACTTGTGGCCGTTGATGACGTACTCGTCGCCTTCGCGCGTGATGCGCGTCGAGATGTTGGTCGCGTCGCTCGAGGCCACGTCGGGCTCGGTCATCGCGAAGGCCGAGCGGATCTGGCCTTCGAGCAGCGGCTTGAGCCAGCGTGCCTTGATGGCCTCGGAGCCGTAGCGCGCGATGGTTTCCATGTTGCCGGTGTCGGGCGCCGAGCAGTTGAAGGCTTCCGAAGCCCATGGCACACGGCCCATGATCTCGGCCAGCGGCGCGTATTCCTGGTTGGTGAGGCCGGCGCCGTCATAGCCCGAGGCGGCCGCGCTGTCGACCGGCAGGAACAGGTTCCACAGGCCCTGGGCCTTGGCCTTGTCCTTGAGCTTCTCGACCGTCTTGAGCGCGGTCCAGCGCTTGCCGGCCGCCGTGTTGGCCGCGAGCTCGGCGGCGTATTCGGCTTCGGCGGGATAGATGTGCTCGTCCATGAACGCGCTGACGCGTTTCTGGAGGTCTTTGGTCTTGGCCGAGTATTCGAAATCCATGGGGGTCTCCGTTGGGGGTGAAGGGCGGGCGGCTCGGGTGGTGCCTAGCCGCCGGTACGGCCGTGTGCGCACAGGGTGCGTTGTGCGTTTCGTGAGCGCACGAGCGGGCCGGGCCTCCCCCGCGAGGGGCGGCGGATCACATGCCGGAGGGCGACGTGAAGGGCCGGGAGGCTCATGCTCGCTGCGCGAATTGCCAGGCCATTTCGGCCATGGGACGGGCACCGCGGCCCGAGGCCACGGCTTGCTCGCTCGATGCGGTGCCGGCCTCGACCCGCTTGGCAATGCCTTGCAGGATCGCGGCCATGCGGAACAGGTTGTAGGCCTGGTAGAAATTCCAGTCGGGCGCCAGCGCCTCGGGCGTGGTGAGGCCGGTGCGCTCGCAGTACTTGCGGATGTATTCGCTCTCGGTCGGGATGCCCAGGCTCGCGTGGTCGAGGCCCGCGATGCCGCGGAAGGTCGCGCCCGAGATGTGCCAGGACATGCAGTGGTAGCTGAAGTCGGCCAGCGGATGGCCCAGCGTCGACAACTCCCAGTCGAGCACCGCGATCGCGCGCGGCTCGGTGGCGTGGAACATCAGGTTGTCGAGCCGGAAGTCGCCGTGCACGATCGAGGTCATGTTCTCGTCGCGCGCGCTCGCGGGCATGTGCGCCGGCAGCCATTCCATGAGCTTGTCCATCTCGGGAATGGGCTGCGTGATCGAGGCCACGTACTGCTTGCTCCAGCGGCCGATCTGGCGCTCGAAGTAGTTGCCGGGCTTGCCGTAGTCGGCGAGGCCGCGCTCGGCGTACTTCACCGTGTGCAGCGCCGCGATCACGCGGTTCATCTCGTCGTAGATGGCGCTGCGCTCGGCATTGCTCATGTTCGGCAGCGACTGGTCCCAGAGCACGCGGCCCTGCATGAACTCCATCACGTAGAAGGCGCGGCCGATCACGGCCTCGTCCTCGCACAGGCAGTGCATGCGCGGCACGGGCACGTCGGTGCCGGCCAGGCCGCTCATCACCTTGAACTCGCGCTCCACCGCATGCGCGGAGGGCAGCAGCTTGGCGACCGGGCCGGGCTTGGCGCGCATCACGTAGCTCTGCGTGGGCGTGACCAGCTTGTAGGTCGGGTTGGACTGGCCGCCCTTGAACATCTCGACCGTGAGCGGGCCCTTGAAGCCCTCGAGGTTCTTCTCGAGCCAGGCCGACAGCGCGTCGACGTCGAAGGCGTGCTGCTGCGACACCGCGCGGGTGCCGACGAAGTTCGAAAAATCCTGGCTCATGCTATCGATCCGATTCCGAGACGCGCATCAGCGCCGCGCGATCGAGCACCACCAGTCCGGCCGGCTCGATGCGGATGATGTCCTCGCGTTCCATGGTCTTGAGTTCCTGATTCACGCGCTGGCGCGAGGCGCCCAGCAGCTGCGCGAGTTCTTCCTGCGCGAGCTGCAGGCCGATGCGCATCTGGCTGCCGTCGTCCAGGTTGGGCACGCCGTAGCTGCGCACCAGGTGGATGAGCTGCTTGGCGAGCCGCGCGCGCAGCGGCAAGGTGTTGAGGTCTTCCACCAGCCCGAACAGCGTGCGAATGCGCCGTGCCTGCAGGCGCATCAGCGCCTCGTAGAGCTCGACGTGCGCGGCCAGGATCTTCTGGAAGTCGGCGCGCGCCACGCACAGGATGGTGCTGTCGCCATGCGCATAGGCATCGTGCGTGCGCCGGTCCCCGTCGAACATCGCCACGTCGCCGAACCAGATGCCCGGCTCCACGTAGGTCAGCGTCACCTGCTTGCCCGAGACGGCCGTGGAGCTCACGCGCACCGCGCCCTTGGCACAGGCGATCCAGTGCTCGGGCGGATCGCCGCGCGCGGCGATCAGGTCGCCGTCCTTGTACCGTCTGACGAATGCGCATCGGAGGATGTCGTGCCTGAGCGAAGGGGAGAGGGAAGAGAACCAGCGACCGCTGTTGATCGCTTCACGTTCTTCGATGGTAAGAATGGGGTCGTCCATGGTCTGTCCTGTCGGCGACTGAAAGGCGTAGGGTTGTCACGGGAGCGACGCGAGGCGCCGCTGCCCGTCACGCGTACTCACTCGTACTGGGGCTTCTTCTTCTCGAGGAAAGCGGCGATGCCGATGCCGGCATTGGCGTGGTGCAGGTTGCGCACGAAGTGGTCGCGCTCCTGGCTCAGCTGCGACGAGAGCGTGGCGCCGCGGCCTTCGCTCAGCAGCTCCTTGATGCTCGCGAGCGAGTTGGGCGCGCGCTCGTTGAGCTTGGCGGCCAGCGCGAGCGCACCGGCCAGGGCCTGGCCCGGATCGCTCAGCGTGTTCACCAGGCCCAGCGCATGCAGCCGCTCGGCGCCGATGCGTTCGCCGTTCATCAGCCATTCGCTCGCGAGCTGGCGCGGCAGCATCTGCGCGAGATGCCAGCTCAGGCCGCCGTCGGGCGACAGCGCGACGTTGCTGTACGAGGCGGCGAACACCGCGTCGCGCGCGGCCACCACGAAGTCGCAGGCCAGCGCGAGCGAGAAGCCCGCGCCCGCGGCCGGGCCCTCGACGGCCGCGATCACCGGCTTCGGAAAGGTGCGGATCGAGTCGATCCAGTTGTGCAGCCCCTCGATGCTCTCGGCCTGCACCGAGCGCTCGCGCTGCCGGTTGGCCTGCAGCCGCTGCAGCGAGCCGCCGGCGCAGAACCACGGGCCTTCGCCCACGATGACCACGCTGCGGATCTCGCTGCTGTTCTCGGCGCCGTTGAGCGCCTCGATGCCGGCGGCATAGATCTCGGGGCCGAGCGCGTTGCGCTGGCTGGGATTGGCGATCGTCAGCACCATGGTGCGACCTTCGCTCGTGCTCTTGAGTTCGGCGGTCATGTCGCGGCTCACTCTTCCTCGTGCAGCAGGCTCAGGCCCAGCGCGCCGCGGCGGCGCAGCCATGGGCTCGGGCGATAGCGCGGATCGCCGTAGACGGTCTGCATGTTGAACAGCACCTCGAGCATGTTGGTCGGACCGTAGAGGTTGCCCATGGCCAGCGGGCCGCGCGGATAGCCGAGGCCCAGCTGCACCGCGGTCTCGAGGTCGCCCGGCGTGCACACGCGCTGCTGGCACATGTCGGCCGCGATGTTGACGATGGTGCCGATCACGCGCTGCGTGACGAAGCCGCCGCTGTCGCGGATCACGCTCACCGCCTTGCCATCGCGCGCGAAGAGGGCGTGGGCTGCGTCGCGCATGTCGCGCCGCGTGGCGGGGTTGGTGGCGAGCACGCGGCGCTTGCTGGCCGCGTCGTCGATCAGCATGTCGATGCCGACCGTGCGCGTGGCATCGAGGCGGTCGACGGCCGCGACGGTGGTGACATCGAAGCCCAGCGGCGCGACCAGGATCAGCGATTGCGGCGAGGCCGTGGCGCCGCTGTCGATCTGCGCGCCCAGCGTATTGACCAGGCGCAGCAGCTCGGCGCGGCGCGCGGCGCGTGGCGAGACCCACACGGCGGGCAGGGTGTCGAGCTTCGGCGCCGGTGCCTCGGGCGCCTGCTGCATGGCGCCGTCCTCGTAGCGGTAGAAGCCTTCGCCGGTCTTGCGGCCCAGCGCGCCGGCCGCGAGGCGCTGCGCGGTGATCACGCTCGGGCGGTAGCGCGGCTCGTCGTAGTACTGGCGGTAGATCGATTCCATCACCGGGTGCGAGACGTCGAGCGCGGTCAGGTCCAGCAGCTCGAAGGGGCCGAGGCGAAAGCCCGCCTGCTCGCGCAGGATGCGGTCGACGGTCACGAAGTCGGTCACGCCTTCGCCCACGATGCGCAGTGCCTCGGTGCCGTAGCCGCGGCCGGCGTGGTTGACGATGAAGCCGGGCGTGTCCTGCGCCTGCACCGCGCTGTGGCCCATCTGCGCGGCATAGCCCGCGAGCCGGGTGCAGACCTCGGGCGCGGTCTTGAAGCCGGCCACGACCTCGACCACCTTCATCAGCGGCACCGGGTTGAAGAAATGGAAGCCCGCGAAGCGCTCGGGGTGCTTGAGGCCGGCCGCGATCGCGGTCACCGAGAGCGAGGAAGTGTTGGTGGCCAGCGTCGCATCGGGCGCGACGATGGCTTCGAGCTCGGCGAACAGCTTGCGCTTGACCTCGAGGTTCTCGACCACGGCCTCGATCACGAGATCGCAGCCGGCCAGCGCCTGCGCCGAATCGGCGATCTTCACGCGCGCGATCCGGGCATCGCGCGTGGCCTCGTCGATGCGGCCCTTCTCGTGCAGCTTGTTCCATTGGGCGACGATGGCATCGCGCCCGCGCGCCGCGGCGCCCTCGAAGCTGTCGAGCAGCAGCACCTCGCTGCCGGCCTGGGCCGCGATCTGGGCGATGCCGCGCCCCATGGCACCGGCGCCGACGACGCCGATCCGGGTGTAGTTCACTGTCATGTGTGGCTGGGGTTTTTCAAAGGTTGAGAGGTATCGGGCGGGCCGTCCGCGCGCGTGCGCACGCCGTCCGCTGCAGCAGCGATTTTGCAGTCTGGCGGGAGAAGGGTTTCCCCGGTGTTTCTCGGGGAGGCCTGCGGGCGCCGGTGCGACGGGGTTTCGCCGCGCCTTTCAGGCCGGCCGGCGGCTGCGGTCGATGCTCGCGCTGAGCACGATGGCGACCAGCAGCAGCGCGAGCCCGACCCAGCTCATCCAGTGCATGGCGTCGCGCGCCAGCAGCCAGCCGCCGAGCGCGGCGCCGAAGGCCTGGCCGATGTAGATGCCCGAGCTGTTGAGCGCCACCGAGCCCGGCGCCAGCGCGGGCGCGAGGCCCACCAGCCGCGCCTGCTGCGCCGAGTTGGTCGAGAAGCAGCCCAGGCCCCAGGGCGAGACCACCACCGCGATCCAGAACAGGCTGTCCGCCAGCGGCCAGAGCGCCAGGCTCAGCGCGATCAGTCCCGTGGTCGCGAGCACCATGCGGCCCGCGCCCGCGCGGTCGATGACGCGGCTCACGACCATGTTGCCCAGCAGGCCGCAGGCGCCGAACCAGCCCCACATCAGGCTCAGCGCGGTGGCGTCGGCGCCGAAGCGCTGCTTGAGGATCGGGCCGAAGTAGCTGAACAGCACGAACTGGCCCGCGCCCTGCAGCGCGGTGATCGAGACGATGCCCATCAGCACCGGGCTGCGCAGCACGCGCGCCCAGGCCGCGGCCGTGAGCGCCGCTGGCCGGATGCCGTTGGGCAGCGTGAGCCACACCGAGACCGCGCTCACGATGCTGAGCGCCGAGATCGCGAGGAAGGCCGCGCGCCAGCCGAAATGGCCGCCGATCAGCGCGCCGATGGGCAGGCCCAGCACCGAGGCCATCGACCAGCCGAGGAAGACGAAGGTGACCGCGCGCCCGCGCTGTTCGGGCGGCACCAGCATGCCGGCGCAGGCGGCGGCCTGCGGCGTGAAGATGGCCGGCGCGATCACCGCCAGCATGCGCACCGGCAGCAGGGCGCCGAAGCTCGGCATGAAGACCGACACCGCGTGCCAGGCGGCGTACCACAGCATCGTGAGGGCCAGCAGCCGGCGCCGGTCCCAGCCGGCCACCGCGGCCGCGAGCAGCGGCGCGCCGAGGCAGGTGACGAAGGCCGCGGCCGTGATCAGCTGGCCCGCGGTGGCGGCGCTGACATCGAGCGAGACGCTGATCTCGTTGAGCGTGCCCGGCACCACCATCACCCCGGTGCCGATCACGAAGTTGCCGGCGAGCAGCGCCCAGAGCGCGCCCCTCGGCGCCGGCTGGCTCACGGCTTCACCGCCGGACCTGCAGTGCGCCGGGGTTGACGATGTTGGTGGGGTTGCCCTTGATGAAGCTCACGACGTTGTCGAAGGCCTGGCCGAAGTACATCTCGTAGCTCTCCTGCTCCACGTAGCCGATGTGCGGCGTGCAGATGCAGTTCTCGAGGCGCAGCAGCGCATGGCCCTGCAGCGGCGGCTCGCTCTCGAACACGTCGATCGCCGCCAGCCCGGGGCGGCCGCGGTTGAGCGCCGCGAGCAGCGCATCGGACTCGACCAGCTCGGCGCGCGAGGTGTTGACGAACAGCGAGGTCGGCTTCATGCGCGAGAGGTCCTCGAGCGTGATCAGGCCGGTGGTCTCGTCGTTGAGCCGCAGGTGCACCGACAGCACGTCGGCCATCGCGAAAAACTCCTGGCGGCTCTGCGCCACCTGGAAGCCGTCGGAGCGTGCCTTGGTGCAGCTCGCCTCGCGGCCCCAGATCACCACCTGCATGCCGAAGGCCTGCCCATAGCGCGCGACGAGCTGGCCGATGCGGCCATAGCCCCAGACGCAGAGCGTCTTGCCCTTGAGCACCGAGCCGAGGCCGAAATTGGGCGGCATCGAGGCCGACTTGAGCCCCGACTGCTGCCAGGCGCCATGCTTGAGGTTGCTGATGTACTGCGGCAGCCGGCGCATGGCCGACATGATCAGCGCCCAGGTCAGTTCGGCCGGCGCCTGCGGCGAGCCCGAACCCTCGGCCACGGCCACGCCGCGCTCGGTGCAGGCGGCCACGTCGATGTGGCTGCTGATGCGGCCCGTCTGCGAGATCAGCTTGAGCTTGGGGAGTTTCTCGATCAGCTGGCGCGAGATCTGGGAGCGCTCGCGGATCAGGACGATCACGTCGGCGTCCTTGAGGCGCACCGAGAGTTGGCCGATGCCCTTGACGGTGTTGGTGTAGACCTTGGCTGCGTAGGCATCGAGCTTCGAAGCACAGTGCAGCTTGCGCACCGCATCCTGGTAATCGTCGAGGATCACAATATTCATGGCATGCCATTGTGCCTCGCAGCATGGAATCGGCGCGCCGTAGAACGTTTGGATACGGCCCTGCCGCCCTCGAGGGGCGAAAACGGGGCGAAGACCGGAGAAGCGGCTCGAAGGCCGGGCAAAGGGCGAGGTTGCCTATGGACCCGGCCCCGAGGCGGCGCGCGAGACGCGCCGAAGGACGCTTTCAGTGCAGGTGCGCGGGGCGGGCCGCCCCGGCGGGTGCTTCGAGCGCTTCGAGCGCGGCGAGGCGATCGAGCTCGGCGCACACGTCGGCCATCCGGCCCGAGATCACCACCCGGTTGCTGTTGCGCGCGCCGCCCTGCTGGCGATCGACGAGACGAACCACCCGCAGCGGACGCGAGGGCGCCTGCGCCACGGGCGTGGCCGGGAATGCGTTCGGGGCGCCATCGCCACGAGCCGCGCGCGACGGCCGTACCGACACGTAGCGCAGCTCGCTGGCGCACAGGCTCTCATCGTTGCGGCGCGCGGGGCGGGCGGGCAGCCAGCGGTTCGCGAGCGATTGCAGCGGCATCCAAAGATCGACGAAGGTGAGGAGGGCGATTCCCATGTGAACTCCAAGAAGGTTTGAGGTTGAACACAGGCAGGATTCGTTGTCATCGGGCGCAGCAGGGTGATGGCGACCAAGCGCCATACGCCCGCCACCTGCGGCGACCGGATGGGGGATGCGGGATGCGGATCCGCGAAGCGGCTCGGCGATGCAGACCGCCGGGCCGGCTCGGCGGGGCTACATCAGCATGGTGTTTCGGATCAGGCCGACCGCGAGGCCTTCGATTTCGAAGGGTTCGCCGGGTTGGACCACGATGGTCGGGTAGTCGGGATTCTCGGCGTGCAGCTCGATCACCTGCTTGTTGCGCTTGAGGCGCTTGACGGTCACCTCGTCGCCGAGGCGCGCCACCACGATCTGGCCGTTGCGCGCTTCCTTGGTGGCCTGCACGGCGAGCAGGTCGCCGTCCATGATGCCGGCGTCGCGCATCGACATGCCGCGCACCTTGAGCAGGTAGTCGGGCTGGCGCTGGAACAGCGTGTTCTCGACGTAGTAGGTCTGGTCGACGTGCTCCTGCGCGAGGATCGGCGAACCGGCGGCGACGCGGCCGATGAGCGGCAATGCGAGCTGAGCCATGCCGGGCAGCGAGAGCGAGAACTGGCTGTTGCGCGACTCGGCCAGCGAGCGCAGCGCATCGCCCTTCAGGCGGATGCCGCGCGAGGTGCCGCTCACGAGTTCGATGACGCCCTTGCGGGCCAGCGCCTGCAGGTGTTCCTCGGCCGCGTTGGCGGAGCGAAAGCCCAGCTCGCTCGCGATTTCGGCACGGGTGGGCGGCGCCCCGGTGCGGGCAATGGCGCTCTGGATCAGATCGAGGATCTGCTGCTGGCGGGCGGTAAGCTTCACGGCGAACTGCATGGTGGTTCCTTGCGGCACTGGCTGAACATCCAGTACCTGTATTTTTAACCAGTTTTTCAAAGTTGGCAAGCGATGGCGACTTCTTCCCCCTCGAATCCGCGGCGCGTGGTGGTGCTCGGCACCGGCGGCACCATCTCGGGCCGCGCGGCGAACAGCGGCGACAACATCGGCTACACCGCTGGCGAGGTGGGCGTGGCCGACCTGCTCGGCGGCATCGAGGCGCCCGCTGGCGTGACGCTGGCGGCGGAGCAGGTGGCGCAGGTCGACAGCAAGGACATGTCCTTCGCGATCTGGCGCGCGCTGGCGCTGCGCTGCGCCCACTGGCTGGCGCAGCCCGACGTGGCCGGCGTGGTGATCACCCATGGCACCGACACGCTCGAGGAGACCGCCTTCTTCCTCCAGTCGGTGCTGGCGCCGCGCAAGCCCATCGTGCTGACCTGCGCCATGCGCCCGGCCTCCGCGCTGTCGCCCGACGGCCCGCAGAACGTGCGCGACGCGATCGCCGTGGCCGCGACGCCGGATGCGCAGGGCGTGACCGCGGTCTGCGCGGGCACGGTGCTCGGTGCCTTCGACGTGCAGAAGGTGCACACCTACCGGCTCGATGCCTTCGACGCGGGCGACGCGGGGCCGGTGGGCTACGTGGAGGAGGGCGAGGTGCGGCGCGTGCGCGACTGGCCGGCTTCGGAAACGGGCGCGGCCTTCGGTCGTCTTCCCGAGGACGAAGCCGCATGGCCGCGCGTGGAGATCGTGATGAGCCACGCGGGCGCGAGCGGTGCGGTGATCCGTGCCTTGCGCGCCGACGACGCCGCCATCTCGCCGCTGCGCGGCCTCGTGCTGGCGACCACCGGCAACGGCACGCTGCACCATGCGCTCGAGGCGGCCGCACTCGAGGCGCAGGAGGCCGGCATCGCGGTGCTGCGCGCCACCCGCTGCACGCAGGGGCGCATCCTGGCGAAGCCGGGCGACAAGCTGCGCGACGCGGGCACGCTGACGCCGGTCAAGGCGCGCATCGCGCTGACGCTCGCGCTGATCTGAAAACGGGGGGCAAAGAAAAAGCCGCGTCGCGGGACCCGGGGCCCGCGCGCGGCTCGCGATTCGAGCCGGGGCTCAGCTGCTGAGTGCGGCCAGGGCGCGCTGCGTGATCTCTTCGACCGTGCCCACGCCCTGGATGGCGCGGTACTTCGGCGCGGCGGCCGGATCGGCCTTGGCCCAGGCCGAGTAGTAGTCGACCAGCGGACGCGTCTGCTGGCTGTAGACGTCGAGCCGCTTGCGCACGGTCTCTTCCTCGTCGTCCTTGCGCTGGATCAGCTCCTCGCCGGTCAGGTCGTCCTTGCCTTCGACCTTGGGCGGGTTGAACTTGAGGTGGTAGGTGCGTCCCGAGGCCGGGTGCGAGCGGCGGCCGCTCATGCGTTCGATGATGTCGCCGAAGGGCACGTCGATCTCGAGCACGTAGTCGAGCTTGACGCCCGCGGCCTTCATCGCGTCGGCCTGCGGAATGGTGCGCGGGAAGCCGTCGAACAGGAAGCCTTCGGCGCAGTCGGGCTGGGCGATGCGTTCCTTCACGAGATTGATGATGAGGTCGTCGCTGACCAGCGCGCCCGCATCCATCACGGCCTTGGCCTGCAGGCCCAGCGGCGTGCCGGCCTTGACGGCGGCACGCAGCATGTCGCCGGTGGAGATCTGCGGAATGCCGTACTTCTGGCAGATGAAGGCCGCCTGCGTGCCTTTGCCCGCCCCGGGCGCGCCCAACAAAATCAGTCTCATGGTGTCCTCGGAGGGTTCTTGGATTTGTGTCGCGTCGCGCACGCACTCCTCGACAAAGACAGAGTGCGGCGGACGGAATTGCGTCGAGGATAGCACGCGGCCCCGTGAACAATTTCGCCGGACATCGAGGGCGCCGATGGCGGGAAAGCAGTACTTAGGACTTCTTGACCCCCAAAGGCGGCTCTTCGTAGACTGATCCAGAAAGTTAAAAGAAGAAACAAAGATGACGTCATCGTGTCCACGATCCGGCGCCTCATCGCATCACGGGACACATCCAACTTCATGCCCATTGCTTCCTCGCAGGCCGGCTGCATCCTCGACGCCAGCTGTGCGGCCATGCCCATGCTCGGGGGGCGGCCGGCCCTCCAGCCGGTGTCCATCGACGGCGAGGAGGGGTTGAGCCGGCTCTTCCGCTACAGCCTGGTGCTCGCGACCCCCGAAACCCCGGGCCACAGCCCGCGCCAGGCGGCCAACGTCGACATCAAGCCGATGGTGGGCGAAACGCTCACGGCCCACATCGTGCTGGACGGCCGCCCAGGCGCGGGTGGCAGCAAGCGGCACGTTTCCGGGCTGGTGACGCGCATGCGCTTCCTGCGCCTGGAGAACCGCCGCGCGCTCTACGAGGCGGTGATCGAGCCCTGGCTGACGCTGGCGGTGCGCACCAGCGACTACCGCATCTTCCAGAACAAGAGCGTGCTCGAGATCGTGCAGGAGGTGCTCGGCAGCTACGGTTTCGCATTCGAGCTGCGCGCCACGCAGAGCTATCCGCCGCGCGAGTTCCAGGTGCAGTACGGCGAGAGCGACCACGACTTCGTGGCGCGGCTGCTGCACGAGTGGGGCCTGTACTACTACTTCGAGCACGCCGAGGATTCGCACAAGCTGGTGATCGTGGACGACATGTCCTCGCACCAGCCCTACGCGAATGCCGCCTACCGCAAGGTGCCGTTCCGCGGTGCCGACGAGACCATCGCCGAGGAGCATTGCGACAGCTTCCAGGCCGCCGAATGCCTGCAGAGCGGGCGCTGGGTCACCGACGACTTCGATTTCCAGCGGCCGAAGGCGCGGCTGCAGCAGGTCAGCGCGATGCCGCGCAAGACCGCGCAGAGCGACCGCGAGCGCTACGGCTGGCCCGGCGACTACGTGGTCGAGTCGGAGGGCGAGCAGCTGGCGCGCGTGCGCATGCAGGAGGCCGGCGTCGGCGGCGAGCGCGCCAGCGGCTCGGGCAACCTGCGCGCCGTGGTGCCGGGCTGCCTGCTCGAACTCGAGCGCCATCCGCAGGACGAGGCCAACCGGCAGTACCTGGTGACAGACGCGCGGCTGCACCTGCAGGACGTGGGCGACGCGAGCGACCAGCAGGGCTTCGAGTGCCGCGTCGACTTCGAGGTGATCCCGACCAGCAAGGTCTACCGC